>NZ_RZTE01000018.1:0-23798 GCF_003997415.1 Mesorhizobium sp. M7A.F.Ca.MR.245.00.0.0 | reverse complement strand
CATGCAGCGCCAGCAGAAGATTTCGGCAACGCAGCTGGCCAAGAAGGTCGGCAAGCGCCTGCCGGTGCTGATCGACGAGGCGCATGGCACGTCGGCAAAGGGCCGCACCAAATACGACGCGCCCGAGATCGATGGCTCGGTGCATATCCAATCGCGCCGCCCTTTGCGCCAGGGCGATATCGTCACCGTCAAGATCGACCGCGCCGACGCCTATGACCTTTATGGTTCGGCGGTCTGAGGGCCGTATTTACTACTTCTGGCGATAGTTCAGCCTTTTAACCCGCTCAGCCGCGATCCGCTCTATGGTTTGCGGACCGGAGATGCGGGGGAATGCGGATGAACACCAGATCTGCGGAACAAAATTACATCGCGACGCTGGATTTGCTCAGGCTGGCGGCAGCACTTGCTGTCGTGTTCTTTCACTATTTCTTTCGCGGCGCGGCCGCCGAAGGCTACCTCGCGCAGGGCTATCCGCTTGCCGCACCGTTCGCCCTCTACGGCTATCTCGGCGTCAATCTGTTCTTCCTGATCAGCGGTTTCGTCATTGCCTGGTCGGCGGAAAACCGGAGCTGGGATCAGTTTGCGATCGCGCGGTTCGTTCGCCTCTATCCGGGTTTTCTGTTCTGCATGACGATCACCTTCGCAGTTCTCACCCTTGCCGGCACACCGTTGCTTCCAGCCTCTTTCAGCCAGTATGTCGCCAACCTGTCGATGTTCGCGCCGGCCTTCGGCCAACCCTTCATGGACGGCGTCTACTGGTCGATCGTGCTTGAACTGGTGTTCTACGGATGGATCACTTTGGCCCTGTTCACCGGGCTCTTCCAGAAACGCAAGCTGGAGCTGATCTTCATCTGGCTGGCGATCTCGGCCTTGAACGAGTTCTTCATCGGCAGCGGCGGAGCCAGGCTGCTGTTCCTCACCGAGTTCGGCCCGTTCTTCGCCGCCGGCGTGCTGGTCCACCACATCCATTCGCATGGCCGTTCTGTGCCGGCCCTGCTGCTGCTCGCCGCCGCGTTCCTGATCTCCTGCGGAACGCTGTCGGTGACGCAGCGCTGGATGCTTGGCCACTACGGCATCGCCGTCTCCTCGGCCAATCTTGTCCTCGCCAACGCCGTCATGCACGCGGCCCTGATCGGCGCGGTGCTGCTGCGCCACCGTGTGAGGGCATCGGCGCTCACCCTGGCGCTGGGCGGGCTGACCTATCCGCTCTATCTGCTGCATCAGGAGATCGGCTATCTCGCCATCAATGCGGCAACGCCCCTTGTCGGCAAATGGATTGCCGCCCTTGGTTGCGTCGTGCTCATGCTTTTCATTTCGTGGGCGATCTGGCGCACCTGCGAACGACCGGTACAGCGGTTGCTCAGGTTCTGGCTCGGCCGTGTGGTCGATGCCGGACGAACGCGGTTTCATCGCCCCTCTGCCGGCGCACAGCCCGCCGAATGAAGAAGGGCGCCTCGCGGCGCCCCTCCGTCTCATGTCTCGCGCTGGTTATTTCGGCAGCTTGTCGTCGACGCCCTTCACATAAAAATTCATGCCGAGCAGCGTGCCGTCGTCGGCGACTTCGCCATCCTTCAGCCATGGCGTGCCGTCCTGCTTGGCGATCGGCCCGGTGAAGGGATTCCAGCCGTCGGCGATCTTCTTTTCGGTGGCTTCGGCCATCGCCTTCACGTCGTCGGGCATGTTGGTATAAGGAGCGAGCTTGACGGCGCCGTCCTTGATGCCGAGCCAGACATTGCCCGGCTTCCAGGTGCCGTCGAGGGCTGCCTGGACCCGGCTGATGTAATAGGGACCCCAATCATCGGTGAGCGAAGTCAGCTGCGCCTTGGGCGCGAACTTGATCATGTCCGATGACTGCCCAAAGCCCTTCAGGCCCCGCTCCTCGGCCACTTGCAGGGCAGCGGTCGAATCGGTGTGCTGGACGATGATGTCGGCACCCTGGTCGAACAGCGCCTTGGCGGCGTCGGCTTCCTTGCCCGGATCGAACCAGGAATTCACCCAGACGATCTTGGCTTTGAAGTTCGGGTTGATCGACTGTGCGCCGAGCATGAAGGAGTTGATGCCCATCACCACTTCGGGAATCGGGAAGGAAACGATGTAGCCGGCAACGCCGGCCTTCGATTCCTTGGCGGCGATCTGGCCAAGCACGTAGCGGCCTTCGTAGAAACGCGCATTGTAGATGCCGAGATTGTCAGCGGTCTTGTAGCCGGTGGCGTGCTCGAACATCACCTTGGGGAATTTCTTGGCGACCTTCACTTCCGGGTCCATGAAGCCGAAGGAGGTGCCGAAGATGAGCTTGCAGCCTTCGCGCGCCAGGCGCTCGAAAGCTCGGTCGGCGTCGGGACCTTCCGAGACGTTTTCGAGATAGGCTGTTTCGACCTTGTCACCGAGCGCCTTCTCCACATCGAGACGGCCCTGGTCGTGCTGGTAGGAGTAGCCGAAGTCGCCGATCGGGCCGGTGTAGACCCAGCATGCCTTCAGCTTGTCCGCAGCTTCCGCCGTCACTGCCAGCGACATGGCGGCGGTCGTGGTCATCAGGGCAATAAGCAGTTTTTTCATTGTGTTACCTCTCTGAGTTAAGCCTTGGAGCTTCCCGTTTGTTTTTATTGTCAACGATCCGGAACGAATGGCTGCCCCAAGGAAGCCGGCGTGTTCATCATCGTCAGACGCTTGTTGCGCGAGATTAGAACGAGAACCACGATGGTTGCCAGATAGGGCAGCGAAGAAAGGAACTGTGAAGGCACCGGAATGCCAAAAGCCTGTGCATGAAGCTGGCCGATCCACACCGCGCCGAAGATGTAGGCGCCGGCCAGCACCCGCCATGGCCGCCAAGAGGCGAACACCACCAGCGCCAGCGCGATCCAGCCGCGGCCGGCGCTCATGTTCTCGACCCATTGCGGCGTGTAGACCAGCGACAGATGGCCGCCGGCAAGCCCGGCACAGGCGCCGCCGAAGATCACCGCGAGATAGCGATAGCGGATGACCTGGATGCCCAGCGCATGGGCCGAAGTGTGGCTGTCGCCGATCGAGCGCAGCGTCAGTCCGGTCCTTGTCTTGAACAGGAACCACATGACGGCCGCGGTGAGCGCGATCGAAATGTAGAAGATCGGGTCCTGACCGAACAGCAGCCTGCCGACGACAGGGATTTCCGTCAGGCCGGGAATGTAGAGGTTGGGCAGCCTTTCGCCGGGTTGGCCGACAAAGCTGGTGCCCATCATGCCGGACAGGCCAAGGCCGAGCAGCGTCAGCGACAGGCCGGTCGCCACCTGGTTGGTGGCCAGCGACAGCGTCATGACGGCAAACAGCAGCGAGAACACCGCGCCCATGGCGATTGCCGCCAAAAGGCCGATCCAGGGCGAGCCGGTGAGATAGGTCGCGCCGAATCCGCCGACAGCGCCCATGATCATCATGCCCTCGACGCCGAGATTGAGCACGCCGGAGCGCTCGACCACCAGTTCGCCGATTGCTGCGATCAGCAGTGGCGTTGCCGCCGTGGCGATGGTCAGAAGGATGTTTACGGTGATGTCCATCAACGGGCTTCCTTCAGCTTCGGCGCGGCTTCGAGTTTCGCGGCACCTTCCGGCTTGGTCAGCGCCAGGCCGACCAGGCGAATGCGGTAGTGGATGAGCGTGTCGCAGCCGAGCACGAAGAACAGCAGCATGCCCTGGAACACCCGCGCCACCTTGTCGGAGATGCCGAGCGCGCTCTGCACCGCTTCGCCGCCGAGATAGGTCAGCGCCAGCACCAGACCGGCGGCAACTATGCCGAGCGGGTTGAGGCGGCCAAGGAAAGCCACGATGATGGCGGTGAAGCCATAGCCGGGCGAAATGACAGGCTGCAGTTGCCCGATGGCGCCCGAGACCTCGGAGATGCCGGCGAGTCCCGCCAGAGCGCCTGACAGCAGGAAAGCAAAAAAGACCATGCGGTTGAGGCCGAAGCCGGCGAAGCGCCCTGCCCGCGGGCTTGAGCCCAGCACGCGCACCTCAAAACCTTTCAGCATGCGGCTCATCAGGATCCAGACCAGCACCGCGGTGACCAATGCGAAGACAAAACCCCAGTTTGCTCGCCCGGCATCCGGCATCAGCTCCGGCAACACGGCCGAATCGTTGAACTGGATGGTCTGCGGGAAACCATGGCCCTGCGGATCGCGCCAGGGTCCGCGCACCAGCCAGTCAAGGAAAAGCTGCGCGACATAGACCAGCATCAGGCTGGTCAGGATTTCGTTGGTGCCGAAGCGTGTCTTGAGCAGAGCCGGGATCGCGGCATAGGCCGCGCCGCCGACCATGCCGAGCAACAGCATCAGCGGCAGCACCAGCGGACCTTCGAACTGCGGAAACAGCACGGGAATCATCGAACCGGCAATGCCGCCGAGGATGAACTGGCCTTCGGCGCCGATGTTCCAGATGTTGGCCTTGTAGCAGACCGACAGGCCGACGGCGATCAGGATGAGCGGCGCTGCCTTGATCGCCAGCTCATGTAGCTGCCAGACCTGGCTGATCGGCTCGATAAAATAGATATTGAACGCGGTCAGCGGATTGACGCCGAGCAGCGCGAACATGACGGCGCCGGCAATGATGGTCAGCGCGAAGGCGATGAACGGCGACAGGGCCGAAAACAGCATGGAACGCTGCAGGCGTTTGACGAGTTCGAGGCGCATCATGCCGTCTCCAGCGAGTGTTCGGCGTGGCCTGGTTCGGCGCCGCCCATCAGTAAACCTACCTTTTCGAAGGTTGCCTCGGCGATCGGCATAGGTTTCGACAGCTCGCCATTGTGCATGACCGCGATCGCATCCGATATCTCGAACAGCTCGTCGAGATCCTGGCTGATCACCAGCACCGCCGATCCGCTGCGCGACAACTCGATCAAGGCCTGGCGGATATGAGCGGCAGCGCCCGCATCCACGCCCCAGGTCGGCTGGTTCACCACCATGACGCTTGGCCGGCGGTCGAGTTCACGGCCGACGATGAATTTCTGCAGATTGCCGCCAGAAAGGGCCGCGGCCTCCGGATCCGGCGCACTCTTGCGCACATCCATCGCCTCGATGATGCGTTGGGACGCGGCTTGGATGGCACCGCTCTTCATCATCCCGCCGGAACCGACGAACGCCTTGCCGTCGGTGGCATGGCGCGACAGCAGCAGGTTTTCGGAAAGCTTCATGCGCGGTGCCGCACCGTGGCCGAGGCGCTCCTCCGGCACGAAGGCAGCGCCCAGCAGTCGGCGCCCGGTGATGGTGAGGCCGCCTGCGTCCTTGCCGCGAATGCGCACCGAGGATGCATCCTGCTGCGGCACTTCGCCGGAGACGGATTCGAAGAACTCGCCCTGGCCGTTGCCGGCGACACCAGCGATGCCGATCACCTCGCCCGCCCGGACGTTCAGGTTGATGCCCTTGAGCGGGATCGAGAACGGCGTTGCCGGCTTGCGGCTGAGGTTGCGAATCTCGAGCAGCGGCTGCGCCGTGGCGATCCCCTCGACCGGCGCGCGCACCACCGCCTGCACCTCGTTGCCGACCATCATGCGAGCCAGCGAAGACGCGGTTTCCTCGCGCGGATTGCAGTGGCCGACGACCTTGCCGTGGCGCAACACGGTGGCGCGGTCGCAGATGCGTTTGACCTCTTCGAGCCGGTGCGAAATGTAGAGGATGGATTTGCCTTCCGAACGCAGGCGCTCCAGCGTCTCGAACAGCTTGTCGGCTTCCTGCGGCGTCAGCACCGAGGTCGGCTCGTCCAGAATGATGAGCTGAGGCGTTTGCAACAGGCAACGGATGATTTCGATGCGTTGGCGTTCGCCTACCGACAGGTCGCCGACCAGCGATTCAGGATCGAGCGGCAGGCCGTAGCTGAAGGAAAGCGCCCTCGCCTTCGCAGCGATGCTGTTGATCGGCGAGCCGTCGTCCAGCGACAGGGCAATGTTTTCGGCCGCGGTCAGCGCCTCGAACAGCGAGAAGTGCTGGAATACCATACCGATGCCGAGTTTTTTCGCGACGCCGGGACTGGAAATCCTGACGGCCTGCCCGTTCCAGAAGATCTCGCCGGCATTGGGCTCCAGCGAACCGAACAGCATCTTGACCAGCGTCGACTTGCCGGCGCCGTTTTCGCCAAGCAGGGCGTGGATCTCACCCCTGGCGATGTCGAGATCGATATGATCGCACGCCGTCAGCGTGCCGAATATCTTGGTGAGGCCACGAACCTCAAGCAGGTTCGTGCCGTCGTGATTTGCACTCACAGTGCCTCCCATCTGGTTAGCCAGACATGTTCTGTGTTCCCGCAGGCATGGTAGGCGCGGCCGGCTCTCATCGGAAAGCGGCACACGTCTTGAAAGAGCTTCAAGAATTTCAGCGGAAATTCAAGGGATAGCAAGGCAGAACGAACTAAGGGATGAGAATGGTCGTCCCTGTGGTCCTGCGGCCCTCGAGGTCGGAATGCGCCTTGCCGGCGTCCTTGAGCGCGTAGCGCTGGTTAATCTTGATCTCGACCGCGCCGCTGAGCACGACCTCGAACAGGGCGGCGGCAGAAGCGTCGAGGTCCTCGCGTTTTGCGTTGTAGACGAACAGTGTCGGCCTTGTTGCGAACAGCGAGCCCTTCTGGGCCAGCAATGACATGCTGAATGGCGGTATGGGTCCCGAGGACTGGCCAAAGCTGACGAACATGCCAAGCGGCCGCAGGCAGTCGAGCGAAGCCGGAAATGTGTCGTTGCCGACCGAATCATAGACGACATCGCATTTTTTGCCGCCGGTGATGGCGGCGACGCCGGCGACGAAATCCTGTTCCTTGTAGTTGATGACATGATCGAAACCATGCGCCCTGGCGAGCTCGATCTTGTCGGACGAGCTGGCGGTGCCGATGACGGTGGCGCCGAGATGTTTTGCCCATTGGCCGAGGATCAGCCCGACGCCGCCTGCCGCGGCGTGGAACAGGATCGTGTCGCCGGCCTTCACCTTGAACGTCCGGCGCAGCAGATATTCCGCGGTCATGCCCTTCAGCATCATCGCCGCGGCCTGTTCGTCGCTGATGCCATCCGGAACCTTGACGACGCGGCTGGCATCGATGACGCGCTGTTGCGCGTAAGCGCCCGTCGTCACGGCATAGGCGATGCGATCGCCCGGATTCAGCCAGTCGACGCCCTGGCCGACCTCCAGCACCACGCCGGCAGCTTCGCTGCCTGGCACGAGCGGGAAGCCGCCAGGCGGCGGGTAGAGGCCAGAGCGATGGTAGACATCGATGAAATTGAGGCCGATCGCGGTGTGCCGGACCAGGATCTGCCCGGATCCCGGCTGGCCGGGGTCAGCGTCCTCATAGGTCAGAACTTCCGGGCCGCCATTGGCGTGAATGCGGATCGCTTTCGACATCGCTGGGCTTCCTGTGGGCTAGGCTTCCTGTGGGAGCGGCTGATCAAGCCTTTTTGGCACCGAGATTGGGAAAGAACTGCATGATGCCACCGATGCAGGCAAGGTAAAGCCCGGTGATGGTAATGCCGATCTTGGTGAAGGTGCTGACCTGTTCGCCCAGCACGCCGATCTGATCGTAGAAGGCAGCGAGTGCCGCCTGGGCCAGGGCGAGCGCGCCGAAAGCGCACCATAAGAGGGTCATCCCAAGGTTGATGCGCCGCAGCCGCACCACCCGCACCGGGTGGATGAAGTTGATCGGCACGAAAGTCAGGACGCCGGCCACCACCACCACCGCGAACGAAACCCATTGTCCGGGCTCGATGACGAACAGGGTGAACACCACCATGTTCCAGACCACGGGGAATCCCTTGAAGAAATTCTCCTTCGTCTTCATGCCGGTGTCGGCATAGTAGATGGCGCTGGAAACGACGATGATCGCCGCCGACAGGAATGACAGGCCCTCGCCCATGAAGCCGCGCTGATAGAGGGCGAAGGCCGGGATCAGCACGTAGGTCACGTAGTCGATGATGTTGTCGAGCAGTTCGCCCGACCAAGTCGGCAGGATCTCCTTGACCTCGAGCTTGCGCGCGATCGGTCCATCGATGCCGTCGACGAACAATGCCAGCCCGAGCCACCAGAACATTGCGGTCCAGCGCTCTTCGCTCGCCGCTACCAGCGACAGGAAGGCCAGGAATGACCCCGAGGCGGTCAAGAGGTGGACGGAGAACGCCCTCGCCTGTGGCCAGGTGACCTTCTTCTTCGGCCTGGGAATCCGGTCCGTGATCTTTTTGGCGGCTTTTCGGGCCGTTGTGTTCTTGCTCACGGGCCCCGCCAATCCAGCTTGCAGATTTCGGCCGAACGGCCGGCGAAATTCCAGTTGCGGCCGAAAGCCCGCATCTTGCTCTTGTCAGACCTTGCCACGATAATCTCGGGCGCGATCCAGTATTCCGAATTGCTGATCACCGTATCCTTGTCGCGATCCTTGCCGGGGATGGGTGTCACCGCCCCGTCGATGATCTTCGGTATCTGGAAGATACGCGTCTTGTCACGCGTCTCATAGGTGATCGGCACCTGCTCGACGCCAAGGAATTTGCCGACGAGGATGGAGAGCAGCGATGTGGTTCCGCCTGCCTTGCCGGTGAAGATCTTGGTCAGCGCCTTGACCGCGTAGACCGAGGCTCGGCTGTCGATGAACAGGCCGGCGGTCCAGTTGCCGCGGCTCATATAGCCGGGGATTTCCATGATCAGCCCGAGATTGAGGCCGGACAGATCGACCTCACCGAAATGGCCTGCATCGATACGAAACCCCGCCCAGGTCTGACAATAGCCTTCGGTCGGCGGATGATTGCCAAGCGATAGCACGCAGGGGCAAAAAACCGTGCAATTGCAGGAGAGTACGAGCTCTCCCTTCATCGCCCAGCTCTGGTCTGCCATCGATTTTCCCCCACTCATAGCGAGACTACTAGCAGCGCGGCTGCCCAGACAAGCAGTATCGCACCGGCCAGCCGGGTTGGAACCCTGCTGGCTGTTTGTTTTTCGATCAGGGTGAACAGCCCGATCAACGCCATCCAGAAAATGTTCATGACGCCAACGGCGAACATCACCAGCATCAAGGCCCAGCAGCAGCCGAGACACCACAGACCTTGCGCGACACCGAGCCGAAAGATGTTAAGGGACCTTGCGCTCCAGTTCGAAAACAGGACCGAGAACGGGTTCTTGCATTTCTTCAGGCAAGCTTCCTTGAGGCCGCTGAACTGGTAGAGGCCGGCAATCACGAGAGCGAGCGCACCGGCAAGGCCGGCGACCGGATCGAGCATCCCGGCTGATGAGGCGAATGTATGGGCGGCCAAGGTCAGCGCCGCGAACATCATTGAAGCGGCGAGCCAGACGCTTAGGTAACCGGCGACCAGCACCAGCGGGTGAACGACCGGTTCGCCCTTGATGCGAGCCGTGTCAGTGATTTCGCAATAGGTGCGGATCATCGGCGCCGCCGAAGGCAGCATCATCGCGACCGCCATCAGGAGCCACATGAAAACGAGCGCGCCGGCCTGCAAGCCGAGATCTGCGTCCAAGGGCACCGGTGAGAGGCACAGCACAAAGAACCGTTCCAGGAAATCGGGCAGCGGCAGTTGCGGCAGCCTGCGCAGGATCGTGTCGCCAGGGGCGCCGACGCCCGCAATCCCTGTTTCAGCCCCGCGGATTGCCATCGCCGCAAGAGACAGCCAGGCAAGCAGGATGCAAGCGGCGACAACGACGTTTACCGTGACGCGGGGATTGCGCGCGATGCCGGCCATGGCGCGGCCGGCGCGGTCGAGATGCCTGAAGTCGTCCTGCTGGCCGGTCATGACATCCGAATGGGCCGAATCGCCGCGTTGATCAAGCGGCATGATCTGACCTATATGCTCATCGAACGGCAGGTCGGGTGGACCGGCCTCGCATTGCAAGCCGGAAGCCGATCTTGGAGCATCAGCAAACTGCGCGGATACTGGTTGCCGGCACGGGGCCGGCAGGGCTGATCGCGGCGCTCGGTTTTGCCGCCGAAGGTTTCCCGGTGACGCTGGTCGGGCCGGAGCCCACTGCCCCCGACGGCCGCACGACGGCCCTAATGAACCCTGCCTTGAAAGTGCTCGACCGGCTTGGCGTGCTCGAAACCGTCAAATCCAAGGCGGCGCCCCTGAAAGTGATGCGCATCGTCGACGCCACCAGCCGGCTGATCCGCAGCCCGGTCGTCACCTTCCGTGCCAGCGAAATCGACGAGGACCAATTCGGGCTGAACCTTCCCAACAGCGTCCTCAACCCGGCACTCGCCAGCGCCGTTGCCGCGCATGCCGGCATCGACCGGCTGATGTCGATAGTGGCGAACTGGCATCTCGATGCCGAGCACGCCCGTGCCGTCCTGGCAGACGGCAGCACGGTCGACGCAGCGCTTGCGGTCGCCGCCGATGGGCGGTTGTCACCGGCGCGCCAGGCGGCCGGCATCTCGACCTCGGCCCGGTCCTACCCGCAGGCAGCTCTCGTCCTCAATTTCGGCCATAGCGGCGACCACGCCTTCACCTCGACCGAATTCCACACCGAGACCGGTCCGTTCACGCAGGTTCCCCTGCCCGGCAATCGCTCCAGCCTGGTCTGGGTGGTCAAGCCCGAGACCGCGACCGACCTTGCCGCACTGGACGATGCGACGCTTTCTCAGCGGGTCGAACAGCAGATGCAGTCGATGCTGGGCCGGGTGACGGTCGAGCCGGGCCGGCAGATCTATCCGCTTTCGGCGGTGACGCCACTGCGTTTCGCCCGAGATCGGGTGGCGCTGGTCGGCGAAGCCGCCCATGTGTTTCCGCCGATTGGTGCGCAAGGCCTCAATCTCGGCATCAGGGACGTCGACGATCTCATTGTAATTGCTTGCGAAAACCGATCCGACCCGGGCGCAGCCAAGGCGCTTGCGGCCTACGATTTCAAGCGCCGCCCCGATATTCTGGCGCGTAGCGGCGCGGTCAACCTGCTCAACATGTCGCTGCTTTCCGACATGCTGCCGGCCCAGATGGCCCGCGTGGCCGGGCTCGGCGTGCTCGGTGGCTTCGCGCCGCTTCGGGCTTTTTTCATGCGCGAGGGGCTTCGTCCCGGCAGCGGTTTTGCCGCGCTTGCCGGCGGGTTAGGGAAACAGGTCCGGCGCTAGGATATCGTGCCGGATCAGGTAGAGCAGCCCGGTGACGGTCACGACCGACAGGCAGGTTGTGATCAGCACACTGGCCGACGCGCGCTGTACCCAGACGCCATACTGCTGGGCGATGACGAAGACGTTGGTGGCGGTCGGCAACGCCGCCAGAAGCACCGCCGAGAAGACCCATGTCTCAGAGAAATTGCCGATCCAGCTCAACACGACATAGCAGAGCAAAGGGTGCAGGATCAGTTTCAGCGCCGCAATCGGAACCATCTCGTGCGGGACGCGATTGAGCGGCCTGAGCGCCAGCGTGACGCCCATGGCAAACAGCGCGCAAGGTGCGGCCGCCCGGGAAAGATATTCCAGAAATCGCTCCACCGGCACGGGCGGTCGAAAGCCGATATAGGCGGCGCCGACGCCCAGGGCGGTTGCGATGATGAACGGGTGCAGCACGATCTTGCGCACGACACCGAGCGCAAGCCGGAGAGGCGTGGTCTTGTCGTCGCCCGACAGCGCCATCATCATGGGCGCGATGGCGAAATGCATGATGTTCTCGAAACAGAAGATCAAAGCGACCGGCACAGCCGCCTCCTCGCCGAAGGCCAGCAATGCCAGCCCCGGTCCCATATAGCCGATATTGCCATAGGCGGCCGCGAGCGCCTTGATGGTCGATTGCGCTATCTCGCCGCGCGAGGTCAGGACCGACCCCATGAACATCAAGGAAAATATCATGAAGGTCGAGACGACCGAACCGAAAATGAAGCGCCATTCCGTCAGGTCTTCGAACGGCGTCTTGGCAAGCAGTTGGAAGAAAAGTGCCGGCAGCGCGACATAGACGATGAACGTGTTCATCCAGCCGAGCGCCTCCAGCGGCTGCCTGGTGATGCGCGCCACCAGGAACCCGACAAAAATCAAGCCGAAGAACGGAAGAACAAGACCGATGACGTCAGACATTTTTATGCTGGTCCGAAACCCTGGCGCCGGGCTAGCCCGTTGCTTAATAGGGCGTCAAGCGCCTCGGGATTGAATTGATGCGCGGTCTGCGCCAAATAAGCCCAAGGAATTCAGTGGTGAGTACGATGAAAACAGCAAAATTCGCAATCGGACAGGTGGTTCGCCACCGGCTGTTTCCATTCAGGGGCATCATTTTCGATGTCGATCCGCAATTCGCCAACACCGACGAATGGTACGAAGCCATCCCCGCCGACGTGCGGCCGCACAAGGATCAGCCTTTCTATCATCTGCTCGCCGAAAATTCGGAGACCGAGTACATCGCCTACGTCTCCGAGCAGAATTTGCTTGAGGATCAGTCGGGGGAGCCGGTCCGGCATCCGCAGATCAAGGAGATGTTCGACAAGAAGCCGGACGGGCGCTACCAGCCGAAACGGCAGTCGAGGCATTAACCCGCGGAGAGATGGGCGCAAGAAAAGCGGGGCATGACCCCGCTTTTTTGTGGCTCGGCGATATCGGCCGATCAGTTGGCGGTCTTCGCCTTGTCCTGCTCTTCCTTGAGCTTCTTGGCGAAATCCTGGTTGTTCTTGGCGACGAAGTCCTGAAGCTTCTTCTGCCGGTCCTCGATGTCCGACTGCTGCAGCGCCGGTCCGTCATAGGCGCCGCTGAAGCCCTGCAGGGCGACCTTGATCGGATTGGGCTGGTTCTGGAAATTGACGGAGGTCAGAGTGATCGCCTGGCCCTTCTTGAACGCGGCGACGAGCTGATCGGTCAGCGGCACTTCCGCCACGCAACGATCCGGGAAGCAGATCACATAGTCGAGCTTCTGCGCCTTGCCGGTATCGATCTGCAGGCCGATGCCGGGAGGCACCAGACGGCCGGTCGGGACCGTCACCTGGAACACCTTGCGGTTCACCTTGCCCTTCAGCTCGATCAGGCTGACGCCGGTGACCAGCTGGCCGTTGCCGGCAGTGGTGATGTTCTGGACATTGCAGATGTCGACGTCTTCCTGCTTGGTGCAGGCCTTGAACCAGCCTTGCGGAATCTGCTGTTGCTGCTGTGCGGAAGCAGCGGGAAGTCCTGCGCCGAGAAAGCCGACCACGCCAGCGGCCATGACCGACAGGCGGTACGCGTTGCTGTTCAGGCTCGTCATGTCGTGCACTTCCTCTCAAATGATCCCGGGACCGGCTTCTTCGTGCCGTGTGGTCCAGCTACCTGTTGCCGAAATGAGGCAACAGAATGACTTCGGAGGGCGTGTTACACTGCAAGCGAGGCCGAATCCAGCCCGGCGTCAGCAATTGTTGAACGCGCGGTTGGCCGGCGCGCAGCCGCCTCATGCTAGGGTGCACACCGAATCATCAAGCCGACCCAGTAAGGAGACGGTCATGGGCCGCGTTGTTGTTTGGCTGATCACCGGGATATCGTTTCTCGCCCTTTCGCATCAGCCGGCCGCATCGGAGCCGAAGCACGCTATCGCCATGCAGGGCGAGCCGGCGCTACCGCCCGGCTATACGCATTTCGATTACGTCAATCCCGACGCGCCGAAGGGTGGCTCGATCACCTATTGCGTCGTCGGCAGCTTCGACAATCTGAACCCTTTCATCCTCAAGAGCCTGCGCACGACGGCGCGCGGCATGATGGATACGATCTTCGGCAATCTGGTCTTCGAGCCGTTGATGCAGCGCAATGCCGACGAGGCTTTCACGCTCTACGGTTTGTTGGCCGACAGCGCCGACATGGACCCGGAGCGCAAGAGCATCGAATTCCATCTCAATCCGAAGGCCAAATGGTCGGACGGTCAGCCGGTGACGCCGGAGGACGTGCTGTTCAGCTATGACGTCTACACCGAGAAAGGCCGCCCGCCTTACAGCGATCGCATGGCCAGGGTCGCCAAGCTCGAAAAGACCGGCGATCACAGCGTGCGCTTCACCTTCAACGACAAGGCCGATCGCGAATTCCCGCTGATCATCGCGCTGACCCCGATCATCCCGAAGCACGCCTTCGACAAGGAGACTTTCGACAGGACGACGCTCAAGCCGGTGATCGGCAGCGGCCCTTATAGGATCGCGCAGGTGCAGCCCGGCCAGCGCATCGTGTTCAAGCGCAACCCGGACTACTGGGGCAAGGACGTCCCGGCCAAGCGCGGTTTCGACAATTACGACCAGATCACCATCGAGTATTTCCTCAACGCCAACGCCAAGCTCGAAGCGTTCAAGAAAGGCCTTTGCGCCATCGACGACGACAGTGACCCGGTGAAGCGCGAGCGCGATCTCGATTTTCCGGCCTTCCACAAGGGCGACGTCGTCGCCGAAACCTTCGACACCGGCATTCCGCCCGTGGTGACCGGTTTCCTGTTCAACACGCGGTTGCCGAAATTCGCCAACCCTGTCGTGCGGCGCGCGCTCGGCATGCTCTACGACTTTGAATGGGCCAACAAGAACCTGTTCGGCGGCAAATACACGCGCACGATGAGTTACTGGCAGAATTCCGAGCTTTCCGCGATCGGCCATCCGGCCGACGACAGGGAGAAAGCGCTTCTGGCGCCCTACCCCGGCCGCGTCCCGGCCGATGTCATGGACGGTACATGGCGGCCGCCGGTGACCGACGGATCGGGCCAGGACCGCCGCGTGCTGAAGGCAGCCTTCGATGTTTTGAAAAATGTCGGCTACCACGTGCAGAATGGAACGATGCTTGATCCCGAAGGCAAACCCTTCAGCTTCGAAATCCTGACCGCGTCGCAGGACGAGGAGCGCCTTGCCGGCATCTACCAGCGCACGCTGGAGAAGATCGGCATCGATCTCACCATTCGCAGCCTCGACGGCGACCAGATCCAGTCGCGCAAGCAGCGCTTCGACTTCGAGGTCCTGATCGGATCGAGCGGCTTCAACAATTCGTTGTCGCCCGGCATCGAGCAGAGCGGGCGCTGGAGTTCCGCCGCGGCCAGGACGGAAGGCTCGTTCAATCTCGCAGGCGTCGCCGATCCGGCTGTGGACGCGGCGATCGAGGCGATGCTGCGCGCCCGCTCCAAGGAGGATTATGTTGCCGCCGTTCGCGTTCTCGACCGGCTGCTGATCTCCGGCAACTACATGGTGCCGATGCAGCACAACACGCAGCAATGGATTGCCTACTGGAACTACCTGGAACATCCGCAAAAGACGCCCATATTCGGGTATCAGCTCCCAACATGGTGGCGCAAACCCAACTGAGGATCAGGAGATCGAGATGAGCGAATTGAACGCCATCACCGTCGATGTGGTGTCCGATGTCGTCTGCCCCTGGTGCTTCATCGGCCAGAAGCGGCTCGACAGGGCGATTGCCGCCGTCGGCGATGTCGACGTGCATGTCCGCTGGCGGCCGTTCCAGCTCGATCCGACCATTCCGCCTGAAGGCAAGGACCGCCGCGAATACATGCTGGCAAAATTCGGCAGTGATCAGCGCATCCGCGAGATTCACGCCCGCATCGAGCCGCTGGGCGAAATCGAAGGCATCTCGTTCGCCTTTGACGCCATCAAGGTGGCGCCGAACACGCTGGATGCGCATCGGCTGATCCGCTGGGCAGGTGCCGCCGGCGAAGCCATTCAGAACAGGCTTGTGCGCCGGCTGTTCCAGCTGAATTTCGAGGAAGGCGCCAACATTGGCGATCATGCCGTGCTGGTCGAGGCGGCGCGCGAGGCCGGCATGGATGCGTCCGTGGTCGCCACGCTTTTGCCGACCGAGGCCGATGTCGAGGCGGTGCGCACCGAGATCGCCACCGCGTCGCGCATGGGCATTTCTGGCGTGCCGTGCTTCCTGCTCGAGGACAAATACGCGGTCATGGGCGCACAGGATGCCGACACGCTGGCCGATGCCATTCGCCAGGTGGCGGCCGCCAAGGCGCGCGGCGAACTGGACAAGGCCGGCTGAGCCGACCGCCCTCTCCTCTCCGCGACAGCAGCAAACGTTACTTCACCGTCGCTTTGGCCTTGCTGATGAAAAATCCATGGCCGTTCGTGGCGGTGCAGGTCAGTCCCTTGGTTGACGACTGGCACGAGAACGGCCCGGCGCTCCAGCTGTTGCCGTAGCCAAGCTTGTCGACATCGCTGCAGCAGCCCTGCTCGCCCGGGTTCTTGATCAGCGTGGCTGGCCCCTTCGGACCCAGGATAATCGTGACGTAGCTCGGCTCGACGCGCGAGCAACTCAGCTCCGGGCCGCCATCCTTTGGCTCATAGGTGCCGGTGCCGCCTTTGGCCGTGTAGATGCAGCCGATGTTGCCGGACGGCGTGTTGAACTCGATCTGGCCTTCGGCGCTGGCCGGGATGCTCTGCGCGCCGGCATGCGCCAAAGGTACGAGGGGCAGCCAGGCGAAGAGGGACAGGATTGCGGCCGCGCGTGCAAGCATTGGGAGCTTCCTTGTTGGAGAACCGGACATGCATGAGTGTCGACGATGGCGGGCAAGGTTCAACCCCAAGCGGATGAATTGTCAAACGCAGTCCCTCAGCTGACCGGACAAGACGGAACGCGCCGCTCGATCGATTCTCCCGTCACTTCCTGCCCCTGGCAAGGACGACCACGGCATTCCTGGCGAGTCACGAACCGCAAATTTTCGAGCTCTCTGGGCCGTCCGCAGTGAGAAAACCGATCGCTCGACACGATTTCGAGTTCACGAAACCGTGTGAAAGCCTTCCCCAGGGGAAGCTCCATCGACGGCATTTTATTGAAGATCAAGTATCTGAAATCAATATCGATATTCTGATTATTGCCGACCGTTGTCGCTACATTTCAGCGTGTAATCTGTTGCCTCACGGCAACGGCTGCCGGGGCAATCCCGTCGGCCCGGTTTTAAATTAATGGAAAATGATCAATTGGTGTTACCATCCGTAACAAAAGAAAAAAGGTTTGGGCGGGATCGTGATTCGGGTCGGTAGACCATCGCAAGAGTCAGTACCGGAAAAAACACCTCGCGATGCCGCAGGGCGATCGCTTCTGACGCCGGTGTCGTCGATGCGCAGCTTCTGGGGCCTGATGCGGGCCTACTGGGTTTCCGACCGCTGGAAGGAAGCCTGGACGCTGACGCTGGTGATCGCGGTGCTCACGGCGCTGTCCAGCAAGGCCGGTGTCTGGTTCGCCGAAGCCTCCGGCGAACTGGTCAATTCGATCGCCTTCTTCCATGACGCCGCCAACACCACGCCGCTTCGCTCGCTGCTGGTCAATGCCGGCGTCCTCGTGCTGCTGGTCGTACTCAAGGACGCTGGCTTTACCGGCATCCGCAATCTTGTCTCGGCGACATTGCACCGCAAATGGCGCGGTTGGCTGGACAGCCGCTTCAATGAAGCGCTGCTGGATGGCAACCATACGCATTTCCATGCCCAGCATGCATCGACCGGCAGCGGCGCACCGGCCCCCGACAATATCGACCAGCGTGTCCAGGAATCCATCAAGGACATGACCGGGGGCGCCATCGGGCTCGCCATGGGCGTACTGGCCGTCGCCACCTCGCTCTTCTTCGTCGGCCAGAAGCTGCTCGAAAACTCCGTCGAGGTGAAGGGGCTGGAGTTCCTCGGCAGCTATGGCAGCGCCATCCTGGCCTTCCTGGCCGTCGCCACCTATGTGCCGCTGAACACATGGATCGCCGTCAAGCTCGGCGGCCTGCTCGAGCGCCTCAACGTCAGGATGCAGAAGGCCGAAGGCAGCTATCGCGGCGAACTGACGACGTTCCTGCGCCGCTCCTTCCATGTCGCGGCGTCTCAGGGCGAAGGCGTGCAAAGGACCATGCATGGCCGGCTCTATGTCGATATCGACGGCACCTGGACGCGGCTGAACATCGTCAACACCGTCTACATGTCGTTCGAGCTGATCTACAATTTCATCGGCGCCCGCATTGTCGCCTATGGACCGGGCCTGGTGCCGTTCATCCACAACCGCCTCGATCTGAAGGGCTACATTACCGGCTCCGAGCTGGTCAATTCGCTGATCGGCCAGTGTTCGTGGTTCATCCACGTCATGCCCGCCATCGCCACGCTACGCGCCAACAGCCAGCGTGTCACCGAACTGGCCAACGCGATCGAGAATGTCCAGCATCCGCAGGAATTCTACAGCCAGACCGGCCGCTCCGATTTCCACTACACCAGCCAGAACCCGGTTTTCGGCCTGACCATCCAGAAGCTCGAACTGGCGCATCAAGGCGAGGATGCGACGCCCTTCCTCAGCGCCGCCAATTTGCGCTTCCGGCGCGGCGAATGGACTTTCCTGAAGGGCGAGTCCGGCTGCGGCAAGACCTCGCTGATCAAGGCGATCAACGGCCTGTGGCCCTATGGCCGCGGCACCATCGTCTTCCCCGAAGGCGTGAAGAGTTTCTATGCCGCCCAGGAGGTCAAGCTGCAGCCTGTGTCGCTGAAGCAACTGGTCTGCCTGCCGGGCTCCGAGCACGACCATGGCGACGCGCCGGTGGCGTCGGCGCTGCACAAGGCCGGGCTTGGCGACTTCATCGAGCACATGGCCGACGAAAGCCGCGAAGGCAAAAGCTGGGACCAGGTGCTGTCGGGCGGCCAGAAGCAGAAGCTGGTGGTGGCTCGCATCGTGCTGCAGCAGCCGGGGCTGCTGTTCCTTGACGAGGCGACCGGCGCGCTCGACCCCGACGGCAAGGTCGCCTTCCACCAGGCCATCAAGGACAACTGCCCCGATGTCACGGTGATCAGCGTCATGCACGAAGCGGTTGCGCCGAGATCGATGAGCGGCAGCGAATTCTATCACAGCATCGTCGCGATCGCCGACGGCGTCGCCACCAAGAAGCCGCTGGTTCCGACCCTGCCCGCCGAACTCACCACCATTCTGGTGCAGCCCAGGCCGGTCCCAAGGCCGGTCGAAGACAAGTGGCTGCGCTTCTCGCGCCGGCTGAAGCAGAAATAACGGTTATTCCACCCCGGTCTGCCGAGGCGAACGGCGGCCGGCGATCACAGTCTCGCGATCTTGGCCGCTCGTCGGCATTTTCCCTCCTCACCGCGATTGACACGGCAAGGCGCGCTCCTATGTTGCGCCCGCTTGCAGATAGTAAAAACGCGAACCCGCAAGCGGAAAGGTCACCGCGCCATGCCTGGCGACAGTCACAGTCGAACGCAACAGCCGTCCGCCCTGACGTGACCTCACATGGTTCATGTCCTGCCGGACGGCAAGGAGTGAGCCATGAACGAATTTACCACAGTGGCAAGCGACGAAGCCGTCGCGATTGCCCGTATCCTAGCCAATGATCACGTCGCCGACATTGTCGAGGCCCTCAACAGGGAGCCTCGAGAGAACGCGACGGAACTGCTCTGTGAAGTGACGTTCGAACGTCTGGTCGAGATCTTCGACCAGCCGGAACTCGACCGCGCGTCCGAACTCATGGAGGCGCTGCCGCGCGCCAAGGCGGGCAAGCTGCTCACCGCCATGTCGGTGGACCGTGCTGCCGACATCCTGCGCGAGCTGGAAGAGCCGGCCCGTTCCGAGCTGCTTGGCGGGCTTGCGCCGCCGCTGCGCGCAACGCTGCTCTCCATCCTCGGCTATCCCGAAGGCAGCGCCGCATCGATCATGACGACGGAGTTCGTCAGCGTGCCGTCGGACTGGACCGTCAGGCAGACGCTCGACTACATCCGCAAGGTCGAGCGGACGCGCGAAACCGTCTACGCGATCTATATCGTCGATCCGCAGACGCACCTGCTTGTGCGCTCGACGGGCCTGCGCCGGCTGATCACCGGTGAGCCTGACGATCCGATCATGACGGTGGCGCCGGATCACCTTCCGGTGACGGTCGGCCCGCTGACCGATCGCGAAACCCTGGCGCAGACGATCTCCAAATACGATCTGCTCGCCCTTCCGGTCGTCGACCATGGCAAGATCCTCGGCATCGTCACCATCGACGACATCATCGACACGATGGTCGCGGAGACGACCGAGGACGCGCACCGTTTCGGCGGCATGGAGGCGCTGGACGAGCCGTACATGAAGATGAGCTTCCTCGCCATGATCAGGAAACGCGGCGGCTGGCTGTGCGCGCTGTTCATCTCGGAGATGCTGACGGCCAACGCCATGCAGAGCTATGAGGGCGAGCTGGAGAAGGCGATCGTGCTGACGCTGTTCATCCCGCTGATCATGAGCTCCGGCGGCAATTCCGGCTCGCAGGCGACCTCGCTGGTCATCCGCGCGCTGGCGCTGCGCGAGATCGGCCTTGGCGACTGGTGGCGGGTGGCGCTGCGCGAGCTACCCACCGGTTTGGTGCTGGGCGCCATGCTCGGCGTGGTCGGCGTCTGCCGCATCGCGCTCTGGCAATATATGGGCTTCTACGATTATGGCCCGCACTGGCCGCTGATCGCCACCACGGTGGGGGCTGCACTGGTCGGCATCGTCACCTTCGGTTCGCTGTCGGGCTCGATGCTGCCGTTCGCCTTGAAACGTATCGGCTTCGACCCTGCCAGCGCATCGGCGCCGTTCGTCGCCACGCTGGTCGATGTCACCGGGCTGGTGATCTATTTTTCGGTGGCGCTTGTGATCCTGCGCGGCACGCTGCTGTAGCGACTATCTCCGCCGTGGCATGACCTTGCCGCGGCGGAGTTCCTCAACCCGGATTTGCCGTCAATCGACGCGCACGCCGTCCTTCACGCGATAGGTCGGCTTGTACATGGTGACCAGTTCTTCCGCCGCTGTCGGATGCACGGCCATCGTACGGTCGAAATCGTCCTTGGTCAGGCCGGCCTTCAGCGGGATGCCGAGCAGCTGCGCCATCTCGCCTGCATCCGGCCCCAATATGTGGGCGCCAAGCACTTTTTTCGACGCGCCATCGACCACCAGCTTTATCAGCATCTTCTCGTCGCGCCCGGACAGGGTGTGCCGCATCGGCCGGAATGTCGCGCGGTAGATCTCGATGTCGGGGAAGCGCTTGACGGCGTCGTCCTCCGACAATCCGACAGTGCCGATCTCCGGCTGTGAAAAGACAGCGGTCGCGATCGTCTCGTGATCGGGCGCGGTCGGATTTCCCTTGAAGGCGGTTTCGATGAAGCACATCGCCTCATGGATCGCCACCGGCGTCAGCTGCACGCGGTTGGTGACGTCGCCGATCGCCCAGACGTTGTCGATGTTGGTGCGGGAATATTGGTCGACGGCGATGGCGCCGGTCTTGGTCATCTCCAGTCCGATGCCTTCCAGGCCCATATTCTCGGTGTTGGGAATGCGGCCGATAGCCAGCATCACCTGGTCGACGGTCAGCACCTCGCCGCCGCTAACGAGCGCGTCGAGCCGGCCGTCCGGCCGCTTGCGGATCCATTCGGACACGGAATGGCAGAGGATCCTTATCCCCTTCTTTTCCATCGTCTCGTGCAGCATGCGCCGCAGGTCCATGTCGAACCGGCTGAGGATCTCCTTGCCGCGATAGACCAGCGTGGTGTCGACGCCGAGACCGTGAAAAATGTTGGCGAACTCGACGGCGATGTAGCCGCCGCCCTCGATCATGATAGATTTGGGCAGTTCCTTGAGGTCGAAAGCCTCGTTGGAAAAGATGCAATGTTCATGGCCGGGCAGCGCCGGATGCGCCGCCGGGCGGCCGCCGGTGGCGATCAGGATCTGGTCTGCTGTGACGGTGCGATCCTCGCCCAGAAGATGCACGACATGCGGATCGACGATCATGGCGCGCGAATGGAAGGTCTCGCCGCCGGCGCCCTCGACGTTCCTGACGTAGATGGCCTCCAGCCGGCTGATCTCGCGATCCTTGTTGGCGACCAGCGTCTGCCAGTCGAAACTGGCTTCCGGCACCGTCCAGCCATAGCCGGCGGCGTCGGCAAAATGCTCGGGAAATTGCGAGGCATAGACATAGAGCTTTTTCGGCACGCAGCCGCGGATGACGCAGGTGCCGCCATAGCGATATTCCTCGGCGATGCCGACACGCTTGCCGAGAGCCGCGGCGACACGCGCCGCCCTTACCCCGCCCGAACCGCCGCCGATGACGAAAAGATCGTAGTCGTTACCAGCCATGACGCGGCTCCCAGGCTTCAGAAATGTGTCAGACAGGTAGGCCGCAAACCGTCAAAAGAAAAGCCCGGACAGGCCGGGCTTTCGCGGGAGGCCGCAAGGCCATTTGAAAATGCGGGGTCAGTTGTTGTCCGCAGGGGCCGCGCCATCGGCGGGCGCTGCGCCATCGGCCGGAGCGGCGGCTCCGGCGGCGGGCGCGGCAGGTGCAGCCTGCGCCTTTGCCTTGGCGGCTGCGGCCAGCGTTTCGCCGACCTGCTGGGCGAGATCGCGGCCGAGGCCGTTCTGCCAGATGTCGGCTGCCTTGACCAGTTCGCGGGTCACCGTCGGGCCGCTATCGAGCAGCTTCTTGCCCGAATCGGAATTGTAGAAGGCGGCGATGTCGGTCAGTTCCTTTTCGGAGAACACTTTTGCGTAGGCGAGTGCGGCTTCCTTCTCGAGATCGGCGCGGCGCGAGGCCAGCGCCAGCGCCTTCTCGCTGATCGTCTTGCCGATCAGTTCCTGCATGTCCGGGTTCTTCTGGATCAGCTGCGATTCGAGCGCCGCGGCTGCCTGCGGCAGGATGTTGTCGAACGGGTCGGTCGCGTGGATCGCAGCGACCGCCGCGCGGGCGGCCTTCAGGTGCGAATCCGTGACATCCTGCGAAAACGCCGGCGAAGAGAAGGCGAAAACGGCCGACGCCGCCAGAAGGACGGAAAGGCTGCGAACCCGGTTATGCAACGTCATGATCGGTAGAACTCCCTGGTTTTCGGGCGGCATGGACGGTTTGGATACCGTCGCCGCCGGCGATGATGGCCGCTGAAGCCAGCCCGATGAAAAGACCATGCTCGACCACGCCCGGAATGGCGTGCAGAGCATTCGAAAGCGCTCTTGTATCCGGAATGCGGCCAAAAGATGCATCGAGGATAAAATGGCCGCCGTCTGTAACAAAAGCCTGGCCGCCCGTCATCCTCAATGTGACCGGCCCGGAAAGACCGAGCTTTTCAGCCGCTGCGGCAACCGCGATTTCAGTGGCGCGCAGGCCGAACGGATTGACTTCGATCGGCAGCGGAAAACGGCCGAGCGTCTCGACCATCTTGGAGCGGTCGGCGATGACGATCATGCGCTGGGATGCCGCGGCGACGATCTTCTCGCGCAGCAGCGCGCCGCCGCCGCCCTTGACCAGGGTCAGTTCCGGGTCGACTTCGTCGGCGCCGTCGACGGTGAGGTCGAGCTCTGGCGTTTCCTCCAGCGTCGACAGCGGTACGCCAAGCTCGCGGCAGAGCAACGCGGTGCGCTCCGAAGTCGGCACGCCGATGACGGTCATGCCGGTGGCGACCTTTTCGGCAAGCAGCCGCACGAACTCTTCGGCCGTGGTGCCGGTGCCGATGCCGAGCCGCATGCCGTCGCTCACATGGGCAAGTGCAGCCCGCGCGGCTTCGACCTTCAATTGCCTTGCATCCATGTCGATTGTTGCCCCGGAAATTCGCTGCCGGGCTCGTAGCATTTTTGCCGGTCCGGTCAAAGCCCCAGGCGGCGGGTCCCCAGGTGATCCTGTGTAGGAATTATTTCCTTGACCGGTGAGGGCAGCTATGCTACATTTTTGGTTATGGTGCTGATTTGCGCCAACGACCCGCCGCTGTGGCGGGTTTTTCATTTCTGGAAGCTCGCCGCGAAATGTCCGGTCCCGCGAAATGTCCGGTCCGATGGGGCCTGCTTGCCCGGCGCGCTCGCCCAGGACAATCGGTTCAGGTTTTGGAATTCGCCCCGTCACCCTTTTCCTGACGCTGGCGCCGCCCCTCATCTGCCTGCCGGCATCCTCTCCCCGTATAGTGACGGGGAGAGGGACGCTCTCATCGGTGG
>NZ_RZTE01000017.1:88112-134723 GCF_003997415.1 Mesorhizobium sp. M7A.F.Ca.MR.245.00.0.0 | reverse complement strand
CCTCTGTCCTGCCGGACATCTCCCCCTCCAGGGGGGAGATTGCGCTTGGAGAGCCGCGTTCGCCAACTGTCGATGCTGCAAGAGGGGAGCCTGCGGTGAAGCTGCCAATCTCCCCCCTGGAGGGGGAGATGTCCGGCAGGACAGAGGGGGGCGCCGTAGAGCACTCTCGCCGGCCAATTGGCTTCTTCAATGTAAGCCACGCCACCGCCCTCGGCATCGCCCTCCCCTACGGCAGCATGCCAGCAGAGAAGATCATCGCTCTCGCCCAACACGCCCTCGCCCTCGGCACCTCAGAAATCCGCCTAGCCCCCGGCCGCGCCCTGCTCTTCCTCGGTCAGCCACCGGCAGCCAACCAACCCCTCCAACACACCGCCACCGCCCTCGGCTTCGTCACCGCCCCCACCGACCCGCGCACGCGCATAGCCGCTTGCCCCGGCACGCCGGCCTGCGCCTCCGGCCGCATCGCCACGCGCGACATCGCCGAGACGATTGCCACTGAAAACGCCGACATCCTCGACTTCACCCTGCACATTTCCGGCTGCGCCAAGGGCTGCGCCCATCCCGGCCCGACAGCCCTAGCGATAGTCGGCGGCGAAAACGGAGCCGGACTTGTCGTGAACGCGACGGCAAAGGCCCTTCCTGCGGGCTACAGGCCGGGCTATGACGCCGCGCGCGGCATCGGCCGCGTCGCGGCAATGATCCGCAGCGCACGATATCAAGGCGAGACTGCCGCTGCTTGCCTGACAAGGCTCGGGCCGGCCGGTATCGCCGAGGCTTACCGACAGGCCCAAACTGAAAAACGGAAATGAGCATGGCCGCCTACGACTACATCCATGACGGCACGGCGATCTATGAGCGCTCCTTCGCCATTATCCGCGCCGAGGCCGATCTTTCGCGCTTCTCCGAGGCCGAGGCCGATGTCGCTATCCGCATGATCCATGCCTGCGGCCAGGTCGAAGCCGCCAGGCACTTTGTGTTCTCCACCGATTTCGTTGCCGCTGCCCGCACCGCTTTGGCGGCCGGCGCGCCGATTTTCTGCGACGCGGAAATGGTCTCGCATGGCGTCACCCGCGCCAGGCTGCCGGCCGGCAACGAGGTGATCTGCACCTTGCGCGATCCGCGCACGCACGACATCGCCAGGGAAATCGGCAACACCCGCTCGGCCGCCGCGATCGATTTGTGGGGCGAGCGCATGGCGGGCTCGGTGGTTGCCATCGGCAATGCACCGACCGCGCTATACTATCTATTGGAAAAACTGCGCGACGGCGCGCCGAAGCCTGCGGCCATCATCGGCATGCCGGTCGGCTTCGTCGGTGCTGCCGAATCGAAGGACGCGCTGGCCGAGAATTCCTACGGCGTTCCCTATGCCATCGTGCGTGGCCGTCTCGGCGGCAGCGCC
Source organism: Mesorhizobium sp. M7A.F.Ca.MR.245.00.0.0 (assembly GCF_003997415.1). Taxonomy (NCBI): domain Bacteria; kingdom Pseudomonadati; phylum Pseudomonadota; class Alphaproteobacteria; order Hyphomicrobiales; family Phyllobacteriaceae; genus Mesorhizobium; species Mesorhizobium sp. M7A.F.Ca.MR.245.00.0.0. The sequence goes on along the minus strand of NZ_RZTE01000017.1, from coordinate 133,324 downwards.
ATGACCGCCGCAGCGCTCAATTCATTGGCGAGGCCGGGCCTGTGAACGCGCTTCCCAAAGGCCGTCTCGTCGGCGTCGGCACCGGTCCCGGCGACCCCGAACTGCTGACCCTGAAAGCCGCGCGGGCCTTGGCGGAAGCCGATGTCGTGGCCTATTTCGCCAAGCGCGGCAACAACAGCAATGCGCGCGCCATCGTCGAAGCGCAGTTCCGGCCTGAAATGACGGAATTGCCGCTGCTCTATCCCGTCACCACCGAAATCGACAAGGACCACGACGACTACCGCTCGCAGATCACGGCTTTCTACGAGGAGTCCGCCGAGAAGGTCGCCGAGCACCTCCAGGCAGGCAGGATGGTTGCGGTGCTGTCCGAGGGCGACCCGCTTTTCTACGGCTCCTACATGCATCTGCATGTGCGCCTCGCCCATCGCTTCCCGACCGAAGTTATTCCCGGCGTCACCGCCATGTCCGGCTGCTGGTCGCAGACTGGTGTTCCGATCGTCCAGGGCGACGATGTGCTGACGGTGCTGCCCGGCACGATGAGCGAGTTCGAGCTGACGCGCCGGCTGGCTGACACCGATGCCGCCGTCATCATGAAGGTCGGCCGCAACCTGCCAAAGATCAGGCGGGCGCTGGAGGCTACGGCCAAGCTGTCGCGCGCCGTCTATGTCGAGCGCGGCACCATGGCCGGCAGCGTGTCGATGAAGCTGGCCGACAAGCCGGACGACAAGGCGCCCTATTTCGCCATCGTGCTGGTCGCCGGCTGGTCCGGCCGCCCCGGCGCCGTGGGAGCGCAGGCATGAGCGGCCGTCTCACTGTCATCGGCCTTGGGCCCGGCAATGCCGATCAAGTCACTCCGGAAGCCAGCCGCGCCGTCGCCGAGGCGAAATTCTTTTACGGCTACAAACCGTATCTCGACCGGCTGGAATTGCGCCCGGAACAGACCCGCGTCGCTTCCGACAATCGCGAGGAACTCGCCCGCTCCAAGGACGCACTGATCAAAGCCGCCGAGGGCCACGACGTCGCTGTCGTTTCCGGTGGCGATCCCGGCGTGTTCGCCATGGCGGCGGCCGTCTGCGAGGCGATCGAGGCCGGCCCGGCCGAATGGCGCGCGGTCGATGTCGCTGTGGTGCCCGGCATCACCGCCATGCTGGCGGTCGCCGCCCGCATCGGCGCGCCGCTCGGCCATGATTTCTGCGCCATCTCGCTGTCCGACAATCTGAAGCCATGGGAGCTGATCGAACTGCGCCTGCTGGCGGCAGCCGGCGCCGGCTTCGTCATCGCGCTCTATAACCCGATCAGCAAGGCGCGCCCCTGGCAGCTCGGCCGCGCCTTCGAGTGCCTCACCGCGATCCTGCCCGGCACCACACCGGTGATTTTCGGCCGCGCCGCCGGCCGCCGGGATGAGCGCATCGAGGTCTACCTGCTGGCCGATGTCGAGGCTGAAAAAGCCGATATGGCGACCTGCATCATCATCGGCTCACCGGAAACCAGGATCATCAAGCGCGCGGAGAAGCCGGCGCTGGTCTACACACCGCGCTCGTCCACGGGGCGGACAAAATGATCGACCATCACGGTCAGCGCTTCAACGCTTTCAGCCGCTGGAACATCCGGCAAGACTGGCCGTTGGATCATGACCACCTCGAGGCCAAGCGCCCGCGCCGCGGCGATCTTGCCGTAGGTTGCCGCGCCGCCGCTGTTCTTGGACACGACGACATCGATGCGATGCTCTTCGAGCAGCGTGCGTTCCTCCGCCTCACGAAACGGGCCACGGGCCAGAAGATAGCTCGCATCCGGCACGGCAAGCTTGGGCTCGATCGCGTCGACGCTGCGGACGAGATAATGATGCTGGGGCGCAGCTTCGAAAGCGGCGACCTCTTGCCGGCCCAGCGCCAGGAAAACGCGGCGCGGCGCCGGTCCAAGCGCTCGCGCGGCATCGCCGGATGTATCGACCTCAGTCCAGCGGTCGCCTTCGACAGGCTCCCAGCCGGGGCGTCGCAGCGCAAGGATCGGCACACCGGCCACGCGCGCGGCTTGCGCCGCATTGGCGGAGATCTGCGCCGCATAGGGGTGCGTCGCGTCGATCAGCAGGTCGATATGCTCTTTCCGCAAATAATCGGCCAATCCATCGGCACCGCCAAAGCCCCCCGTTCGCACCGGCACGCCTTGCGCGACCGGGCTTTCAGTGCGGCCAGCCAGCGACAGCGTGACCGAGGCGCGCGCCGCCAGTTTTCCGGCCAGTTGCCGGGCTTCGGTGGTGCCGCCGAGGATCAGAATACGGTGGGTCATCATGCCTGCTGAAGGTCCGCGCGGTGCCAAGTTCACCCCAAAATGGCTCACCATCGTCGGCATCGGCGAGGACGGTTTAGCGGGTCTCGGCGACGAGGCCAAGCAGCGGATTGCCGAGGCGGAGATCATCTTCGGCGGCAAGCGGCACCTGGCGCTGGTCGCTTCCTTCGCCAAGGGCGAGGCGCGCGCCTGGCCGGTTCCTTTCGATGCCGAGATGGCTGACGTGCTGGCGCGTGCGGGTAGGCGCGTCTGCGTGCTCGCTTCCGGCGATCCGTTCTTCCACGGCGTCGGCGTCACTCTCGCCCGCAAGGTCAAGCCACAGGAGATGCATGTCATCCCCGCGCCGTCGGCCGTTTCGCTGGCGGCCGCGCGCCTTGGCTGGGCGCTGCAGGACATCGAGACCGTCTCGCTGCACGGCCGGCCGCTCGACCTGATCCGGCCGCTGCTGCAACCATGTGCGCGCATTTTGGCACTGACGTCGGATAGCGATGCGCCGGCGGCAATAGCGCGCCTGCTCACCGAACTCGACTTCGGCGCATCGCGGCTGACGATCCTGGAGGCGCTGGGTGGGCCAAGCGAAGGCCACCGCACGATCCGCGCCGATGCCTTCGATCTCGAAACCATCAATCCGCTCAACGTGCTGGCGGTCGAAGTTGAATCTGGTCCGGACGCGCGCGTCCTGCCGCTCACATCAGGCCTTGCCGATCATCTGTTCGACCATGACGGCCAGATCACCAAGCGCGAGATCCGCGCGATCACCCTGTCGGCGCTGGCGCCGAAACGCGGCGAGTTGCTGTGGGACATCGGCGCCGGTTCCGGTTCCATCGGCATCGAATGGATGTTGGCCCACCCTTCGATGCGCGCCATTGCCATCGAGGCCGATCCGATCCGCGCCGCCCGCATTGGCCGCAACGCCGCCGCCTGTGGCGTTCCGGGCCTTGTCGTGGTGGAAGGCAGCGCGCCCAGGGCACTTGCCAGGCTGGACACGCCGGACGCGATCTTCATCGGCGGCGGCGGCAGCGATGCCGGCGTGTTGAATGCTGCCATCAAGGCGCTGCGCCCGGGCAGCCGTCTCGTGGCAAATGCGGTGACGCTGGAGATGGAAGCCTTGCTCCTCGCCCAGCATACCAAGCTCGGCGGCGATCTCACCCGCATCGCCATCTCTCGCGCATCGCCGGTCGGCGCGATGCAGGCCTGGCGGCCGGCCATGCCCGTGACCCAATGGAGCTGGGTCAAGCCATGATGGTCGCGGGCATCGGCAGCCGAAAAGGCGTGAGCGTCGAAGACGTGCTTGCCGCGATCGAAACCGCGCTGGAGACTCATGGCCTGACGATGACGGCGCTTTCGGCACTGGCGACTGCCGAGTTCAAGAAGGATGAAGAAGCGATCGCCGCCGCTGGCCGCGCGCTGAACCTTCCGGTCATCATCGTCGATGATGCAGCCCTTCAGGCCGCCGCCTCGGACACGCTTAGCCATTCCGACCTCTCGCAAGAACTCGCCGGCACGCCATCGGTTTCCGAGACGTCCGCCCTCGCCGTTGCCGGCGCCGGCGCCAGACTGCTCGGGCCCCGCACGGTGCTCGGCCCGGTCACCTGCGCCATCGCCATCAGTGGAGATGCGCCATGACCGTCCATTTCATCGGCGCCGGTCCGGGTGCCGCCGACCTCATCACGCTGCGCGGCGCGAGGCTGCTGGCAAGCTGCCCGGTCTGCCTGCATGCCGGTTCGATCGTCGCGCCCGAATTGCTGCAGCACTGCGCGCCGGGGACAAAACTGATCGACACCGCGCCGATGTCGCTCGACGAAATCGAGGCCGCGTATGTCGCGGCCCACAATTCAGGCCATGATGTCGCCCGGCTGCATTCCGGCGACCTGTCTGTATGGAGCGCCGTGGCCGAGCAGATCCGCCGGTTGGAAAAGCACGGCATTCCCTACACGCTGACGCCGGGCGTGCCCTCCTTCGCCGCCGCGGCCGCCGCATTGCGCCGTGAGCTGACCATTCCCGAAGTGGCGCAAAGCCTGGTGCTGACCCGCATTTCCGGGCGCGCCTCAAAAATGCCGCCAGGCGAAACGCTGGCCGGCTTCGGCCGCACCGGCGCCACGCTGGCTATTCATCTGGCCATCCACGCCATCGATCGCGTCGTCGCCGAACTGACCCCGCACTATGGCGGCGATTGCCCGGTGGCGGTCGTCTTCCGCGCCTCCTGGCCGGACGAGCGTGTGCTGACCGGTACACTGGCGACCATCGAGGCGCTGCTCGCCGCCGATCCGATGGAGCGCACGGCGATCATCTTCGTCGGCCGCTCGCTGGCAGCGGAAGGTTTTGGCGAGAGTTCATTATACGACCTCCACTATCAGCGGCGTTTTCGCGGACGGGACGGATTGTGAGCGGCAGCACCAAAAACACTACGCTCGAAAAGGCGTTGTCCCAGCTGAATTTCAAGCCGCGCCGGCTTGAGCCGGGTCATGTCTGGCTGGCCGGCGCCGGCCCCAGCGACCCCGGTTGCCTGACCCTCGAAGTGCTGGCGGCTTTGGCCGAGGCGGATGCGCTGGTCTACGACGCGCTGGTCTCATCGGATGTCGTCGCCGTTGCCGAAAATGCCGAGCTTTTCTTTGCCGGCAAGCGCGGCGGCAAACCGTCGATGAAACAGGATGACATCACCGCCCTTTTGGTGCGGCTGGCGCGCGACGGCCGCCGCGTCGTCAGGCTGAAGGGCGGCGATCCCTATATTTTCGGCCGCGGCGGCGAAGAAGCCCTGGCGCTGGCGCATGAAAACATCCCGTTCCGCGTGCTGCCAGGCCTGACCTCGGGCCTCAGCGCTCTGGCCGCGACCGGCATCCCGGCCACCATGCGCGGCATCAACAAGGCGGTGATCCTGGCCACCGGCCACGCCGCCGGCACAGATGACGATCTCGATTGGGCGGCGATCGCCCGCACCGGCCAGCCTGTCGTCGTCTATATGGGCATGGCCAACCTGCCTTTGATCGCGGCGGCACTGCTCGACGGCGGGCTGGCGCCGTCGACGCCGGCGGCGGTGATCGTCGCGGCGACGACGCCGCAGGAACGAACCGTCGTCGCAACGCTCGCCACCATTGCCGAGGAAGCCGCGGCCGCCGGTCTTGCCTCGCCGGCGCTGATCATCGTCGGCGGCATCGTTGCCATGCGCGCGGCACTGGCGGGACAAGCATGACGGCCCGCGCCATCATCGTCGGCGCGCCGCGCTCCGGCTCCGGCAAGACCAGCGTCACCATCGGCATTTTACGCGCGCTCACCCGGCGTGGGCTGAAGGTGCGCGGCGCCAAATCCGGCCCCGACTATATCGACCCCGGCTTCCACACCGCCGCCACGGGACTGTCCGGCGTCAATCTGGACAGCTGGGCGATGCCGCCATCGCTGCTCAACGCACTCGCCGCGCAAGCCGCCGACGACACCGATTTCGTCATCCTCGAAAGCGCCATGGGCCTGTTCGACGGCATTCCGGCCTCGCCCGGCCGCACCGGTTCGGCGGCCGACCTGGCGCGGCTCTACGGCCTGCCGGTATTGCTGGTGCTCGACGTTTCCGGCCAGTCGACCACCGCGGCCGCCGTCGCCAAGGGCTTTGCCACCTACGATCCGGATGTACGCATGGCCGGTGTAGTGCTCAACCGGTTGGGCAGCGAGCGGCACCGCCGGCTGTCGGGCGACGCCATCGAGGCGATCGGCCTGCCGGTCGTCGGCGCCATCCTGCGCGATCCCACTCTGAACCTGCCCGAACGCCATCTCGGCCTCGTCCAGGCCGGCGAATATGACGACCTGATGGCGCATCTCGACCGGCTGGCCGACATGGCGGAGAAATCGCTCGACCTCGATGCGATCATGGCCCTGGCGACACCCCTCACCCCGGCGTCTGGCGGCTTCACCGACGCACTGGCGCCGCCCGGCCAGCGGATCGCGTTGGCCGAGGATGCCGCCTTCACCTTCCTCTATCCGCATGTCGCCGCCTACTGGCGCAAGGCGGGTGCCGAAATCGTCCCGTTCTCGCCGCTCGCCGACGAAGCCCCCGACGAGACCTGCGATGTCTGCTGGCTGCCGGGCGGCTATCCCGAGCTTCATGCCGGAAAGCTCGCCGCCGCCGCGACTTTCCGCGCCGGCATGGTGCGTTTCGCCGCGACGAAGTCCATCCATGGCGAGTGCGGTGGCTTCATGGTGCTGGGCGAAGCGCTGGAGGACGCGTCCGGCGACACGCATGCGATGCTCGGCCTGCTCGGCCATTCCACCAGCTTCGCCAAACGCAAGATGAATCTCGGCTACCGCGAGGCGCGGCTGCGCGCCGACTGCCCGCTGGGCTCGGCTGGGGCGCTGATCCGAGGCCACGAATTCCACTATGCGCAGATGACGGCCACCGGCAATGACGAGCCGCTCGCCGACCTTGCCGATGGCCAGGGCAATCCGATAGGCGCCTCGGGCTACCGGCGCGGCCATGTCAGCGGCACCTTCTTCCATGCGATTGCGAGGGGCTAGAGCATGAAGTTCAGGAATCTGGCCCTTTCCCCGCGGCAGGTCGTCGACGACATCGCGCTATGCCTGGTCTTCTTCACCCGTCTGCCGCTGCCCGTCTTCGATTTTCGCGGCCGCAGCCTTGCCGCCGCAATCTGGGCAGCCCCCATCGCCGGACTTGTCGTCGGCTTGATCGGCGCCATCGTCTTTGCCACGGCGGAACGGTTTGGCCTTGCCATCGGTCCGGCGGCGGCACTTGCTCTCGTGGCAACCGTGCTCACCACCGGCTGCCTGCATGAGGACGGGCTATCCGACGTCGCCGACGGCTTTGGCGGCGGCAAATCATGCGGCCGCAAACTCGAGATCATGCGCGACAGCCGCATCGGCGCCTATGGTGCCATGGCGCTGGGCCTGTCGCTGCTGATCCGCTGGAGCGCGCTGTCGGAGTTCGTCGATCCCACTCAGGCCCTCTTCGCCCTCATAGCCGCACATGCGGCCTCGCGCGGCCTGCTTGGCGCCTTCATGCATCTCTTGCCTCCAGCGCGCGTCGACGGCCTCTCGGCCGATGCCGGCACCGTCTCGCAGGAGGCCGCCATTGCCGGCGCCGTGCTCGGCGCGGTCCCGCTGCTGCTGCTCGGATTGGGTGGCGCCGTCTTCGCGCTGATCCTGCTTGGCCTGCTGTTTGCCGCTTTCCGCGCCCTTTGCCTCAACCAGATCGATGGCCAGACCGGCGACACGATCGGGGCCTTGCAGCAAGCGAGCGAGATCGCGGTGCTGCTCGTCGCTTCCGTAGCGCTTTCCTGATCCCTTGGCCTGATTCTCTTGGCCTGATTCCTATTCGGAGACTTTGCCCCCATGCCCTTCAAATCCCTTCGTGAATTGCGCGCCGCCTGCCTCGACCTGACGGCCGGCAGCGATGCCGCGGCCAATGCGGTCGCCCGCCGCCAGGATACGCTGACCAAGCCGCAAGGCAGCCTTGGCCGGCTGGAGACGATCGCTGCCTGGCTGGCGCGCTGGCAGGGCCGCGACATGCCGAAACTCGACCGCGTAAAAGTCTTCGTCTTCGTCGGCAACCACGGCGTCACCGCCCAAGGCGTGTCAGCCTATCCCTCGGAAGTCACCGTGCAGATGGTGGCGAACTTCGCCGGCGGCGGTGCCGCCATCAACCAGCTTGCCCGCATGGCCGGCGCCGAACTCGACGTCATCCCGCTCGATCTCGACCATCCGACCGGCGACTTCACACAAGGGCCGGCAATGGACGAAGCGGCCTTTCTGGCGGCGGTCTCGGCCGGCTATGATGCGGTGACGAAGGATCTCGACCTGATCTGCTTCGGCGAAATGGGCATCGGCAACACAACGCCGGCGGCTGCCATCTCAGCAGCCCTGTTCGGCGGCGGCGCGGAAAAATGGACCGGGCGCGGCACCGGTGTCGACGACGCCGGCCTCAAGCGCAAGGTGGTTGCCATCGAGGCCGGCCTGAAGCGCCATGCCGCCGCCCTTGCCGATCCCCTTGCTATCGCTGCCGCACTCGGCGGCCGCGAACTCGCCGCCATCTTCGGCGCGACGCTGGCGGCCCGCCATCTCGGCGTGCCCGTGCTGCTCGACGGCTTCGTCTGCACCGCCGCCGCGGCCCCGCTGGCAAAGCTGCACCCGACCGGCCTCGCCCACACCATCGCTGCGCACGTTTCGGCTGAGTCAGGTCATCGCGGCCTGCTCGAAGCGCTCGGCCTGCCGCCCCTGCTCGATCTCGGCATGCGGCTCGGCGAAGGTTCTGGCGCTTGTCTTGCCGTCAACATCGTCCGCTCGGCGCTGGAGTGCCATGCAAGGATGGCGAGTTTTGCAGAGGCTGGCGTTTCGGAGAAGTAGTTATTCATTCCCCGTATCGGGCCGACAAAGATGCCGTTGTCACGACAAAGGACGCATCTTCCCGTAACGGCGATTCTCAAATAGATTTTGCAGATGAAGAAATTTCATCCTGCCGCGGCTGCGGTGTTTATCGCCGGGGCGGTCGCTGTTGTGTTCCGTCACAGCAGCTATTCAAGTCATGGCCCGATCGACACCGGCATTTTCGTTGTCTTCCTGGTCTTCTTCTGGTGGCTCATCAGCGATTTCTCCGGGGGAAAAGACGGAATTGGCGCCAGCGATGCTGCAGCCGGGGAAAAGAGCCATGCTTTTCGATTCGGCCGGTTTCTGAGCCGCATTTTCCAACGCGGCTGAATCGCCACGAGATCCGGATAGCGCGGTTAAAGAATCATAGTCAGACAGCCTGCCCGAGACGCGCCAAACGCGTCTCGCTTTCAGGGTCTTTCCACCAACTCTTCTAGGAATTTGGTGGGTGCGCACAGGATTGAACTGTGGACCCGCTGATTAAGAGTCAGCTGCTCTACCAACTGAGCTACGCACCCACTCGGCCGGCAAAAACCGGCGTTGGCGGGCATATAGCCGCCACCACCGGTCCTGTCCAGCCCTGCCGGAATCATTTCCCGACAAATCGACCGAGCATGCGTTCGATCAGATGAACAGCTTGCCCTCCGCCACCTTGATCGCGTTGCCGCCAATGCGCGCCGAGGCCAGTTTTCCGCCTTGCACGGTCAGTTCGAGGCGGATGCGCGAAGGCCGGCCCATCTCCAGCCCCTGCTCGATCCACAGCTGCGAAATGCCGTCGGTCGGCGCGTCGAAATGCATGATGGCGCCAGCAAAGGCCGCTGCCGCCGAGCCAGTCGCCGGATCCTCGTAGGAAGGCGTGCCGGGTACGATCATGCGCACATGGAAGGCGCTTTCGTGGTTCACCGTCTCGCGGCAGTAGACATAGGGGCTGGCGAAGGCCCACTCGCTCTTGCGCGGCGCCAGTTCCGACCAGGCCTGGTTGTCCAGCCTGATCCGGCCCGCCGCTTCGAGATTGGCAACCGGGATGGTGACGTAGGGCACACCCGCCGACCAGAACGCGACGCGGTGATTCTCGAAGCTGATCTCGTGCGGCGTCAACCCAAGGGCGGCACCGATCGCCTCCGGATGGGCCTCGAGCTTCAGCGGCTCCGGCAGCTTCGCCAGGTCGAACTCGGCGAAGGTGTTGCCGTCGTGCTTGCTGACGGCGCACCGCACCGGGCCGATGTTTTCCTCCAGCACGAAGATGCCGGCGCCGCCCTCCTCAGCCAGTTCGGCCAGCGCGATCGCGGCGCCAACGGTCGGATGGCCGGCGAACGGCATTTCATAGTCGGGGGTGAAGATGCGGATGCGGTTTTTGTGCTTGGGATTGTCCGGCGGCAGCACGAAAACCGATTCCGACAGATTGAACTCACGCGCGATGGCCTGCATCGCCGCCGTGTCCAATCCCTTGCTGTCCAGCACGACGGCCAAGGGATTGCCGGCCAATCGCTCGGTCGTAAACACATCGTAGAGCAAGTAATTCCGGGTTTTCATTCCTGCCTCAATCCCAACATGGGCGAAATTTAATTTGATATTTGAACCAGTAAGCCTGATCTGTGCACAGATAGGGACATTGCGCATTATAGGGGTCCAGCGTGGACCAGATTGTCAATCTGCCAAAGACGGAATCGGATTCCGCCATCGAGACGGCGCTCGGGCTCGACACGACGGGTCGGCGCAATTCGCGCCGGCGCGGCTGGCTCTATGCGCTGCTGGCGTTGATCGTGCTCGCTGCCGCGCTCGGCGTCTATCAGTGGTATGCCGGCTCGCCGGCCAGGATCGATTACACCACCGTGCCTGCCGCCAAGGCCGACCTCACCGTCGCGGTATCCGCAACCGGCACGCTGCAGCCCCTGACCCAGGTCGACATTTCAAGCGAACTGTCCGGCATCATCCGCTCGGTCTCGGCCGAGGAGAACCAGCAGGTCAAGAAGGGTGACGTGCTGGCGACACTCGACACGGTGAAACTCGAAGTCCAGATCGAGCGCGCCGAAGCTTCGGCCAAGGCCGCCGCCGCCAATGTCGAGGACGCCACGGTTACGCTGGCCGAAAACGAGAAGGCGCTTGTGCGCGCCGCCGAACTGACCAGGCGCGGCATGGCGACCGACCAGTCGCTCGAAGCAGCAACCGCCACGCGCGACCGTTCCAAGGCAGCGCTCGACAGCGCGCAGGCCAACCTCGCCATCGCCCAGGCCGACCTCAAGGCGCAGCAGACCGACCTTGCCAAGAGCACCATCTATGCGCCGATCGACGGCATCGTGCTGACGCGCTCGGTCGATTCCGGCCAGACGGTCGCCTCTTCGCTGCAGGCGCCGGTGCTGTTCATCATCGCCGCCGATCTCAGGAACATGGAACTGGTGGCGGCGGTCGACGAGGCCGACATCGGCGCGGTCAAGTCAGGCCAGCATGCCCGCTTCACCGTGGATGCGTTCCCCGAGCGGCCGTTCGATGCCGAGATCCGCGACATCTCCTATGCCTCGGTCACCACCGACGGCGTCGTCACCTACAATGCGCGGCTCGAGGTCGACAACAACGAGCTGTTGCTGCGGCCCGGCATGACCGCCACCGTTTCGGTCGTCACAAAACAGGCTAAGGGCGTGCTCACCGTACCCGCCACCGCCTTCCGCTATCGCCCGGCGCAGCAGGCCGCCCGCGGCTGGAGCCTGAGCGACCTGTTCACCGGCCGCATGGGGCGCCCCGGCGGCAATCGCCAGCGCCAGGCCGCCACAGTCCCCACCGACGGCTCGCGCACGCTCTACGTGCTGGAGAACGGGCGTCCGCACCCGGTCAATGTCAAGATCGGCTCCACCGACGGCGAACTGACCGAGATCATCTCTGGCCTGGACAAAGGCGCTCAAATCATCACCGCGTCGCAGCAGCGGAGCTGATGCCGTGGCTGCGGGCGCGACCCTCATTACCTTCGACAAGGTCTGGAAGAGCTATGGCCAGGGCGAGGCCAAGGTGCATGCGCTGGCCGGCGTCGACCTTGCCATCCGGCGTGGCGAATTCGTCGCCATCATGGGTCCGTCCGGCTCCGGCAAGTCGACGGCAATGAACATCATCGGCTGCCTCGACACGCCGACGGCCGGAACCTATTCCTTCATGGGCATCGACGCCGGCCGGCTCGACCGCAACCGCCGCGCCATGCTGCGCAACCTTTATGTCGGCTTCGTCTTCCAGGGCTACAATCTGCTGGCCCGCACCACGGCAGCCGAAAATGTCGAACTGCCGCTGATCTATCGCGGTGTTGCCGCGCGCGAGCGCCGAGACCTTGCCATGCAGGCGCTGGCGGAGGTCGGCCTTGTCGGCCGCGAGCACCACACGCCGGCCGAGCTGTCCGGCGGCCAGCAGCAGCGCGTGGCGATCGCGCGCGCCATCGTCACCCGCCCGACACTCCTCGTCGCCGACGAGCCGACCGGCAATCTCGACACCGCCCGCACGCACGAGATCATGGAGCTTCTCACCCGGCTCAACACCGAGCTTGGCCTGACCATCGCCATGGTCACGCATGAGGCCGACGTCGCCGAATATGCCGAACGCACAATCCGCTTCCTCGACGGCCATGTCGCTTCGGATTCCAGGAAGCTGGAGATCGCACAGCCATGATCTGGGAAACCGTCCGCCTCTCGCTGCGCTCGATCCGCCGCAATGTGCTGCGGTCGTTCCTGACGCTGCTCGGCATCGTCATCGGCGTTGCCGCCGTCATCGCCATGCTCACCATCGGCTCGGGCACCACAGCAAAGGTCAAGGCCGACATCTCCAAGCTCGGCAGCAATCTGCTGGTGGTCCGCTCCGGCCGTCCGGCCGGTCCCGGCGGACCGGGCGGGCTCGACCAGGTGGTGCGTCCGCTCGCGGAAAAGGACCTTGCGGCACTTGTGGCGCATCTCAGCGGTGCCCGCGCGATTTCGCCGGCCTCGCAAAAGCAGGTCCGCGTCATCTTCGGCACCGAGAGCCTGACCTCGGGCGTCACCGGCACCGACAGCGCCTATCTCGATGCGCGCGACTGGAAGCTGGTGTCGGGCCGCCCGTTCAGCGATTCCGAAACCCGCTCGGGCACAGGCGTGTGCCTGATCGGCGAGACCGTGCGCCAGCAGTTCTTCGGCGCCGGCGATCCCGAGGGCGAGATCATCCGCGTCAACCGCACCTCCTGCAAGATCATCGGCCTGCTCGAGCCCAAGGGCTATACCGGCTTCGGCCAGGACCAAGACAATGTCGTGCTGATGCCGCTGCACGCCTACCAGCGCCGCATCGCCGGCAACCGCGACATCGACAACATCTACATCGCCGCCGACGACCGCACGCCGACCAGCGAGTTGCAGCCCCGCGTCGAGGACATCTTGCGCGACGCGCGCCGCATCACGCCCGAGCGCGAGAGCGATTTCGCCATCCGCGACATGACCCAGATCGCCGACGCCATGGCCAGCGCCACAACCACCATGACCGGCATGCTGGGCGCCGTCGCCGGCGTCAGTCTGCTGGTCGGCGGCATCGGCATCATGAACATCATGCTGGTGTCGGTCACCGAACGCACCCGCGAGATCGGCATCAGGCTGGCCATCGGCGCGCATGAAAAGCACATCCTCATCCAGTTCCTGGTCGAAGCGACGGTGCTGTCGCTGCTCGGCGGCATTATCGGCATCCTGATCGGGCTGGCGCTGGCCGGCCTCGCCGCGGTGACGCTGACCATCCCGTTCGCGCCGAGCCCGGCGGTGATCCTGCTCGCCGTCGGCTTTTCGGCGCTGATCGGCATGGTGTTCGGCTTCTTCCCGGCGCTGCGCGGCGCCAGGCTAGATCCGATCGACGCGCTAAGGCACGAGTAGGGCAACCCGGCCGGAACGCAGCCACCCCGAGCCGGTTTTGCACAGCCTTCGACATTTCCACCTGGTCCCGCCACTGTCGCCGCACCGTTCGCGATGCTAGGGCAATTCACCCTGGGCGGAGGAATAGCGGATGAGCAAGAAGGCGCGACTGGTCCTGGCGATGGTGGTCATCGAGGCAGGTCTTGCAGGCATCTGGTGGTATCTCGCCCGCTTCGGCATGGCCAATCCCGATCGCGTCACCGCTGACTTCCAGGCAGTCGTCGGCCAGACCATGGGTATGGCGATGGGCGGCTTGCTCGGCATCGGCTTCATCCTGTTCCTCGTCGCCGCCCGCAACGATCGCAACGCGGCGCAGAACAAGACGCGCCCTTAATTCCCGTTTGCGAAATGCCACTCGATCAGCGGCTTCATGTGCGGTGACAGCCCATCCGGCAGGTCGGCGGCATGGCGGATGATCACCGGTCCCTCGATCTCCGGCTCGGTCTCGGTGGCGACGAAGGCTGAGATGCGCCTGGCGATCTCGTCGGCAGGCGCCGCCGCGTGGTAGCGGCGAAAGATCACCGTGCCGCTGCTGGTCGACATGGCATGGTAACGCTTGCCGCGTTCCGCACCTGACAGGTCGAGCCCGGTTTCCTCGCGCACCTCACGGATCATGTTGAAATCGACGTCGACCAGCCCATCGCGAAAATCGATCGGCTCGAACGAGCCGGCGGCGAAATAGACGCGGCCGGCGTTGACTGTGTGAGGACCCATGCGGATCGCCACCAGCGCATTGTCGCCGGCCACCAGCATGGCATGCGCATAGGCATGCTCGGCGCCCGAATTCTCGCGCCGCTTCCGCCACAGCATGAACGTCGAGTAATTGACCGCGTGGCAGCGGCCGACGAGACGGCTGTCGCGGTAGGCAAGTTGCGACAGCAGCACCACCATGCCGTCGAACAGCGCCGGATTGGCGGCGATTTCGTGTTGCCAGTTCTCGGCGATCGCCTCTGCATTGTCCCTTGCGAAAGGGTGCGGACCGGGATCGAGCCGGACGTCGATGTCGTCGACCGCCAGGATGACGTTGCGCGGCAGATCGAAACTCATGCGTCAGGTCATGTCCAGCGTGATCGCCACTGGGCAATGGTCCGATGCCTTCGGTCGGTCCCAGCCGGCGCGCGGAAACCGCTCGACCTCCTGCCCCGGCGGAAAGATGGTGCGCCAAGGCTGGCCGTTGCGGATGATGTCGGGAACGGCCGTTGCGTTGCTGGCGGCGAGCCCCTTCGACAACAGGATGTAGTCGAGCTGGCACAGATGCCGCTCTTCGGGTCCTCGCGTGTGGTAGAAACTCCAGCGGTTCATCTCCGGCCGCCGCTCAACGACATTTTCGCAAAAGCCGCCTGCCGTCAGCACGTTGATGCAGGACAGGGCTTCGTCGACCACCTCGAAGCGATAGCCGTCGATCGCATCGCCGGCCACCTTCACGCGCTGGCGATAATCATTCATGTCGCCGCATATCGCCCAGCTCTTGTCGGCGGCATAGTCCTTGCCGAAGCGCTCCTCGATGATGCGGCGCACGGCCTGCGCTTCGGCGATGCGCACCGGCATCGTCGCCTCGCGCCCGTCGAGCCCGTTGCGCGGCGAGCCCATCGACTTGAAATGCACGAGATAGAGCGTCAGCGGCACGCCGCCCACGGTGATGTCGATCTCCAGGCAGTCGCGCCGGAAAATGCGCTCCTTGGCCTGATTGCCCAGTGCCTCGAGTTCCGGCGTGTGCAGCCCGAACTGCTCGTAGGTGACATAGGCATGGCTGGTCATGCGCACGAATTCGATCGGCTGGCCCTGCGCGGTCTCGTTGCGCATCATCACGGCAACGTCGATGCCGCGCGAATCATTGCCCGATGTGGTGTATTTCTGCCGGTAGCCCTGCCCCACCATCTTGAACAAATAGCCGTATTCGAAGGCCTTCAGCGCTTCGATGTTGTCGACCTCCTGCATGCAGATGATGTCGGCTCGGGTGGCAGCGATTGCCAGCGCCGTCAGTTGGCGCGTGTCGTCGGACTGGGCGATGGCGCGGGCCTGCTCCAGGATCCTGTATTCCGCCTCGCTCTGGATATCGAACAGCGCCAGCGTTCGATCCTCGTTGAGCTGGTTGCGATAGCCGGAAAAATCGAACCTGTTCATCAGGTTCTCGACATTGAAGGTGGCAAGGCGCAGCGACATGCCATGACCTTTGCCCGCAAGTGCTTCGGAAAACAAGCGCGCAGGACCACCATCTGAGATCGATTGGTCCTGGGTGCGTTCGCGTCATGGTTGACGGAACCTTTCCGTTCATCCGCCGTTCAGATGCAAACATCCATTGTTGCCCCATTCCTCGGGTGGGCGCGGGGCCTGTAACTCTTGGAGAGTGCAATGAATTCGCTCTTTTCTTCCACGGTCAAATCGGGGCTGATAGCCCTCGGTATCCTTTCCGGCGTCACGGCACCGTCCGCCGCCGGACCGATCATGCAGCCGGATCTGTCGATACCCACCAGCACGGCGGCGCCGAATCTCACGCCTGTCCGCGACAGCTGGGCGGGCGGCAACAACCGTCAGTTCAACAACGACGATTGGAGATGGCGCCGGTCGGGCAACTGGAACGGCGGCCGTCGACACTGGCAGGGCGGCGGCGGTCACTGGAATGGCGGAGACAACTGGCGTTGGCGCCATGGTCGCCATCACTATCGCGGCGGCCGTTATTACGATGATGGCGCGAGTGCCGCGATCCTGGGCCTTGGCCTGGGGCTCGGCCTCGGCAGCATGTACAACAATTACGACTACTACGATCGGCCGGCGCCGCGCCGCTACTACCGCGCGGGACGGCTTTCGAGCGCCCATGTCCAATGGTGCTACAACCGCTACCGGTCGTACCGGGCCTACGACAACACCTTCCAGCCCTACAACGGCCCGCGCCAGCAGTGCTACTCACCCTATTGAGCTGACCTGTAGCTGAGCTGACCGACAGAATGAAAAACGGCGCCACTTGGCGCCGTTTTTGTTCATGGAAGCCGCTGTTTTCGAGCGCTTGTGGATTTCGCTCAGTTCTTGGCCTTGTCGACCAGCTTGTTCTTGGAAATCCAGGGCATCATCGCGCGCAGCTTGGCGCCGACTTCCTCGATCTGGTGGCTGTCATTGTTGCGGCGGATGCCCTTGAAGCGGGACATGCCGGCGCGGTATTCCTGCATCCACTCCGAGGTGAATTTTCCCGTCTGGATGTCCTTCAGCACGCGCTTCATCTCGGCCTTGGTCTCGGCGGTGATGATGCGCGGGCCCGAGACATATTCGCCCCATTCGGCGGTGTTCGAGATCGAGTAGTTCATGTTGGCGATGCCGCCTTCATAGATCAGGTCGACGATCAGCTTGACCTCGTGCAGGCACTCGAAATAGGCCATCTCAGGCGCGTAGCCGGCTTCCACCAGCGTCTCGAAACCGGCCCGGATCAGCTCGACCAGACCGCCGCACAGCACGACCTGCTCGCCGAACAGGTCGGTCTCGCATTCCTCGCGGAAATTGGTCTCGATTATGCCCGAACGGCCGCCGCCGACGCCGCAGGCGTAGGACAGGGCCAGGTCGAGCGCATTGCCCGAGGCGTCCTGGTTGACGGCGACCAGGCACGGCACGCCGCCGCCCTTCTGGTATTCGCCGCGCACCGTGTGGCCGGGACCCTTCGGCGCGATCATGACGACGTCGACCGTCGACTTCGGCTCGATCAGGCCGAAATGCACGTTGAGGCCGTGCGCGAAGGCGATAGCGGCACCATCGCGGATGTTCGGCGCGATCTCGTTCTTGTAGATGTCGGCCTGCAGCTCGTCCGGCGTTGCCATCATCATCAGGTCGGCCCATTTGGCGGCGTCGGCCACGCTCATGACCTTGAGCCCGTCGGCCTCGACCTTGTTGGCGGTCGCCGAGCCGGCCTTGAGACCGATGGCGATTTCCTTGGCGCCGGAATCCTTGAGGTTGAGCGCGTGCGCCCTGCCCTGGCTGCCATAGCCGATGATGGCGACCTTCTTGCCCTTGATCAGATTGAGATCGGCATCACGATCGTAATAGACGCGCATTTTGTCTTCCTTCCCGTTTTATGAATCAGCCTTGCGGCCGGTTGTTGCTCCATGTAGAGCGAGAAACTGCTGCGTCGCGCGCGCGGCATCGCCGCCGATCGCCGCCTCAGTCAATTCCAGCCGGTCGCCAAGCAGCAGACGGATCTGCACGTCGCGGGCGACCAGCCCGAAAAAGGTGCGGAACGCCGTCTCGGCATCCGCGAAATCCAAAAGCCCGGTCCGTCGGCCGGCCTCAAGCACCGGCTTCAACCGTTTGGCCAATGCGAAGCGGCCGTTCTCCAGCACCACGGCGCCGAGATTGTCCTTACCCGAACCGGCATGGCTGACCGCAACCCGGTTGAGCGCGATCGAGGTGTCGCTGGAGATCACCTTAAGCCAGTCCGAGGCAAAGCGTTCGAGGCTTGCGGTCAGCGAGGCAAGATCGAGCCCCTTGCCGTCAACCGGCGCCACCCGCACTTTCGAGGCCTGCCACTGCACCGTCGCCGTCAGCAGCCCGTCACGGTCGCCGAACCATTTGTAGAGCGTTTCCTTGGAGCAGCTGGCGCGGCGCGCCACAGCGGTCATGGTCAGTTGATCGCCCTCTTCGACCAGCAGCCGCAACGCTGCGTCGAGCACGGCCTTCTGTCGCTCTGTCAGCGCTTCGCTGGTGTCGATCTCGGGCACGCTGTGCAACACGCTCTTCTCTCGAAAGGTCGGGCCACCGGTCATTCCGATATGCCGTACCGTACGTTACGGTTCGGCATATTGCGCAATCCGAGGCCGCGCGCAAGAGGGCGGGCGCAAAATATCTGCAAGTGATGCGTTGCCGCGCGACAAGCCTCGCTAATCGGAGGCTGGCGGATGGCGCAATCGTCCAAGCAGTGCGGAGACCCTGGTCAATTCATCCGCCGACAATTTGGCGCCTACCAGTTCCGCAATCGAGCGTCCGTAGACAGCCCACATCTGGCGGCGTGTCTCTCGCCCGCTGGCGGTGATGCGGATGGTGTGGCCACGGCCGTCATCGGCCACCGGCAGTTTCTCGACGAGCCCATCGGCCTCTAGGCGGGCCAGCAGGCGCGAAATGTTGTATTGCGCAAACAGCGTGCGCTCGATGAGCTGGAACGGCCGCAGCCCGCCCTCGCCCGCCTCAGCGAGCTCATGCAGCACGTCGTACCAGGCAAGCGGCGGCAGGCCGGCGGCCTTCAACGCTTCTTCAGCGCTTTCCATCAGCTGGCGCGAAACGCGCATCAGGCGAGCCCAGGCCTTGATGGCTTCTGGCGAAGGCGTGGCTTTCTCGGTCATGGCCAAGCATAGGCAGTAGATGCATCTGCATCAAGCTTGACGATCGATGCATGTGCATCTATATAGATGCAAATGCATACCTTGGAAACCTCATGGCACACAAGCTCATCCTCGTCAGCCATCACCTCTGCCCCTATGTGCAGCGCGCCGCGATTTCGCTGGCCGAAAAGGGCGTGCCGTTCGAGCGCATCGATATCGACCTGGCCAACAAGCCGGACTGGTTCAAGACGATCTCGCCGCTCGGCAAGGTGCCGCTGCTGCGCGTGCAGCGAAATGGCGAGGAAACGGTCATCTTCGAATCGGCCGTCATCCTCGAATTCCTCGAAGAGACGCAAGCCAATCCCCTCCACCCTGCCGACCCCTATGCCCGCGCCCGTCATCGCGCCTGGATCGAGTTCGGTTCGGCAACCCTCAACGCCATCGGCCGGTTCTATTCAGCCTCGACCGAAGCTGGCTTCCTGGCCGAATCCAGCGCGCTGTCCGCTATGTTCGATCGCCTCGAAGCCGAGCTGGCGGACGAGCCCGGCGGACCCTGGTTCGCCAGCAAGCACTTTTCGCTGGTCGACGCCGTTTACGGTGCGGTCTTCCGCTACCTCAATGTCTTCGACCGCATCGGTGATTTCGGCATTCTGGACGGCAAACCGCTCGTCCGAGCCTGGCGCAAAACGTTGAGTGAGCGCCCGTCGATCAGGCAAGCCGTGGCGCCGGACTATCCGCACCGCCTGCATGCTTTCCTGCAAGCGAAGGGATCGCACCTTTCAGGGCTCATCCGGCAAAACAATCCGGCCACCGCGCTTCGGCCAGCCCGATCCGCTTGAACGGATCGATCGCGGGCAAGCGTTGGCTCGTGGCCGTCAGTTTTCGAACATGACGAAGGCGGCCCACACCCGAGGGTCCTGCGCGCCTGATATCTCGCCGTCGCGGGCATCGCGACGGGCCTGGCGCAGCGCTTCCGGATAAGTCCGCCCGGCGGCGAGATGGCCGTAGAAGCTCACCATGAAGGCAGCGGTTCCCGCATCGTCCACAGGCCAAAGGGCTAGCAACGAGCGCTTCGCACCGGCAATGTTGATTGCCGTCGGCAGGCCGCGCAAACCGCCGACGAATGTCTCCTGGCCACGGGCCGTCTCGCAGGCGGAGAGCACAAGCAGGTCGAGATTCGACAAATCCCACATCATCAGCTCCATGCCATAGAGCCGGCCGTCATCATCATCGCGCTTCATCGATTGCCGGTTTCCCGACTGGGACAGCACGACCTCACTCTGCCACAGCGCATTCACGGCACCGACGCCGCCCTCTTTCTCGTCGCGGTAGGCACCATGTGTGGCCAGATGCGCGACCGTGGCCTGCTCGATGTCCTTGCGCAGCGCCCGTTCGCCGGCAGCCGTTCCGGTAAGGGTCTCGACCGAATAATGATCGCCGTGCAGGATCGAGGCGATCGCGTCGACCTCCTTGCGGGTACCCGGTAGCGGCTCGGCACCCTTCTCCGCACCCCGTGCGTAATCCAGGCCGCCGGCCAGCAAGGCCTTGCCGGACTTGGGAAAACTCTGATCGATGCCTGCGTTCAACAGCGATTCCGGCCGGGTCAGCATGCGCACCAGGAAGCGATCGTCGAGCGACGCGCCCTTGCTGTCCTGCAGCAAGGGGAATGGCACCGAAAACAGCTTGCCGTCCGGCACCACGAAAAGCGTGTCGGCGCCGCCAAGCGACGGCTCCAGAGGTGCGATCAGACCGGCGTAAAGCCCTGTGAATGTCGCGTTCAGATCGACCAGGGTCACAGCGCCACGCTCCTGCGCGGAGCGGGTCGACCTGAGGTTTGCCATGCGGGTTTCCCGGGCGGCTGGGATGAGCCCGCGCGGATCGCCGAGGTCATAGAGCGACGGCTGCTGGTCCTTGCGCGTGACGATCGCGTAGAGCCGTTCGTCTTCCAGCGGATCGGCGCTCTCGCGGTCCGCCCGCCACTTGCGAGTGATGAAATAATCGATCAGCGCCTCGTTGGGCTTCAGCAGCGTGTTGGCCATCGGCAGAGGCTTGTCCACCACGCTTTGGTCGAAGCTGTACTTGGTCGTAACTCTCGTGATCGCCTTTTCGTACGCCGCCTGAGCCTCGTCGGGCTGTACCGCACCTGGATCGTCGGCACTGTCGCCACTGGAAGCAGCCTCCTGGTAGGCCAGGGACAGCCGTATCCCGGCCTGGATCAAATGCCGTGTCTCCATATCGTTCGGATCGATCAAACGCGACAGTCTGCGCAACTGATCCCGTTTGTCGTTTTCGAGTGTCGGCCAGCGACGCACCGCTTCAGCGAATGCCGGCACTGCCGATGCGTTGTTTTTTGCCAGCCGCGCATAGTCGTAGAGCATGTCATCGGCCAAGGCGCGGCTGGCTTCAGCGACGACCGGGTTGGCGGCCGTGCTCACCTGGAACCAATTCCAACGCAACATGTCATGGTTGAGAGCCGCAAAATCGGTGGCTGCAGCCTCGGGATTCGTCTTCGCCTTGAGGTTGGCCATGGCCTGCCGCGCGGCAAAGGTCAGCGGGTGTCCCGAGCCGTATGTCGATCCGGCGATGCTATAGGCCCGATCGAGTTGGTTCATGCTGTTTTCGGTATCGCCCATGGCGGCGAAATGCGCGGCGAGCAGGTTGGCGATCTTGATTGCCAATATCTCGGGATAACTCGCGTGGTTGGTCAGCGGCAGCAAGCGTGCGAGCGTCGGCGCGTCGAGCGGCTGTGCACCGGAAAGAGCCCTGGTGTAGAGCAGCCAGGCATCGGCCTGCTCAATCAAATTGCCTTCCTGCTTGAGGACGACAGCGATATCCCGGTCCTGCTGGAAATAGCGCAAGGCCTCGTCGTACTTGGCGAGGTCGAGATAGTCCTGAGCCGTGTTGTTGGCGCTAACCAGAACGTTGAAGTGATTTGGCCCGTAGTAGCCGATACGTTTCTCGAGCACATTCAGGTCGTACTGTAAGGCGCGTGCCGGTGCCCCGATCTGACGCAGCATGTCGGCCAGATTGTTCTGCAGCTTCCAGGTGAAGCGATCATCCTGGCCAAGCACCCGCTCCGCAATCTCCAGATTGCGCTGGTCGACGTTGATCGCCGCAGCGATTTGACCGAATGCAGCGATCCCTGTCGCCAGCACATCGTTGGCATACATGAGTTCCAGGGATTCCGTGCCTTGGTAGTGGGCGTAGAGATTGGTTGCCGTAGCGCACATGGAAACGAAGCCCTGATAGTCTTTCTCGGCCTGTTTCAGCATTGCGTAATTGAGATAGAAATCGGCACGCTTCGCGACATCCTGCTGCATCGCCCTGGTTTTCAGGCCTTCGGCAAAAATCTCCTCGGCGTTGTCGAGGATCTGGTTGTTGAGAAATGTCGCGCCGGCGTTCGAGTAACTCTCGACCGTAAATTCATAGAGGTCGCTCCTGGCCGCATCGAGCAGCGCTGCCCGCAACTGCACGTAACCGTCGTCGAAACGCGCCACCTCCATCATCAGCTTGTAGGCCGCATCGATCCGAACTTTCAGCGCCTCTTCACTGCCTGCTGGAGCCTGCTGACCGGCTTGGCCCGGCGTCTGAGCTTGCGCCGTCGGCAAGGGCGGCGCCACGACCGACGTGGCCAGGACAGATGCAACGACCTGCATCAGGCTTAGCGATTTTCGGACTATGGACATGACAACGTTCATGCGGATCGGTCTGAGGCGAAAACTCTAGGATGCGGTCGTATCATGACCCGGATTTTGTTCGAAATCCCACCGTGTTTCCTTGAGTCCGATCCGCTTGAAGGGATTGGTCACGGTTCCAGCCACCATCGAGGCAAGGAATTGCGGCGCCGGCGGGATTTTTGCCACCGTCGCCACCAGCCTGTCGCGGATGAAGGGCAGCGCCACCGAATCCGACTGGTAGAACGGCGTGAATGCCAGCGACAGCGCCTGGAAGATGCGGACATGCCAGCGCCGCGCCTTCGCATAGGCCTCCAGTGCTGCCTCGACACTCGTTGTCCGCACCAGCGCATGGCTGAGCGCCGCCGCGTCGAGCAGCGCCATGTTGCCCCCTTGCCCGAGTTGCGGACTGGTGGAATGCGCCGCGTCGCCGATGGCCGCCAATCGCCTACCGGCCGGAAGCTTCATCGTGTGGTGGCCGTAGCGGGCCAGCGAGAGCTGGTCGAAACTGTCGATCTGGCTGGTGAACGCCTCGCTCTGCGGCCACAGCCGGACCACCCTTTCCTTCCAGGCGTTCAGGCCGCGAACGCGCACCTCATCGGCATCCGACGGCTTCAGGCTCCAGAAGAAGGCCGCCATCTTTTCAGCGCCCGGCTCCGGCCGGCCGATCGGCAGCACGCCGATCATCACGCTCGCTTTGTCGTAGCGTTGCAGCAGCGCGTGCTCGTCGAAACCATCGCCACGCCAGCCGAGCGAGGCCCAGAACGCACCGTAGGTGAGTGGCCGCGGCTCGCCTGGAGCGCTTTCGCGGCGCAGTTTCGAGCGCGAACCGCTGGCGTCGACGACCAGATCGAACGGCCCTGCCCTCCGCCCGTTGCCACAGATCAGCGTCGCCCGTTCGCCGGTCTCCAGGGCCTCGATCTCGACGCCGGTCTCGATGGCGATCGCCTCGCTCTGCGCGGCGCGGAAAAGCACACCGAACAAAGCCGCCCGGTGCACCGCCAGCCCGAAGCGGCCACCGCGTTGCGCATCGTAGCGGACATCGAGCACGGTACGGCCAGTGGAAGCATCGGCGCCATGCAGGCGGTCGATGCGGCTGCCCAGCGCCAGTATGTCGGGAAGCAGGCCAAGATCGGCCAGCACCGTCAGCCCTGTCGGCTGCAGGATCAGCCCGGAGCCGACCGGCTTCGGTTCATCGAAGCGCTCGAAGACCGTGACCCGATGCCCGGCACGCTTGAGATAGAGCGCCACGGCCAGTCCCGCCGGCCCGGCGCCTGCAATTGCGATATCATAGGAAATGCCAGTGCCCCCAAAGCCGGATTGGCCGGACAATCCTTCAGCGGCGGGACGAAATCAAGCCGTCACCAACGGCTTTGCGCCGCAGGTCAGCCCTGGGCGGCATCAAAATCGGCGCGTGCGCCGCGCACCGCATCATGATTGAGCTCGGCCCACAGGATCAGCTGATGCAAGGCGCCGAACATCGAATGCCCGAGATCGGTCAGGCTGTACTCGACGCTCGGCGGCTTGGTCGGGAACACCTCGCGATGCACATAGCCGTCGCGCTGCAAATCGTAGAGCGTCTGCGTCAGCATGCGCTGTGAAATGTCAGGCACCAGCCGCCGCAACTCGCCGAAGCGATAGGGCTGCTCGGCCAAAGCCATCATCAGCAGCGAGCTCCATTTGCCGCTCACGCCCTGTATGACCTCGCGGACCGGACAATTGGAGAAGTTGCCGCCGCCGGAGACCGCCTTGTAGACCTCCAACTTCGATCTCAGATTGACAATCTTGCTGTCCACCGCTGGTTCCCTGCGCGTGCCTACCTCCCGAAAAACTGCCTTCTTTACGGCTCTGGGTCAATTCCTATTTTAGTGCTGGTCTCTTTTTGAGACCACCACTCGAACCGCCTTAGCGGCGCAACGTCAGGATCTTCCATGACCCAAACCCTTCTCGTCACCGGCGCTTCCGGCCAGCTCGGCCGCGGCGTCATCAACCACCTGCTGGACACGTTCAAGGTCCCCGCGGGCCGGATCATCGCCGCCACCCGCAATCCGGACAACCTCGCCGAGTTGGCGGCGCGAGGCGTCATCACAAGGGCGGCTGACTTCGACGACACACTATCGTTGGAGGCTGCTTTCAAGGGCGCCGACAGGGTGCTGATCATCTCGACCGGCGAGATCGACCTGCTACACGGCAAGCGCCTGAGGCAGCACCAGAACGCGGTTGCCGCCGCTAAAAAGGCCGGTGTTTCCCACCTTCTCTACACCTCGATGCCCAACCCGGAACCGGTTTCGCCGGTGCTGTTTGCCAATGATCACTACGGCACCGAGCAGGCGATCAAAGCGAGCGGCATCCCCTACACGATCTTCCGCAACGGCTGGTACCAGGAGAACCTGTTCATGGCCCTGCCGCACGCGATCGCTTCGGGAAAATGGTACACGTCCGCCGGCGACGGCCGCATGGCGCACGGTGCGCGCGACGACATGGCGGCAGCGATCGCCGCCGGCCTCGCTGACGCATCAAGCGAAAGCGAGACCTACACCTTGACCGGCCCGCAGGCCTACACGACGGCCGAGATCGCCGCCCTGGTAAGCGAGGTCACCGGCAAGCCGCTCGATGTCGTCCAGGTTTCGGATGAAGCCTTGACCGAAGGCGTGAAGGCGGCTGGCGTTCCCGAGGACTTTGCCCGCATCATCGTGTCGTTCGACGCCAACACGCGTTCCGGCCGCATCGCCATGGTGACGGACGCGGTCGAGACGCTTTCCGGCCGCAAGTCGAAGACGCTGAAGCAGTTCCTCGAGGCAAACAAGGCCGCGCTGGCCGGCTGAAGCGGAGTGACATGGACTGTGCCGGACGGCACAGTCCATTCGCCGATCCGGCAGGTGCCTAGATCGCCACCTGCGTGCCGATCTCGACCACGCGCCCGGTCGGGATCTGAAAGTACTCCGTCGCGTCGGCCGCAGTGCGGGCCAGGCCGATGAACAGCCGGTCCTGCCACACCGGCATGCCGGAATTGGGCGAGGCCTTGAGCGAACGCCGCGACAGGAAGAACGAGGTCGTCATGATGTCGAACTTCCAGCCCTGCTTGCGGCAGATCGCCAGTGCGCGCGGGATGTTGGGCTGCTCCATGTAGCCGAAGGTCAGCGTCACCCGCATGAACAGCTCGTTGACCGTCTCCATCTTGACCCGGTCGCTGTCGGGCACCACCGGCTGCGGCGCGGTCACCACCGAAAGGATGACGTTCTGCTCATGCAGCACCTTGTAGTGCTTCAGGCTGTGCATCAGCGCGGTTGGCGCGCTTAGCGGATCGCTGGTGAGGAAGACGGCGGTGCCGGAGACCAGCTGCGGCTTCTTCTTCAACAAATTGCCGGCAAGGAAATCGAGCGGGATCTCGTTGCGGCGGGTCTTGTCGAACAGATAGCGGCTGCCGCGCACCCAGGTCCACATGGCCAGCACGACGGTGAAGGCCACGGCCAGCGAGGCCCAGCCGCCCTCGAACACCTTGACGATGTTGGAAGCAAAGAAGCCGACATCGATGAAGCCGAACAGCGCCGTAAGCGAGATTGCCACCCACAGCCGCCATTTCCAGATGCGCGTCATGACGACATAGAGCAGCACCGTCGTCACCAGCATGTTGCCGGTCACCGAAATACCGTAGGCCGACGCCAGCCTGCTGGACTCGCCGAAGCCGACCACCAGCATCATCACCACCAGCGCCAGCAGAAGATTGACGCGCGGCATGTAGATCTGGCCGGACTGTTTCTCCGACGTGTGCAGGATTTCGAGCCGCGGCAGCATGTTGAGCTGCACCGCCTGCCTGGTCAGCGAGAACGCGCCTGATATCACCGCCTGGCTGGCGATGACGGTAGCGGCGGTCGCCAGCACGACCATCGGGATCAGCGTCCAGCCTTCGTTCATCTCGAAGAACGGATGGCCGACGACGCCATTCTTGGCCAGCACGAAGGCACCCTGCCCGGCATAATTGAGCAGCAGGCAGGGAAACACGATCGCCAGCCAGGCCAGCACGATCGGCTTGCGGCCGAAATGGCCGAGATCGGCATAGAGCGCTTCGGCGCCGGTCACGGCGAGAAAGATGGCGCCGATGGTCACGAAGGCGACATCGGGCGAATTGATCAGGAAGGCGACGATATAGTGCGGGCTCACCGCCCACAGGATATCCGGATCGGCGATGATGTGGTTGAGGCCGGAAAGGCCGATGGCCAGGAACCATACCGCGGTCACCGGGCCGAACACCAATCCCACCCCGCCCGTGCCAAAGCGCTGCACCGCGAACACCATGGCAAGGATGACCAATGTCAGCGGCACGACATAGGGCTGGAAGGTCGGCGTGACGACATTCATGCCCTCAACCGCCGACAGCACCGAAATCGCCGGTGTGATGACGGCGTCACCGAAGAAAAGCGATGCCCCGACGATGCCGATAGCGAGCATCAATGCTGAACGCTTGGGGAAACTGCCGCGCGCCAGCGCCATCAGCGACAGCACGCCGCCCTCGCCGCGGTTGTCGGCGCGCAGCACGAACATGATGTATTTGATGGTGACGATGATCGTCAGCGACCAGATGATCAGCGACAGCACGCCGAGAATATCGCCGCGCTGGGCGACATTGCCGCCCGACGACGCCACCAGCGCCTCGCGAAAGGCGTAGATCGGGCTGGTGCCGATATCCCCATAGACGACACCGAGCGCGCCCAGCATCAGAACCTTGGTGCTGTGCTGTTCGACTTCCGAATGGCTCGATTGTTCGACGGGTTCTGCCTCACTACCAGTGTTGGTAAGGGCCATGGACGACACTCCGATAAGCGCGCGGTGCTCTACGCTTGCTGCGATGCAATATCAAGTGCCGTCGCGTAATGGCTGCCATGCCTGCCGCGCCAGGCTGCCCATCGCTACCATCCGCAGGCCTTGAGGAACCGACCCACCGTGCCGGCCATGCCATACTCCAACGCGTCGGCTGTCAACCCATGTCCGATCGACACTTCGGCCAATGCCGGAATGCGCTTGACCAGCGCCGGCAGATTGCCGACCACCAGATCGTGCCCGGCATTGACCTGCAGCCCGGCGGCAAGCGCAGCGTCAGCGGTTTTTCCCAATCTTTCCAGCTCCTTGGCCGCTTTGGCGGAATCTGTGTGATAGCTGCCATATGGACCAGTATAGAGCTCGATGCGATCGGCACCGGTGTCGCGTGCGGCCGCCACCCAATCGGGATCAGGGTCGGAAAACAGCGACACGCGAAAGGCCCCTTTTTTCAAGCGTTTGACGATCGGTGTAAGGAACGCGGCCTGGGTGGCGAAGTTCCAGCCATGGTCCGATGTCGCCTGGGCCGGATCGTCCGGCACCAAAGTCACCTGTTCAGGCTGATGCTTTTCCACAAGCAACAGGAAATCCTCGGTCGGATAGCCCTCTATGTTGAATTCCGCGCGCGGAAACTCGTCGTCGATCAGCGACCGGATCTCAGGCAGATCGGAGTGTCTTGTGTGCCGCTCGTCGGGGCGCGGATGCACCGTCAGCCCATGCGCGCCGGCCGCCAGCGCAATGCGGCCGAGGCCGGTCACGCTTGGCCACGGCAGGTCGCGCCGGTTGCGCAGCATGGCGATGGCATTGAGGTTGACGGAGAGCTTTGCGGGCATGCGGGCGGCCTCGGAAATCATTCAACGCGCCCACCTATAATGCCTTTGACGGGAACAGTAATGCCTTTGGTGGGAACAGACTGGGGGTTTCGGGTGTTCCAAGCCTGATGAACGAGCCGGGAAAGGAAAGCGCCGATGAATTTTCTCGATGAGGTTCCGGCAATTCGCCGTATCGAGACCAGCCGCGACGACCTTTTCGCCATCGATGTCGTCGGGCACGTTTCCGCGGCCGACGGTGAAAATCTTTTCGGGCTGCTGGAGGCAGCCTATGCCCTGCATCCGCGCATCGATGTGCTGGTGCGCCTCGTCGACCACGATGGCGTCGACTGGGCCGACATCGCGGACGAGACCCTGAAGCAGGGCGCCATCCATGCATTAGAACATGTCGGCCGTTGCGCAACCATCGGCGAACCGGACTGGATAGCGGACGCACAACGCTTTCTGCCGTCCTCACCGCCCGTTGAAATCAGGCACTTCAAGGCGGAGGACGAGGCCGCCGCCTGGCAATGGCTTGCCGCGCAGCCTATCGGGGCAACAGCATCCGGCGCCCCTACCTGACGATCGTCAGCCGCTCGGCCGCCCGCGTGATGGCGGTGTAGAGCCAGCGCTGGCGGGTTTCCTTGAAGGCCCAGCTTTCATCGAACAGCACAATCTCGTTCCACTGCGAGCCCTGCGCCTTGTGCACGGTCAGCGCGTAGCCATAGTCGAAATCGTCAAAGCGCTTCTTCTGCTGCCAGGGGATATCGGCATCGGGATCCTCGAACGCCGCCTTGAGCAGCTTGATCTTGGCGACGCCGCGATCCGGATCGTCCTCTTCCGGCGACACCAGAAGGTTGATGCCCGGCTTCACCGTCTCGCGTGACGAGGTCATCACCTTCCACAGCGAGCCATTGAGCAGGCCCTTGGCCGGATCGTTGCGCAGGCAGACCAGCTTGTCGCCGGCCTGCGGATAATCGGCGTTGAAGCCCTTGAGCTCGCGCAGCCGCTGATTGTAGCGGCGACGCGTGCGGTTGGTGCCGACCAGCACCTGGTCCGCCTTCAGCACCAGTTCCTGGGTAACGTCTTCCTTGCCGATCACCTGCGCCGTGCCATAGTCGCCACGCATGAATTCACGGCCCTCGCGCACATCGAGCGCCAGCCGCAGGATCGGGTTGTCGCGCGCCTGACGGTGGATTTCGGTCAGCAAAAAATCCGGCTTGTGGTCGGTGAAGAAGCCGCCGCCCGAGATCGGCGGCAGCTGGCCGGGGTCGCCCAGCACCAGGATCGGCGTGCCGAAACTCATCAGGTCGCGGCCGAGCTGCTCGTCGACCATCGAGCATTCGTCGATGACGACCAGTTTCGCCCGCGTAATCGGGCTCTGGCGGTTAAGCGAGAAGGTCGGCGACATCGAGGTCTTGCCGGTGACCTCGTCCGATACCGATTCCTCGCCCTTCGGCCGATAGATCAGCGAATGAATGGTGCGCGCATTGACCGCGCCCTTGGAGCGCAGCACCTGCGCCGCCTTGCCGGTGAAGGCGGCGAACTGCACCTGGCCGTCGACATGTTCGGCGAAATACCGCGCCAAGGTCGTCTTGCCGGTGCCGGCATAGCCGAACAGCCGGAACAGCTGCGGCTGGCCGGTCTTCAGCCATTGGGCGACCGCCTTCAGCGCGTCGTCCTGTTGGGGAGAGAATTCCATCAGCGCGAGAGACCGGATTCGCAAGGGAAAGACAAGACAGCCGCCACCATCATCGATGCGCCGGGACGCTTCAATGCCGCCGACGGGTCAGGCTATCAGGCGCAGACAAGAACGTAAAGGGAACATACAAGCTCACCCCACGCCTTATCGAATCGGCTGGGGATCGTTTTCCAGCAGGATCGGCTTGCCGTGCGGCGTGGCATGCGCGGCGCGCTCCCAGGCTTCAGCCATGGCGTCGACATCCGACTTCGCGGCCAGCCCTTTGGTGGCAAGCAGGCTTTCCAGCGCGGCCAGCCAATGTTCGTAATAGTCATGGCCGTCAGCCGCGGCGCCTGGCTTCTTCACTTCGATCGACAGCGCCTGCGCCCAATCGCTCCACGAAAACAGGCCCTTGTCGTGCAACGCCACCGTCATGGCGAACGCCTCAGCCTGCCACGGCTCGGCAAACACCGGCGCATCGACGCCCGGCGGCAGCTCGGGCAGATCCGTATCACGCCGGCTCAAGATAGCTCTCCCAGGCGTCTATCGAGACGCTCAGCGCCGGGTCGGCGCCCTCGCCCCAGATTTCCGGCCCTTCGAAAACCACGGTGTAGACCCATTGCGGATTTTCGCCGTGTCCATGCGCGTTGCTGTCGGGGAACACGAAACCGTCGTGCACCGTCTCAATCACCCCCTGCTTGGCGCGCGCATAGCGCGGCAGCCGCGTGTGGCCGGTCGGGTTGAGGTTTTTGGTCCGTACGGGGTCGCCGGCCTTGAACCGCGCCGGCCGCGCCACCGGCCGGTCGCAAGGACCACCCTTGGCCAGCACTGCGGGCACGTTTTCCGCCTTCAGCACCCTCTTGGGCGTCGCTGCCGGATCGACTGCCTTGCCCGCTTCGAGATCGCGCTCGCTGACGAAGCCATGGCGGTTCAACAGCACCTCCAGCGCCTTGATCCATATCTGGTAGTAGCTCGATGAATAGTAGACAGCCGGATGCAGCGATTCCCGTGCGTGCCGGCTCTCGTCGATGTTCCACGCGCCCATGGCGCCGGCAGTCAGCGTCACGCCGAGCGCCCGCCTTTCCCAGGCGGCATGGAAATACGGCTCGTCCTTTTCGGGCGCGACGGGGCCGAACCCCATCTGCCCGCCGAGATCGTGCGGCCCGTTCATGCCGGCTGCCCCTCTATTTCAGGTCTTTGGGCCAGGCCGGTCCCGATCATCGCGTCACGGCTGACCAGCTCCGCCAGCCGCTCCTCGCTCCAGCCCTCGGTGCCCTCGGGCCGCATCGGCACGACGAGATAGCGCAGCTCCGCGGTCGAATCCCAGACGCGTATTTTCTTGTCCGCCGGCAGCGTCAGCCCGAACTCCTCCAGCACGCCGCGCGGATCGATCACCGCGCGCGAACGATAAGGTGGCGCCTTGTACCAGACCGGCGGCAGGCCGAGCACCGACCACGGATAACAGGAGCACAGCGTGCAGACGACGAGGTTGTGGGTGTCCTGCGTGTTGAACACTGCCTGCATGTGCTCGCCTTGCCGGCCGGTATAGCTCAGCGAACCGATCGCCGCCGTCGCATCGCGCTTCAGCCATTCGGCATAGGCGGGATCGCTCCAGGCTTTCGCCACCACCCTGGCGCCATTGCGCGGGCCGATCTTCGTCTCGTAGGTGTCGACGATGACGTCGATCGCGGCCGGATCGATCAGCCCCTTCTGAGTGAGGATGGTTTCCAGCGCGCGCACGCGGGCGGCAAACGGATCGAGTTCGTTGTCGTGGTCATGATCGTGTGACATGGCCGCAAACTACGTTTCCAGTGATGCCGCCGCAAGCGCAACGGCTTGGGCCAACGGCACATGGCGCTGGCCCTGTCACATCATTCGGCCGCCGCCTGCTGCGGTTCTGGCAGCATGTCTTCCCTAGGCTTGAACAGCGAGGGCTGATCCCCCGCTTCGACCGGGCCCGTCTCGCCCTTGCGCTTCGACCAGAGCCCGACCAGCCAGCCCGAGAAATTCTCCATGTAGACATAGATCACCGGCGTCACGAACAGGGTCAGTGCCTGCGAGGCAAGCAGGCCGCCGACAACGGCAACGCCCAGCGGCTGGCGCAGTTCGGCGCTGGCTCCGGTGCCGAGCGCAATCGGGAACGTGCCCATCAGCGCCGCCAGCGTCGTCATCATGATCGGCCTGAACCGCATGAGGCAGGCCTTGTGGATCGACTCGGTCGCGGACATGCCGTCTCGTCGCAGTTCAAGCGCGACGTCGACCATCATGATGCCGTTCTTCTTGACGATGCCGATCAGCATCAGGATGCCGATCACCGCGATGACAGACAGATCCATGCCGGCGAAGCGCAGCGCAACGACCGCTCCGAGCACGGCCGACGGCAGGCCGGTGAGGATGGTGAGCGGGTGGATGAAGCTCTCGTAGAGGATGCCGAGCACGATGTAGATCGTCAGGATTGCGCCGCCGACCAGAAAACCCTGGTTGGCAAGAGAATCCTGGAAGGTCTTGGCCGTGCCGGCGAAGGTGGTCGAGATCACCGTCGGCATGCCGATCTGCTCCTTGAGCGCATTGATGCGCGTCACGCTGTCGCCCAGCGCCACGCCCTGCGGCAGATTGTAGGAGATGGTCACGGCTGGAAGCTGGCCGAGCTGGTTGACCGTCAGGGCGCCGGCCGTGCGATCGACCCGGGCGAAGGCGCCGAGCGGAACAAGACTGCCGCTCGCCGTCCTCATCTGGATGGCCAGCATCCGCTCGGGCGACCACTCGATCTTGGGATCGAGCTCGGTGATGACTTCGTAGCTGTCGGCCGAACCGAAGATTGTCGAAACCTGGTCGGTGCCGAACCCGCCATAGAGGGCGGAGCGCAACGTGTCGGTGTCGATACCGAGCTGGGCGGCCTTGTCGCGATCCACCACCAGCGTAGCCTGCAGCGCATTGTTCTGCAGGTCGCTGGTGACGTCGGTGAAGTTCGCATGATCGGCGGCCATCGCGTCGTTCAGTTTCTGCGCCCAAATATCGGTCAGGCCGGTATCAAGGCCCTGAACCACGAGCTGGTAGGCGCTGGCCGACGACCGCGAGCCCAGCCTCAAATTCTGCACCGGCTGCATGTAGGTCTCGATGCCCGCCACGCCGGCCAGTTGCTTGCGCAGGTCCGAAAGCACCTTCTCGATATCGGGGCGCTGGTCCTTGCCCTTAAGCTGGACGAAAAGCTGCCCCTGGTTGAGCGCATTGTTGCCGCTGCCCGCCGACCACGCCACATGGTCGACATAGGGCGAATGCGAGAAGACGCTGGCGACCTGTCCTTGCAGCCTGGACATGGCGTCGAAAGAGATGTCCTGGCGTGCGATGGTGGTCACCGATATCTGGCCGATGTCCTCCTGCGGGAAGAAACCCTTCGGCGAAGTCTGGATCAGCCACACCGACGCTGCCGCGGTGCCGACGAAAACGAGGAACACCAGGAAGGTATGCCGCAGGCAGAAGCTCAAGACCTTGTCGTAGCCGCGGGTGACGAGGTCCTGCTTATGGCCGGGGCCATGCTTGTCGCGGTCGGCTTTGGTCACCGACAGCAGCCGCGAGCACAGCATCGGCGTCAGCGTCAGCGACACGAACATCGACGCCAGGATGGCGACTGTCACCACGACGGCGAACTCGTTGAAGATGCGCCCGATGACGCCACCCATCAGCAGCACGGGGATGAACACCGCCACCAGCGAGATCGAGATCGAGATGATGGTGAAGCCGATTTCGCGCGCGCCCTTCAGCGATGCGTCGAAGGCCGACAGCCCGTCCTCCTCCATATGGCGGAAGATGTTTTCAAGCATCACGATGGCGTCGTCGACGACGAGGCCGACCGCCAGCGTCAGGCCCATCAGCGATATGTTGTCGATGGAAAAGCCGAACAGGAACATCGCGCCGAGCGTGGCGATCAGCGAGATCGGCACCGCCACGGCCGGGATGATGGTCGCCGTCACCCGGCGCAGGAACACGAAGATCACCATGACCACCAGCGCGATGGTCAACAGCAGCGTGAACTGGACGTCATCGACGGCCTGACGGATCGAACTGGAGCGGTCGTTAAGCAGCTTGATGTCGGCGGCGGCCGGCATCTGGTCCTTGAAGGACGGCAGCATGGCCTTGACCTTGTCGACGACGTCGACGGTGTTGGCGTCGGGCTGGCGCTGCACCGCCATGATGATCGCGCGCGTACCGTCATACCAGCTCGCCGTCGTCGTCGTCTGCACCGAATCGACCACACGGGTCACCTCGCCCAACCGCACGGGGTGACCGTTTTTGGTGGCGATGATGATGTTGGAGAAGCCGGCGGCGTCAGTCAGCTGCGTGTTGGCGGTGATGGTAAGCTGCTGCTTGTCGTTCTGCAGCACGCCGAGCGGCGTGTTGCTGTTGGCCGAGGCGACCGCCGCCTGCAGCTGATCGATCGAGATGCCGCGCGCGGCAAGCGCGGTCGGGTCGATCTGGATGCGCACCGCGTATTTCTGTTGGCCGAAGATCGAGACCTGCGCCACGCCGTCTATGGTCGACAGCGACGGCGAGATGAC
Source organism: Mesorhizobium sp. M7A.F.Ca.MR.245.00.0.0 (assembly GCF_003997415.1). Lineage (NCBI taxonomy): Bacteria > Pseudomonadati > Pseudomonadota > Alphaproteobacteria > Hyphomicrobiales > Phyllobacteriaceae > Mesorhizobium > Mesorhizobium sp. M7A.F.Ca.MR.245.00.0.0. Next base: position 98,945 of record NZ_RZTE01000017.1, on the reverse strand, counting down.
ATTTTCCGCGAAAGCATCGAGGTCGGTCAGCGGAACCGTGTCGCTGACCAGCGACATCAAAAGAATCGGCGCGTCGGCCGGATTGACCTTGCGATAGCTCGGCGGCGCCGTCATCTGCGGCGGCAATGATTTCTGCGTGCGCGCGATCGCCGCCTGCACGTCGGCTGCTGCCGCGTCGATGTCGCGGTTGAGCACGAACTGGATGGCGATCGAGGTCTGGCCAAGCGAGTTCGTCGTCGAAATGGAATCGATGCCGGCGATGGTGGCGAACTGCTTGATCAGCGGCGTCGCCACCGATGTCGCCATGGTTTCCGGCGAGGCGCCGGGCAGCGAAGCCGAGACGTTGACCACCGGGAATTCGGCGCTGGGCAGTGCCGCCACCGGCAGGAATTTGTAGGCGAACAGTCCGCCCAGCACGAGGGCGAACGACATCAGAAGGGTGGCGACAGGCCTGCGTACGCAGAATTCGGAGATCATTGGGCCGCCTCGCCGGCTTTGCTCGCCTCGGCCACCTTCGGCGCGGCATCGGCCGTGGCCTTGCCCTCATGCACCGCGGCGCCGTCCTTCAGCCTCGTCTGGCCCTCAGTGACAACTTTCTCGCCGCTTTTCAGCCCCTGGCTGATGGCGCTGTTCTCGCCTTCGGTCAGCGCCACCTGCACCGGCCGCAACTCGACCGTGTTGTCCGGCTTGACGACATAGACGAACGGCCCCTTCTGGCTTGGCTGCACCGCGACCGTGGGAACCGATGTCATCTGCGGCATGATGCCGGCGTCGAGCACGACATTCACATACTGGCCTGGCCATAGCGAAAGGTCCGCATTGGGAATGCTTGCCCGCGTGGCAATCGTGCCCGACGCGGTGTCGACGCTGGAGTCGACGAAATCGAGCGTGCCCTTGCCGATCGGCGTCGGGTCGCCGTCCTTGGTCAGTGTCACCGCGCCCTGCTGCGGGTTGGCGAGCGCCTTGTGCAGCAGGGCCAGGTTACTCTCGGGAAGATTGAAGTTGACCTGCAGCGGGTCCATCTGGGTGATGGTCACCAGCGGGGTCGCCGTGCTGCTGTTGCCATTGCTGACGGTGACGAGATCGCCGACGGCGACGCTGACCGCACCCAGCCTGCCGGAAATCGGCGCCGTGATCGTGGCGAAGCCAAGCTGGACATTGTCGGCGTCGATTGTCGCCTTGTCGGCATCGACGGTCGCTGCGGCAGCCTTCTGCGCGGCGACGGCCTGGTCGTAGGTCTGCTGCGTGCCGGCCTGCTTGGCGACCAGATCCTTGGCGCGCTGGAGATCGGACTGCGAGCTGGCGAGCATCGCCTGATCCTTGGCCAGCGCCGCTTGATCCTTGGCCAGCTGCGCCTTCAGTGCCCGGTCATCGAGCGAAAACAGCAGATCGCCGGTCTTGACCATCTGCCCGTCCTTGACGTCGATGGACACGATCTGGCTGGACACCCGCGCGTTGATGTTGACGACGGCGGGAGAGGAGACGAAGCCGATCGCATAACGCCGGATCGGGAAATCGGCTGTCGAGGCGACGGCCGAGAGGATGGAGGCCGAGCGCCCGGCATTGTCGGCCTTCTTGTCCGAAGCCGCAGCCTGTTTGTCCGGCGCGGCAACCTGCTTTGCGCCGATGACCTTCTGGACCCTGCCAAGCGCGTCAGGCGAGAGATAGAGCCACCCGGCCGCACCCAGGCAGGCGACGGCCAGCAACGAAAGAACGACTTTTCCACGCATGGTCAAAGGCCCTCTCCACCCGACACGTCGTGGTCCGATGGGTTCTATTCCAGCGCGGCCCGTTGCCGCGATTTCGCCGAATAGATAGGACACGCCTTTGTCGGAAAAGGGCCAAAAGGCGGCATTACGAAGATTTAATGTGCACTGCACAATGGATGTGCAACACGTGGCGGCTCCCGATCCGCACGGTCCGCCGAGAGTGCGAATCCCGTCCCCCTACGATCGGATGGTGGCGCCCCACGGCCTATTTAAGCATCGGCCAAAGCGTCGCCGCCAGCAGCACGCCCATGGCGATGTTGAACCATTTCAGCCGCACCGGGTCCGACAGGAAGCCACGCAGCGCCGTGCCGAACCCTGCCCATACCGAGACGCTCGGCAAATTGACGATAGTGAAAGCCACGGCGATCAACACCACCGACAGGAACGGGTGCTCGGCATTGGCATAGACGGCCATGGCGGTGATCGCCATCACCCACGCCTTGGGATTGACCCACTGGAATGCGGCCGCCTCGATGAAGCGCATAGGCCGCGCGTTCGTCTCGCCCTTGCCGGTCAGCGTGCGCGACATGGCGATCTTCCACGCGAGGTACAAAAGATAGGCGCCGCCGGCGATCTTGAGCGCGGTATGCAGCGCCGGAAACGCCGTCAACACAGCGCCGAGGCCAAGACCGACGGCAAGCAGCAGCACGAGGAAACCCATGCTGATGCCCAGCATGTGCGGAACGGTTCTGACGAGGCCGAAATTCACGCCCGATGCCAGCAGCATGAGATTGTTCGGCCCCGGCGTGATCGAGGTCACGAAGGCGTAGACAAGCAGGGCAAGGAATGCGTCGAGCGACATGGATATCCTTCCTGACAAGTCAGCATCTTGTCTCTTCTCGGCGACCCCGCAAAGGCGGATGGCCTCGCTATGGAAGCTGGCTGGCGCGTTCGGCGCCAGCCCCGCCGAAGTCCTACATCGCCTGCGGGCCGCGGTTCAACGCCGCCACACCGGTGCGGCAGATTTCAACCAGGCCGAGCGGTTTCATGATGGCGATGAACTGGTCGATCTTGGAGCCCTTGCCGGTGATCTCGAAGATGAAATGCTCGGTGTTGGCGTCGATGACGCTGGCGCGGAACGCATCGGCCAGCCGCAACGCCTCGACCCGGGCCTCGCCGGTGCCGGCGACTTTGACCAGCGCCAGTTCGCGCTCCAGCGGCCGCTCCTGGCCGGATTCATGCGAACGCACGGTCAGGTCGACCACGCGGTGAACCGGCACGATGCGCTCGAGCTGGTGCTTGATCTGCTCCAGCACATGCGGCGTGCCGCGCGTCACGATGGTTATGCGCGACAAATGCTTCTCATGCTCGGTCTCGGAGACGGTCAGGCTCTCGATGTTGTAGCCACGCCCGGAAAAGAGGCCGATGACCCTGGCAAGCACGCCCGGCTCATTGTCGACCAGCACGGAAAGCGTGTGGTTTTCCGGCTTTTCCGTCTCCTTGGCGATGAAATAGGCGGAGCCGGTCGGTTGTAGCTGTGCGTTCATGACATGAATCTCGATTTCAAGCTCTTGAGCTAATTCTCTGTTTGCGCAGGGCTTTCTCGCGACAGCCCTGCCTTGGTTCTGTCGGCTACACCAGTTCCCTGCCCTTGGCGTCGATGGCATTGGCCACCGCCTCGTCGGTCGCCTCGTCGGGCAAGAGCATCTCATTGTGCGCCTTGCCCGACGGAATCATCGGGAAGCAGTTGGCGAGCGTCGCCACGCGGCAGTCGAACAGCACCGGCTTCCTGACCGAGATCATCTCCTTGATCGCATCGTCCAGTTCGTCCGGCTTCTCGCAGCGAATGCCGTGTCCGCCATAGGCCTCGGCCAGCTTGACGAAGTCAGGCATCGCCTCGGTGTAGGAATGCGACAGCCGGTTGCCGTGCAGCAACTGCTGCCACTGCCGCACCATGCCCATATACTGGTTGTTGAGGATGAAGATCTTGATCGGCGCGTCGTGCTGCACGGCCGCGCTCATCTCCTGCATCGTCATCTGCACGGAGGCGTCGCCGGCAATGTCGATGACCAGCGCGTCCGGATGCGCAATCTGCACACCGAGCGCCGCCGGCAGGCCGTAACCCATCGTGCCCAGCCCGCCTGACGTCATCCAGCGGTTCGGCTTCTCGAAATGATAGTGCTGCGCCGCCCACATCTGGTGCTGGCCGACCTCGGTGGTGATGTAGGTGTCCAGCCCCTTGGTCAGTTCGTAGAGCCGCTCGATCGCGTATTGCGGCATGATCACGTCGTTGTTCATCTTGTAGGCGAGCGAGTCGCGCGCACGCCATTTGGCGATCTGCTCCCACCAAGGGTAGAGCGCCTTCTTGTCGGCCTTGGCGCTCGCGCGCCACAGCCGCACCATATCCTCCAGCACCCGGCCGACATCGCCGATGATCGGCACCTCGGTGTGAACGTTCTTGTTGATCGACGATGGATCGATGTCGATGTGGATCTTCTTCGAATTCGGCGAGAACGCGGTCAGCCGACCGGTGATGCGGTCGTCGAAACGCGCGCCGATGCAGATCATCACGTCGCAGTCATGCATGGCCATGTTGGCTTCATAGGTGCCGTGCATGCCGAGCATGCCCATCCAGTTCTTGCCCGATGCCGGATAGGCACCGAGGCCCATCAGCGTCGAGGTAATCGGGAAACCGGTAAGATCGACCAGTTCGCGCAGCAGATGGCTCGCTTCCGGGCCGGAATTGATGACGCCGCCGCCGCTATAGATGATCGGCTTCTTGGCGCTGGCCATCAGCTCGACCGCCGCCTTGACCTTTTCCAGGTCGCCCTGGACCTTAGGCTGGTAGCTGGTGCGCGGCGCGATCTGCGGCGGGACGTAGAATCCCCTGGCGAACTGCACGTCCTTCGGAATATCGACGACGACCGGACCCGGACGGCCGGTGGTCGCGACATGGAAAGCCTCGTGGATGGTGGCGGCGAGTTCGTTGACGTCCTTCACCAGCCAATTGTGCTTGGTGCAGGGGCGCGTGATGCCGACCGTATCGCATTCCTGAAAAGCGTCGGAGCCGATCAGCGAGGTCGGCACCTGCCCCGTCAGGCAGACCAGCGGGATCGAATCCATCAGCGCGTCCTGCAGCGGCGTCACCGCATTGGTGGCGCCGGGGCCGGAGGTCACCAGCATGACGCCGGCCTTGCCGGTCGAACGCGCATAGCCTTCGGCCGCATGGCCGGCGCCCTGCTCGTGGCGCACCAGTATGTGCTCGACATCGTCCTGCTGGAAGATCTCGTCATAGATCGGAAGGACAGCGCCGCCGGGATAGCCGAAGACATGCTTGACGCCATTGTCCTTCAGCGCCTGCACCACCATTTCGGCACCTGTCATCTCGCGCCGCTCGTTCTGTCCGTTGCTCATCGGTCTGGTCCCGTACTGTCGCCATTTGGCGTTTGCTGGTCGTTTAGTCGTGTTTCAGGCAATAAAAAAGGCCCCCGAGGGAGCCTGTGTCTTGCGCATGGGGGGTTTTCGCCCGGCGGTTACACCGCCTTGCCCACGCGCTTTCCTACGAGAATGAGTGCCGTTTTCATGGTGGCGGACACTAAGGGCGGGAAAGGCGGCCTGTCAACGGGAAAAATCGCGCCGGCGCGCGCAGCGTGCCGACGCGACTGCGGTGTCAGCCCGGCGCCTTGCAGCGGGAAACGCGCGGATCGCATTTGGACGCCTTCCTGGCCTGCATCTTTGCTGGCGGATGGTGGGGTGCCACCCTTGCCGGGGCATGGTGCTGGGGCATGCGCATTGCCAGCGCTTGCTGATGCGGCTTTTGTTGCTCGGCTCCGCGTGCAAGACGCTGCCCCGAAACCGGCTTGGGCGAAACCGGCTTGCGCGAAACCGATTTGGGCGAACCCCGGTTGAGCGACGATTTGACAACGATGCGTCCGTCGCCCGCGGTCCTGTCGGCATGCAGCTTGAGCGCATCGGCCTTCGCGCCGTTGCCGGCGGCCATCCGCTTGCTCACCGGCTTCACGACCACCGGATTGCTGGCAGTCACCGCGCCGGGGGAATTGGCCTTGTTGCCGGTCGCAGTCTTGGGACCCGCCAGGATTTGCCCGTTCCCCTTTGTATTGCCGGCAAGCCTCTTGATCTCGGCGCCCCTGGAAACATCGAGCCGTGCACTGGCAAACACGCCTTTGCGAGGCGGAACCAGTTTTGCCGCCTTGATCGATTCGATGACGGGCTTCGGGAGTTGCTGCAGCCGGGGTCCGGCATTAATTGCAACGACCTGATTGCCAAGTCGCACGCGCGGTGCATTGTTGACCACGACCGTCTGGTTGATGATCGTCGTGTTGCGCATAATGACGACGTTCTCCTGCACCGGCCGCACCACCCTGACCAGATCGACCGCGCCGATCGCCGCCACAGGCACGAAACACCACCAGGCGTCGTCGAAGGCGACACCGACGTCGGGCGGCGCTGGAGCCCAGCCGACATCATTGCCGCCCTGACGCCACACCACCCAGGCTGGCGCCCATTGATCGCCGGCGATCCACACCCAGCCGAAATCGGGATCGTAGGCCCAGCGGCCATAGTGATAGACGACATCGCCGAATGGCTCAGTGGACTGCCAGTACCAGCCATCGTCGGTCCAGACCCACCTGCCTTCGGTGTAGGGCCGCCATTCGGTACGGACCGAGGGAACCCAGACATCGCCGAAGCGGCTGGAGGTTCGCCATCCGCCATAGTTCGAAAGCCTTTCGCGGACGGTGACGGCAATTTCCGCCGCATGCGCCTGCGTTCCGGGCAGCACCAGCGGGCCGGTCAGGGTCGCGCTCAAGGCCATGACCGCGGCCATTGCTGCTGCGCGTCCACGCCGGCCGAGGGAGCGACATGAAGACGCTTGGATAAAAGGTGTGATGATCATAACGGGCTCCAGAGTTCCGCATCCAGAAAATCCCGGGAACCGCGCTGTTGCCCGCCACCGCTTCCCGGATTCTCACCGATCGGTTGTCATCGGCCCCGGTGACCGCATTGCGGCATTTGACCATCAATTCTGCGCGACCGGCGCGGCATTCACAAATGGAACGTTCGTTTCCGGCGCCGGAGCGATTCCGAAACCGCCCGGCGATCTCATTTCTAGGATAGACCATTGAAATCGCTGGAAACTATGGTGGGGCGTGACGAGGGCCGCCATCTCTGACGATACTTGATCGTCCGGCGGCAAGCCCGGCGGAGCGACCACCATGACGATCTGGATTTCACGGGAGGAAACCTGATGCTCGACAAGCCCTCTAGCAAGAACACGGCCCCTAGCAAGAAACTGTCCGACCTGCTCGATCAATTCGGCGCCGCGCTTGCTGCCAATGACATCGAGAAGGCGGTCGATTGCTTTCAAGATGATTGCTACTGGCGCGACCTCGTTACCTTCACCTGGAACATCAAGACCATGGAAGGCCGCGACCAGATCCGCGACATGCTGAAAAGCCAATTGTCGAACACCAGGCCGTCGCACTTCGCCATCGCCAAGGGCGAGGACGCGACCGAGAGCGGCGAACTGATCGAGGGCTGGATCAGCTTCGAGACGGAGGTGGCACGCGGCTTCGGCCATGTCAGGCTGAAGAACGGCAAGATCTGGACACTGCTGACCACCATGGCCGAACTGAAAGGCCATGAGGAGCCGGCAGGCTTCGCGCGGCCGATGGGCGCCAGGCACGGCTCGGGCAAGAACCGTCCGACATGGAAAGAAGAACGCGAGAGGGAAGCCGCCGAGCTCGGCTTCAAGACCCAGCCCTATACAGTCATCATCGGCGGCGGCCAGGGCGGCATCGCGCTCGGCGCGCGGCTGCGGCAGCTTGGCGTGCCGACCATCATCATCGAGAAAAACGAGCGGGCCGGCGACAGCTGGCGCAAGCGCTACAAATCGCTCTGTCTGCATGACCCGGTCTGGTACGACCATCTGCCCTATATCGATTTCCCCAAGAACTGGCCGGTCTTCTCGCCCAAGGACAAGATCGGCGACTGGCTGGAAATGTACGCCAAGGTGATGGAGCTGAATTACTGGTCCTCGACCGAGGCCAAAAGCGCGTCCTATGACGACAAGACGAAGGAATGGACCGTCGTCGTCCACCGCGACGGCAAGGACATCACGCTGAAGCCCAAGCAGCTGGTGCTGGCAACCGGACAGTCCGGCAAGGCCAATCTGCCGAAATTCAAGGGCATGGAGACCTTCAAGGGCGACCAGCACCACTCGTCGAAGCATCCGGGTCCCGACGCCTATGCCGGCAAAAAGGCCGTTGTCATCGGATCCAACAATTCCGCCCATGACATCGCAGCGGCACTTTGGGAAGCCGGCGCCGACGTCACCATGGTGCAGCGCTCGAGTACCCATATCTCCAGGTCCGACACGTTGATGGAAATCGGACTGGGTTCGCTCTATTCGGAGCAGGCGCTGCAGAATGGCATCACCACCGCCAAGGCCGATCTCATCTTCGCTTCGCTGCCCTACAAGATCCTGCACGAGTTCCAGATCCCGGCCTATGCCGAGATGAAGAAACGCGATGCGGCGTTCTACAAGGGATTGGAAAAGGCGGGTTTCATGCTCGACTGGGGCGACGACGAGTCCGGCCTGTTCATGAAGTACCTCAGGCGCGGCTCTGGCTATTACATCGATGTTGGCGCCTCGCAGCTGGTTATCGATGGTTCGATCAAGCTGAAGAGCGGCGTCGACGTCGAAGAGATCAAGCAGCACTCTGTTCTGCTCGGCGACGGGTCGGAACTGCCTGCGGACCTCATCGTCTATGCCACGGGCTACGGCTCGATGAACGGCTGGGCCGCCGATCTGATATCCCGCGAAACCGCCGACAAGGTCGGCAAATGCTGGGGCCTCGGCTCGAACACCACCAAGGATCCCGGCCCCTGGGAAGGTGAGCTGCGCAACATGTGGAAGCCGACGCAACAGGAGGCGCTGTGGTTCCACGGCGGCAATCTGCACCAGTCACGACACTATTCGCAGTTCCTGGCGCTGCAGTTGAAAGCCAGGCAGGCCGGCTTGGCGACGCCGGTCTACGGGCTGCAGCAGGTGCACCACAAGGGATAGGCGAGCGCCATTCCTGCGGAGTAAAAAAGGAAGGAGGCATGGCTTGCACCCTGCCTCCTTCCTTCGAGGGAATTACGCCGGCTTACCCGCGGCGAACTGCGTCACCACCCGCTGCAGCAGCGGCACGTAATCGCGAAACGCCCGTGTCTTCATGTTGGCGATCTTGCCGCTCTCGTCCCAGATGCGGACCCGGACCGCTTCCTCGTGGAACGGGTTCTTGCGGAACTCGGCCACTTCATCGGCGCTCATCGGCCCGCCCTGCAGCGACAGCGTATGCACCGAGGCCTGCGACAGCCTGCCGAAATAGGTCGGGTCGGTGGCGCAGAGATAGCGCTTGGCCGCGACATGCAGCCTGACGCATTCGACGATGACCGGCGGAAAGAACGGCGCCAGCACCTCGCCGCCGGCCTCGTCATGATGCTTGTCCTCGACATCCTCGGGCGAATAGGTGCCGAACTCGCTGGTGTAGTGGCCGATGTCGTGCAGCAGCGCCGCCGCCACCAGCTCGTCCGGCGCGCCGTCCTGCTCGGCGAACCAGGCGCCCTGCAGCATGTGCTCCGACATGGTGACGGGTTCGCCGAGATAGGATTCGGCACCCCGGCGCTCGAAGATGTCGGCGATGAACTCGACGATGGTGTCCGCGTTCAAATCCTGGCCGCTCATTCCGCCGCCTCCTTGAACCCATGCTCGATTGCGGCCAGCGTCGACAGCAGACCGTCCTTGTCTGCGTAACAGCCCTGCAGCCAGCGCTTGCCGGTACCGGAAAACGCTTTGCGGGCATGCATAACGCGCGTGTTGTCGACGATGAACGCCTGCCCCGCTTCGAGCTTGAACGTCACCTCGAAGGATGTATCCTCGATCAGTTCCGCAAACCGGCGATAGGCGGCGTAGTACGCTTCCATATCGCTGAACGGCACGTCGACCGTCGGCGCCAGGGAGCGGTTGTTGAAGCGGATGCAAATCAGCTCGCCATCGGGCCCGAGCTCGATCATCGGCCGCTTCGCCTGCAGCCGCACGCCGGAAGAGCCGGCATATTCGAAGCGCGCCGGGCATGAGCTCAACAGGCGGAAGCCTTCGGGGTTCTCAGCCTGCAGCGCAGCCGCGACGGCAAACCCGTCGACGACACTGGACTCGCCGCCCTCAACCGTATTTTCGATGCAGGACAGAATCTGCAGCGTCGGCACAGGGTCGCGATAGGGGTTGTCGGTGTGCGCCTGGAGGCCGAGATTCGTGTAGGCGAGATTGTTCGGATTGACCTCGGCGCGCACTTCGAACCAGCGTCCGTAATTGGTCTCCCTGATGTAGCCGAACAGATCGGACACTTTGCACAGCGCCCCGGATTCGGTCGGCAGATCGTCCATCACCGCGAAGCCATAGGTTTTCACCGCCGACAGCCATTGCCCCAGCACAGCACGATCGCGGCTGGCCGCAACATAGCCGGCGCGCGGTACCGAATTCTGCATCGAGGCCTTGGTCCATCGCACGGTGGCCTCGCCTGTCCAGCCCGGCTGGCGGCCTGCGTCACGATCATAGGCATTGGCGCTCAGCCATGCCGCGGGAAAGCTGACCGTCTTCTGCTCGGGCACGAAGCTGACTTCCAGGGCGCCGCCTTTGATCGACGCGGCGCCGATCCTGGTGTTGGCGGGAATGTCGAGAATGGTGATGAGCCGTTGACCATTGCCGGCGCTGCGCGTCTTGTCGTCCAGCGCATTGTCGCGCAGCCACATGGCGTGAAAACGGCTGCGCGACCCGTCCTGCCAGCCAAGGTCGATTGTTCTGCCTTCGTCGCCGATCAGCGCGTGGGTGAGCATGGAGATCCTGTTCATTGCGTCCCCCGCAGCCTGATCCGCAGGGTTTCGATTGCATGTTGATCGCGCGACAGGCATAACTCAAATTATCATTTTTTAGCCAATGACCTCAGAATACTAATGGCTCGTACAAATACACCCGTGCCGCCTCTGGACTGGCTGCGCAGTTTCGAGGCGGCGGCGCGGCTGTCGAATTTCACCGCGGCGGCAGCCGAGCTCGGTCTCACCC
>NZ_RZTE01000017.1:45376-88102 GCF_003997415.1 Mesorhizobium sp. M7A.F.Ca.MR.245.00.0.0 | reverse complement strand
GTCTCACCCAGGCAGCCGTCAGCCAGCACATCCGGTTTCTCGAGGAGCGGCTCAAGACACGTTTGTTTTCGCGGCTGGCCCGCGGCGTCGCACTGTCGCCGGAGGGGGCAGCCTACCTGCCTCACATCCAGTCGGCCTTCGCCACCATCGGCAACAGCACCGCGGAACTGTTCGAGCCGCGCGCGGTCCAGACCGTAACCATCCGGGCGCCGATCTCCTTTGTTTTGCTGATGCTGGTTCCGGCGCTGCCCGATCTGGCAAAGGCATTGCCGCGCATCCAGCTCGATCTGGTGACGATCCATCGCCCTGCCGACTACGATCTGCCGGGCTCGGTGCTCGACATCCGCTTCGGCAACGGATCGTTCCCCGGACGCGAAGCCGACAGGCTGACCGCCGAGCGGCTCGTGCCGGTGGCCGCACCTGCACTCGCCGGCGACGGCGACTGGCCTTCCCTGCCGCTGCTTCTGGTCGCCGGCGCGCGCGAGATGTGGGCGGAATGGTTCGCCGCCGCTGGACTGGCTGGCCATCCCAGACGATCACACCGCTTCGACAGTTTCGTCACCGCCATGGAGGCGGCGAGCGCCGGCGCCGGCGTGCTCTTGGGCTCGCGGCCGCTGGTCGATGCGGCGCTCGATAGTAAGACGCTGGTCAGGCTTTCCGACTATGAACTTTCCAGCACATCGGGGCATTTCCTGACCAAGGCGTCGACAGCACGCCTGACCGGAGCCGAACAGGATTTCCGCCAATGGCTGCTCCTGCGCCTCTCCGCGCCGGCATGACTGGTTATGAGATTGGCCCGATCCGCTTCCAGTAGATCAACGTGCCGGTCAGCCCGCCATGCGGCTTCAGGGCATAGTCCGGTATCTCACCGGCCAGCGTGAAGCCCAACCGCTCATAGAGGCCTGAGGCGCCCTCCTCGGTCGCCGTGTCCAGAACCAGCAGCGTGCGGCCCTTCTCCACGGCGAGGCTCTCGGCGGCTCGCATCAGGCGCGTCCCCACACCCCTGCCCCGGTAATCGACTGATGTCATCAGCTTGGCGATCTCGGCCCGGTGCGGCTGGTTGGGCGGACAATCGAGCAGCAAGGTCACTGTGCCGACGAGGTTTTTGCCGTCCCAGGCGCCAACCACCGCTCTTTCGCCCCTTGCCGCCGCGGCCAGCGATTTCTCCCAGAACGTCCTTGCCGCCTGCGGCGCCAACGGATGCATGAAGCTGACCGAACCGCCGGTCGCCACCGTTGCGACCAGCAATTCGGTCAGCATGTCCTGCGTCTCGGCAGCCGGGTTCAGGGTTGCGATCTCGATCGAGTTCATGTGCAGGATATCCTGTGATTGCAATAGAAGCGGGCGCATTGCTGTCAGTCCAGACGGTGCGCGCGGCGTCGCTTTCGCGCCGCCTTGATGGCGCTGATGCGGTCGGCGTCTTCGTGCCCGAGATGCCGCCCGCGCTCAAGGATCTCGAGCGTGTACTCCTCATAGGTCAGGCCAAGCCGCTCGGCTCTGTCCATGCGCAGCAGCATCACCTCGTGGCTCGGCGCCTTCCACGCCTTGGCATGGGCGGCCTGCCAGGCAAGAAAGATGTAGGGATCGCCCTTGCCCCATGGCGGGCCCTTGTACTCATCGAGACGCGGCCCCCCATTGTGGGAGCGCTTTGGTCTTCTTGCCATTGTGTCAGCCCCTGACCAGCGCGACGAGATAGTCGGCGCCGGGCTCGAGGGCATGGAAGGTGCAGTCCGACGGCGCCCCGAGCGCCAGGCAGTCGCCTGATACAAGCTTGTGCACTGTCTCACCTTCGACGAATTCGAGCCGCCCGGAAATCAGCCATATCTGCTGCTTGATGAAGGCGTATGAAGCGGCCGGAAAACTGACCTTGGCGCCCGCCGGCAGATGCACCTTGATCAGTTCCAGCGGCATATCGCCAGCCGGCGAAAGATGCCGCCTGACATAGCCGGTGTCGGGATCGCGCCACACCGGCTGGTCGGCCTCGCGCAATATCCCGCCGCCCTGCAATTCCGCGCGTGCGATCAAGGTCGACAGCGTCATGCCGAAGGCCGACGCGATGCGCACCAGAAGCGCCGCCGTCGGGCTGGTCTTGCCACGCTCGATCGTGCTGAGCATCGCCTTCGAGACGCCGGAATGCTCCGCGAGTTCGGCCAGAGACCAGTCGCGCACGATTCTTTCGGCGTGTATCCTGCGGCCGATCGTCGAGGAAATGTCGTTCGCTATATCATCCATATGTCTATTATAGCGAAAAATAGACGCCGGAGAAGAGCCGCCTTGCGACAATTTTCACGAGCCCCTTAACGCTCTCTACACCATCCGACCTCATCGGGCCTTAACCCCATTCGGGTAGGATCGATGCTCCAGGGAAATGGGGATTGGCCTGTCCATGTATGTCGAACGCGAAGCCTCCGTTGGAGAACCGACATCACAGGAGCGCCGCGACGCAGAGCAGAACGACAAGCGCATCCTCGGCAATGTCGTGCAATGCGATGGCGCACGCGCCACCATCAGCGCCTACGCGAACGACGCCGACGGCGCGGTGACCGGCCTGTGGACGGTCGGCAAGATGATTTCCATCAATCTCGGATCGACGCGAACCGTCGGCCTGGTCTACGCAATCGGCAAGTCGGACCGCGCCTGGAGCAATGAGGGCCAGAACGCCATCGAGGTCAGCATCGAGCTGATCGGCGAAGTCCGTGACGGAGCAGAGCCCGGCGCCAAACCGGTCTTCGATCGCGGCATCACCACCTATCCGCATATCGGCGCCGTTGCGCATCGGATCCGCACCCGCGACCTGCAGGCGGTCTATGACCTCGCCGGGCGTCATTCGATCACGATCGGCACGCTCGCGCAGGACGAGACGATCGCCGCCAACATCGCCATCGACGATACGTTGGCGCGTCACTTCGCCATTGTCGGCACGACCGGCGTCGGCAAATCCACCGCCGTTTCGCTGCTGCTGCGCAAGTCGATCGCAGCAAGGCCGGATCTGCGCATCCTGATCCTCGATCCGCACAACGAGTTCGCTGCATCGCTGCCCGAATACTGCGTCAGGGTCGATTCCAAAACGTTGGATCTGCCGTTCTGGATGTTCAAGCTCGAGGAATTCGCCGAGGTGCTGTTCCGGGGCCGCGAGACCGAGCCGGAAGAAATCGACGCCTTGCGCGACCTTATCCCGGCCGCCAAGAATCTCTACCGCAACCCGAATTCGGGCTCCTATATCAGGCGAGGCAGCGATGCGTTGACCGCCGATACGCCTGTGCCTTACCGCATCGCCGACCTGCTCAAGCAGATCGATGAGCGAATGGGCATGCTCGAAAGCAAGACCGATCGCCCGACGCTCAAATCGCTGAAGACGCGCATCGAATCGGCGGCGGCCGATCCACGTTACCGCTTCATGTTCAACTCGCGCCTGATCGAGGACACCATCCACGAGACGATCGGCAACATCTTCCGCGTGCCGCATCATGGCCGACCGGTAACCTGCTTCGAGATGGCCGGAATGCCGTCCGAAGTGGTCAATTCCGTCTGCTCGGTGCTGGCGCGCCTGGCCTTCGACCTCGCTCTGTGGAGCGAGGGCAAGCTGCAGCTCCTGTTTTTATGCGAAGAAGCGCACCGCTATATGCCGGCCGATCCGCGCCTCGGCTTCGCGCCGACAAGGCACGCGCTGTCGCGCATTGCCAAGGAAGGCCGCAAATATGGCTGCTATCTCGGTGTCGTCACCCAGCGCCCGGGCGAGCTCGACCCGACCATCCTTTCGCAATGCTCGACCTTCTTCGCCATGCGGCTTGCAAATGAGCAGGACCAGGCGATCATCCGCTCGGCGATTGCCGACTCTTCCGCCTCGACGCTTGCCTTCCTGTCCTCCATGGGCCAGCGCGAAGCCATCGCCTTCGGCGAAGGCGTGGCGACGACCATGCGGCTGAAGTTCGAAAAACTGCCGAGCGACCTGCTCCCCGGCACCGCAAAACGCGAAGAGGCCACGTCGAAGCCAGGCGACGATGTCGATCTGGTGGCGATCGTGGAACGACTGCGCAACGTGCCTAAATCAACGCAGCAGGCGATGGCCTTCGCCGAGGTCGTCGATTCAGGCCGCCAGGCCGGCGACCCCGACTACCGCAAGCCACCCGCCGCACGCGCGCCATCGGACGACGATTTCGACATGCGCTACGGCCTAAAGCCCGCAACCTTCGGCCTGCGCCCGCAAAACGATTAGGTCAGCAGCGCCAACTCCTCTGCCTTCTGACCGAGAAGCCGCGCCAAGCTTGCGCCCTTGCCCAGCCCGCTCGGATAAATCCCGTCAGGGAATTCGTCCAGGCTGAGTCGGGTGGTGCTGTTTTCGAGAAGCCGGAGCGGAGCGGACATCTAGTCCGTGAGCAACGGAAGTCGAGAAAACCGCGTCAGGCGACCGGCCTCATGAATTCTTCTTCGGGATTTAGGCGCAGACGCGGTTGCGGCCTTGCCTCTTCGCTTCGTAAAGCTGGCGGTCGGCGCGGCGATAGAACTCTTCCGCTGTTTCCTTGCGGTCCCAGACGGCGAGCCCGACGCTAGTGGTGATCTTGAGGCGGACATTGCCTGACAGCACCGACATGTTGGCGATCGCCTTGCGGATGCGCTCGGCAAACTTGCCCAGAAGCTCGGCGTCCATGTTGGGCGTGACCACGGCGAACTCCTCGCCGCCCAATCGCGCCACCACATCGTGGTAGCGCGTCATGTCCTTGAGACAGTTCGCGACGGCCTTGAGCACTTCGTCGCCGACGTCATGGCCGTGGGTGTCGTTGACCTGCTTGAAATGGTCGAGATCGAGGATCATCAGCCCGACGGGCTTTTCGATACGCCGGAACTCCTCGAGATACTCCTTCAGCGCATCATCGAAATAGCGCCGGTTCTGCATGCCGGTCAGGCCATCGGTCAGCGCCGCATGCTCGAATGTTTCCGAGCGCGCGCTGAGCGAGACCGTCATGGCGCGCAGCTTGCCTTCCTCCATCGCCTGTTTGCGGATCAGCGGATAGATGAAGAAGATGCCGAAGAACAGCGCGGTGGCCAGGAGCACGCCGGTCGCGAACAAGAGCTTGTTGAGATAGATGACCTTGTCCAGACCCGAAGCCGTATGCAACTCGTCGGCGAAGGATTGCAGAAGTCCGTAAGCATGCAGCGTCACCAGGCCGGCGGCCAGGATCACGAATATAAAGACGAAAAATGCTGATTCCGCCTTTTGGAAACGCATCTGCTCCCCGTTGGAAAAGTGCCCACTGATCTTATGGCATGGGCGGGCTTACGGAGGGTTAATTTGGACAACCACAACGGGAACCTTTCCTTGCAGTTAAACTTTTCAGGTTGCATCGGAGGCAAGCGCTGAGATCGTGGTTTCCAGATCATCACCGGGGCGCGATCTCAGCCATTCCGGCCCCAATTGATGCCTGAACCAGGTGGTTTGCCGCTTGGAATATTGCCTGGTCGCGATCTTGGCGCGTTCGATTGCCTCGGGAAAGCCAATCTCTCCGGCCATCGCTGCCTGCAGTTCGCGAACGCCGATCGCTTTCATCGCCGGCAATTCGGGATCGAGGCCAAGTGCTGCAAGCCGCTTGACCTCGTCCAGCGCGCCCTTGTCCAGCATCTGGTCGAAGCGTTTGTCGATGCGAGCGACCAACGCCGCCCGATCCGGCTCGATCACGAAGAAACGTGCGCTTTCCCTGTCGATGAGCGGCTGGCCGCGTTCTGCCTGCCATTCCAGGATCGAACGGCCAGACGCATCGAGAACCTCCAATGCCCGCACGATGCGCTGGCTGTCGGTTGGCTTGAGCATCATGGCGGCCGCCGAATCCTCGCGCAGCAGCAGGCTGTGCAGCTTGACGGCGCCCTGCTCCTTCAACTCATAGCGCCAGCGGTCGCGGACCCGCTGCGGAATGTCGGGCATTTCCGAAATGCCCTCGGCCAGCGCGCGAAAGTAGAGCCCGGTGCCGCCGACAAAAATCACTGGCCGTTCGGAGAATGTGCCGTCCTCGATCAGCTTCATCACGTCGCGCAGCCAGGCGCCGGTGGAATAGGCGGTGGCCGGGTGGACATGGCCATAAAGATAATGCGGTGCGCGGGCGAGGTCGGCCGCCTCCGGCCGGGCGGTCAGCACGTCGAGCACCGAATAACCCTGCATGGAATCCGTGTTGACGATCACGCCACCCCTGCGCTCGGCCAGATCGAGCGCAAGCGCCGACTTGCCGCTGGCGGTCGGCCCGGCTATCAGGATCGCGTTCTTCACGCGGCCCTCGCCCGCCTGCCCGCCGGAATGTTTCATGCCGCTGATCGCCACCCTTGTTTCCCGTCCCGCTGAGCGCGCTTTGTCGCTGTCGCTTGCGAATATGGCCTCACGGTCGGTCGGCGCAAGCGCTGTTGTCTGGCTGGCCGAAGGTATTGCCTGCGATCTCGTCCTGCCTGAGGCAGCCGACGACGCCGTCACGAGTGCCGTCTTGCGCACGGCACTTGCCAGCGAGGCCGTCGACGTGATCGTCCAGCAGGCGGAAACCCGCCGCAAGAAAATCCTGATCGCCGACATGGATTCAACCATGATCGACCAGGAATGCATCGACGAGCTGGCCGACGAGATCGGCGTCAAGGATCATGTTGCGGCCATCACCGCGCGATCCATGAATGGTGAGATCGCCTTCGAACCGGCTTTGCGTGAACGGGTGGCGTTGCTTAAGGGCCTCGACGCCGCCGTGGTCGATCGCATCGTCGCCAATCGCCTGACGCTGGCAGCGGGCGGCCGTGTTCTGGTCCGGACCATGCGCGCCAACGGCGCCTGGACGGCACTCGTGTCTGGCGGGTTCGAGGTCTTCACGACGCGCATCGCCGCCATGCTCGGTTTCCAGGAGAACCGCGCCAATCGCCTGCTCGAGCAGGACGGCCGCTTCACCGGGCTGGTCGGCGAACCGATCCTCGGCCGCGCCGCCAAGGCCGACGCGCTGATCGAAATTTCAGCGCGCCTCGGCCTGACGCCCGCCGACGCCATCGCCGTCGGCGACGGCGCCAATGATCTCGACATGATCCGCCTGGCCGGTACCGGTGTCGCGCTCCACGCAAAACCGACGGTGGCGGCACAGGCCAAGGTCCGCATCGATCATGGCGACCTGACCGCGCTGCTTTATGTGCAAGGCTACAGGCGGGAGGAGTTTGTGCAATGAAACCAATGCGCACCGAGCGCCTGATCCTGCGCAACTGGGAGGATCGCGACCGCGACCTGTTCCACCGCATAAACTCCGACGACCGGGTGATGGAGTTCTTTCCGTTCCGCCGCGACCGCGCCGAGGCGGATGCCAAGATGGATCAGTTCCGCGCCGCCATCGATCGCGACGGCATTGGCTTTGCGGCCGCAGAAATCGCCGCATCGGGCGAATGTATCGGTTTTGTCGGTATAACCGGAACCGATCACATGGACTTCCTGCCAGCCAGCATGATCGAGATCGGCTGGCGATTGGCGCCTGAATTCTGGGGCAGAGGTTACGTCACCGAGGCGGCTCAGGCATGGCTTGCCTACGGCTTCGAAACACTCGGCCTTGACGAAATCGTCTCCTTCGCCGTCGCGGAAAACCGCCGCTCCACCGCCGTCATGGAGCGCCTCGGCATGAGAGCCGATCCATCGGCCGACTTCGGTCACCCCAGCATTCCCGACAGCCATCCCGCGCTCAAGCGCCATGTGTTCTACCGGCTGACTGCCCAGAACTGGCGAAAGAACCGTCGCTGATCAATGTCGATCAGGCGGAAGCTCATCGCCAGCTTGCGGAGGTCCGCCAGCAACCCGCTCAAGCATTTTTCCAAAATCGCCGGCGGACGCATCGCCCGCCCGACGACGCAGGAAATCCGCCGCCGTTTCCATTGCTCCAACCTTCTGCGCCACAGCCGAAGCGATCCACTGATTGAGCGACACGCCATCCGCCTTAGCCAAACGCGCGGCCGCCTCCTTTACCGACAGCGGGAGCTTCAAAGGATAAGTCGCTTTGCTCATGTTCGAAGTCCTTCCAGGAATTCAGCCGGGCTTACGACTTGGACGTCGAAACGGCCTGCCGCAGCCGCAAAATCCCGGCGATTGTAGGTCACCAAGGCATCTGCCCGGCCGTTGATCGCGGCTTCAGGCACCATTTCATCCTTCGGATCGCTCAATTGCGGGCGCCAGAGAAAGTGCAGTTCAACCGGTTCTGCCAAGGTAGCAAAACCGGCAAGCAAACGATCCAGATCCGCATTCGACAATCCGTGAACCGCCATTTGCTCGGGTCGGGTCAACACGGTTTCATTCAAGAAACAGCGCTGTCGTCACCAATGGGCGGATGTGCCGATCCGCGATTCCGTGCAAGACGGCAAACGACGCACCATTCCTGCTTCGCAAACCTGCCGTCAGAACGTTTGTGTCCAGTACGATCCGTCTCACAAGCTAAAATAGTACATCCCATGGGATGCTACAATATACCTGTTAGCTGGCGGATCTCAGTCCATCCGGATCGTCACGAACCTGAGCTCGCCGGTCTTCGAGGCCAGCATCAAGAGTGCATTCTTGCGCCCCTGTTCCTTCAAGGCGCCGATGCGGTCCATGACATCCTTGGGGGTGGCAACCGATTCCTGTGCGATCTCGGTGATCACCTCGCCGGGCTGGATGCCGCGTTCGGCGGCTGCCGAGTCCTTGGTGACGTCGGTGATGACGACGCCCGAAACATCGGCCGCAATGCTGAACTTCTTGCGTGTCTCGTCGTTCAGTTCGCCGACCGTCATGCCGAGCACCGAAGCAGTGGAAACGGCCGGAGCCTTGTCGCCCTTGTCCTGATCGGTGTTGCTGCCCTCCTCGCTGCTGGCGAGCTTCTCGCCATCCTCGAGCCGGCCGAGCGTCACTTTCACGGTCTGCTCGACACCCTTGCGCACGATGAGCACATCGACCGCCTTGCCAACCGGGCTTTCGGCGACGACGCGCGGCAGATCGCGCATCTCATGGATGTCCTTGCCGTCGAACTTGATGACGACATCGCCCGCCTGGATGGTGCCATTGTCGACCGGGCCGCCCTTGATCACGCCGGCGACCAGCGCGCCCCTGGCGGTCGCCATGCCGAGGCTTTCGGCGATGTCGTCGGTCACCGGCTGGATGCGCACGCCCAGCCAGCCGCGCCGCGTCTCGCCGAACTGGCGCAACTGGTCGACGACGCCGGACGCGAGCTGGGCGGGGATGGAAAAGCCGATGCCGATCGAACCGCCGGAAGGCGAAATGATCGCCGTGTTGATGCCGATGACTTCGCCGGCGCTGTTGAACAGCGGTCCGCCGGAATTGCCGCGGTTGATCGCGGCATCGGTCTGGATGAAGTCATCATAGGGGCCGGAATTGATGTCGCGGTTGCGGGCAGAGACGATGCCGACCGTCACCGTGCCGCCGAGGCCGAACGGATTGCCGATCGCCATCACCCAGTCGCCGACGCGCATCTTGGTGGAATCGCCGAACTTCACCGCCGTCAGCTTGTGGCCTTTCGGATCGACCTTGAGCACGGCGACATCGGTCTTGGTGTCGGTGCCGACCAGCGTCGCCTTCAAGGTGACACCATCGGAGAAATTGACCTCGATGTCGTCGGCATCGGCAATGACATGGTTGTTGGTGACGACGATGCCTTGCTCGGCATCGATGACGAAGCCGGAGCCCAGCGACTGCACCTTCTGCGAGCCGTTGTCCTTGTCACCGCCGCGGTTCTTGAAGAAATCGTCGAAGAAATCCTGGAAGGGCGACCCCTCGGGCAATTGCGGCATCGGCACCGCGCCCGGGCCTTCGGTGCCCTTGACCGTCTGCGAGGTCGATATGTTGACCACTGCGCCGAGCAGGCCTTGCGCCAGATCGGCAACCGAGGCGGGTCCATCGGCGGCAAATGTCGGCGTCACGAAGGACGGGACAGCGACGGCGCTGACAAGAAGTGCCGCCGCGCCGGCGATGAATGTCCGCCGAGCCGCGCACAGAATTGTATTGGATGTCATCGAGAAGCCTCCCGGTATCCTTGAAAAGAAAAGCGCTTCGACGAAAACGCCGCGTCACGCCATGTTGGCAAAAAATACGGCACGTTTGCGGCTATGACTATCGGCAGAGGATAAATCATCGCCGCCGTCATGCGCCCCGTACCAGCCAGACGATGCCGACGCCGATCACGATCGCCGCCAGCCCGGCGATCCGCAGCGCGTTCTCGGGCAGCGACAGCACTTCGGTGGCAAGTTTCCTGGCCAGGCCGGGAAAACCGCCATAGACCAGACCCTCTATGACAAGGACCAGGCCCATGGCGGCAAGAAAATCCTGCACCGGCCGCTACTGGCCGGTGCTGGGCTGTGCCGCCGGCGCGGCGGGTGCCGTCGCCGGAGCGTTTGGCGCAGGCGAAGCCGGCTTTGCCGGCCCCTCGCTGCCGTCAGGACTGCGGAAGAAGCGGAAGAACTCCGAGTTCGGCGACAGCACCATCGTCGTTCCGGTGTTGTCCAGCGCCGTGCCATAGGCATTCATCGACCGGTAGAAGTCGAAGAAGGCCGGATCGCGCTGATAGGCTCCCGCGAAGGTGGCGCTGCGCTGGGCTTCGCCCTCGCCGCGCAGGATTTCCGACTCTTTCTGCGCTTCGGCGACGATCTCGACCACTTCGCGATCGGCGCGGGCGGTGATGCGCTGTGCCGCTTCATTGCCGCGCGCCCTCAGCCGCGCAGCTTCCGCCAGGCGTTCCGCCTTCATGCGGTCGAAGGTCTGCTGCGAGACTTCGGCCGTGAGATCCGTGCGGCGGATACGGACATCCTCGATCTGCAGGCCGAGCGAGGTGGCGTCGGGCCTGAGCTGGTCGCGGACTTCGCGCATCATCACGGTGCGCTGTTCGGAAAGTGCGGCCTCGAAATCACGCAGACCGTAGACACGGCGCAAGGCAGCGTCGAGACGCGTCCTGAGCCGGGCTTCTGCCAGTTCGATCTGACCCGACACGGTGGAGCGGAAGACCCGCGGATCCGAGATGCGGTAGGCGATGAAGGCGTCGACCTCATAGAACTTGCCGCCTGACACCTGGACGCGGATGTTGTCGAGGTCGAAGCGCAGCACCCGGTTCTCGATCAGTTGCACGGTGTCGGCGTCGAAGAACGAGAACGGCGCCTTGAAGTAGATGCCGGGTTCGCTCTTGACGTCGACGATCTCGCCGAACCTGAGCACCAGCGCCTGCTGACGCGCATTGACCACGAAGACCGACGAATAGAGCAGGAACAGGATAACCGCTGCTGCGACGACGATGATGGGAAGACGGTTGGCCATCACTGGTTACCTCCCGTAACGCCACTGGGCGCAGCGGGTGCCGGCGCTTTCGGTTGCAATGCCGGCAGCGGCAGATAGGGAACGACCCCTTGCCCGTTGCCCTGCTCGACGATGACCTTGCTCGAATCCTTCAGAACCTTCTCCATGGTTTCCAGGTAGAGGCGCTTGCGCGTTACATCGGGCGCCTTGGCATATTCGTCATAGACCGAGATGAAGCGCTGGGCCTC
Organism: Mesorhizobium sp. M7A.F.Ca.MR.245.00.0.0; assembly: GCF_003997415.1. Taxonomy (NCBI): domain Bacteria; kingdom Pseudomonadati; phylum Pseudomonadota; class Alphaproteobacteria; order Hyphomicrobiales; family Phyllobacteriaceae; genus Mesorhizobium; species Mesorhizobium sp. M7A.F.Ca.MR.245.00.0.0. The sequence continues at coordinate 76,591 of NZ_RZTE01000017.1, read as the reverse complement.
ACCCTCGGCTTCCTGCACGACCCGGTTCTTGTAGGCGGCCGCGTCTTCGCGGATCTGTGCGGCCTCGCCGCGCGCCTGGCCGAGCTTCTGGTTGGAGTACTGGTTGGCCTGCTCGACGAACTTGTCCTCGTCCTGCTCGGCGCGCTGCACCTCGTCGAACGCATCGGCCACTTCGCGTGGCGGTGCCGCATCCTCGATCGAGACGGCGTTGACGTTGAGACCGGCCTTGTAGCCGTCCAGCGTCGTCTGGATGATTTCACGCACCGAGGCGGCAATGCCCTGGCGGTCGTCGCGGAAGATGTCCTGCGCCGGCCGGCGACCGACGGCTTCACGCATGGCGCTTTCGGCTACCTGCCGCAGCATACCGTCGGGATCGGACACATCGAACAGATACGCGCTCGGGTCAGAGACCTGATAGGCGACCGAGAACTGGACGTTGACGATGTTCTGGTCGCCGGTAAGCATCAGCCCGGACGTGTTGCCACTTGTCGCGCCGCCGCCGCCGATATCGACGAGCTGCTCGGAAATCTTGGCCGTCTCGACGGTTTCGAGCGGCCACCAATGGAAATGCAGACCAGGCTGCGACAGTTCGGTCTTCGGCTTGCCGAAGCGCAATTCGACCGCGACCTCGTCGGGCTGCACGGTATAAACCGCCTTGAACGCCCACAGCACCACAAGTGCAGCCGCGATCAGCGCGAAGATAGCCGGGCTCGCGCCGCCGCCACCCGGAAGAGCGCGCCGCAGCCGGTCCTGGCCGCGGCGGATGATGTCTTCGAGATCGGGAGGCGAGCCCTGTGGCCCGCTGGGTCCCTTTGGACCCTGCCCCCAGGGTCCTTGATTGTTGCCGCCGCCACCCCATGGGCCGCCGCCACCGCCGCTTTTGTCGTTCCAGGGCATGAATGTCCTTTCGCTTGGAATTCCCTCAAGCGCCGGTATTACGGCGCAAAATCCAGTATTGTTCTTCTATAGGGACGCAACGAGGCGCTTTCAACGCGATGCGCTGCCGACTTCGTCCGATTTGTCCGGTCGCGACCCTTTGTCTTCCTTCAATGCCCCTTTTTTCATTCAATGTCTCTCTCGACGCCGCTCGTAGACCGAATAACGCGTCGGGTGGCTGTCCTTTTCCCCGGCTGGGACGTCGTGCGAGCTGACAATGTGCCAGGAATCAGGATCGATCGGCGGGAAATGCGCGTCGCCGTCGACCGCTGCCAGCACATGGGTGACATGCAGGCGATCGGCCAGCAGCATGGCCTGGGCATAGATTTCGCCGCCGCCGATGACGCACACCTCGTCCACATCGGCCATGCGGCGCCCGCGCTCCGTCGCCAGTTGGATCGCGGCCTTGAGCGAATGTGCCGCCTCGACGCCCTCGGCGCGCCAGGTCTTGTCGCGGGTGACGACGATGTTCAACCTGCCCGGCAGCGGCCGGCCGATGCCCTCATAGGTCTTGCGGCCCATGATGATGGGCTTGCCCATCGTATCGGCTCTGAAGCGCTTGAGATCGGTGGAGAGCCGCCACGGGAGCCCGCCGTCCCGCCCGATCACGCCGTTCTCGGCGATGGCAACGTAGATTGCGACGTGCATCAATTGCCGTCCGTTGGCTCGAGGATCAGGATGTCGATGTCGCGCTCGGGGTAGAAATCATCCGCCGTCATCTCGAATGTCGTCGGTCCGGTCTTTTTGACATTGTCGCCGCAGAACGAGACCAGGGCTTTCGGATTGCCCTTGTCGATCGTCAGCTTGAACTTGCCGATCGTGCCGGTGGCCCAGTTGCCGCCGGTGGTCAGGATATAGGCGATGCGGTTCTCGAAATATTTGGGGTAGCCGTCAGGGTCGTCCTTGGCAGCCTTGCGCACCGCATTTTCGAATGTGCCATCCATGCAATAGCGGGCCTTGTAGGCCGCATACTGTCCCTGGAATTTGCCGTCGTAGAAGAAGCTGACTGAAGACGTGCCGCCGACGCTCGGTCTGTAGTGGTGGGACACATGAACGTCCTTGTTGGCCGGAAAGGTCGAGCGCCACCAGTAGGTCGAACGCAATTGCCAGAACGGCGTGTAGACCTTGGTCGTCTCGGTGCCGTCGCTGCCGGTGTCCTCGATGATGATGCCGCGGTTGACCCAGTCATCGACAACCGCTTGCGGCAGCTTGGCCAGCGCCGCCTTCGCCGCATCGCCGAATGGATAGAACGGCACGTTTTGCGCCTTCAACTCGGCGCTGATGTCGATGCCGAGCGCAAACACCTTCTGCTCCAGCTGCGGCTTGACGGCAACGCCGTCGATCGTCACCTCGAAGCCGAGGAAGTTGTCGCTCTGGTTTTCGGGGATCGCCGGGATTTCTTCGGGATTGCCCGATATTTCGGGCATCGGGAAAGCGACGATGGCCTCGACATCCCGATCGGTGTTGTTATGGAAGACATAGTCGACCGTGACGTTTTCCGGCGAGATGAAGAGGTCCTCGCTTTGCATCGACACGGCGTCGCTGCGCGACAGGATCAGGCCACCGGTGCCAAGTTCGGCAACCGAATCGTTGGCGTAGGCGGGCGCGGGCGACAGGGCCAGCACGGCGGTCAGAATATATCGCAACATGGAAACCACCTCGGCCAGAATGCTTGCAGGACCCTAGCGGTTTCAATGTGGCGTTCAAAGCCCTTCCGTATCCGCGGACGCGCGCCAGCGCGGTCTGGACTAACAGGTTCCGATCGGGCAGGAGTTCGCCCATGCGCAAGCTTCTCGTCATCGGCATCGGCGCCGGCAATCCCGACCACATGACCGTTCAGGCCATATCAGGCTTGAACCAGGCGGATGTGCTGTTCATTCCCGACAAGGGCGCGAAAAAAAATGAGCTGGCCGAACTGCGCCGCCGGATATGCGACCGCTTCGTCACCAATCCGAAGTCGCGCCGCGTCGAATTCGACGTGCCGGTGCGCGACATGCCAGTAGAAGATGGGCCGGCGCCCTCCTACCGCGCGACCGTCGATGACTGGCACGAAGCCATCGCCGCCATTTACGAAGGCCTGATCCGCGATGAGATTGCCGGCGACGGCTGCGGCGCCTTCCTGATCTGGGGCGATCCTTCGCTCTATGACAGCGCGTTGCGCATCCTCGAGCGCGTGCGCCTGCGAGGAAATGTGGCGTTCGAGCTTGAGGTGATCCCCGGCATCACCGCTGTCCAGGCACTTGCCGCCAGCCACAAGATGGCGCTGAACCGCATCGGCGATTCCGTCCTCATCACCACAGGCCGCCGCCTGACCGAGGAAGGCATGCCGGACAATGCCGGCAGCGCGGTCGTCCTGCTGGACGGCAAATGCGCCTTCAACACGCTGGTCGACAAGGATCTCGTCATCCATTGGGGCGCCTATCTCGGAACGGAAGACGAGATTCTCATCTCTGGCCGTCTCAGTGATGTCGGCGCCGAGATCGAGAGAACCCGTGAAGAAGCGCGCCGGAAAAAGGGCTGGATCATGGACACTTACCTGCTTCGCAAGCCAAGCGCAGAGGATTAGGCCCTACTGCCCTACTGCCCTACTGCCCTACTGCCCTACTGCCCTACTGCCCTACTGCCCTCACCCAGCATCAATCTCCGCCTGCAATGCCTCCATATGCGCCGCCGCCGCGGCAGAAGCCGCGCGCTCGATGGCGCGGAAGCGGCTGACCACTGCCAGGCCGACCGCCGTCAACTGTGCGCCGCCGCCCTTGCGGCCGCCGGTCTGTGCCGCCACCAGCGGCTTGCCGAACACCCGGTTCATGTCCTCGACCAGGTCCCAGGCGTGCTTATAGGACATCTCCATGCCGCGAGCGGCGGCCGAGATGGAGCCGAAGGCGGCGATCTGTTCCAGGAGTTCGATCTTGCCCGGCCCGACGCGCCCGTCGGGATCGAGATTTATCCGCAAGCTCAGCGACGGCATCTTTGCTCTCCGCGGTCACAACCCAACCCCATACTAGAAGCTCCCTGGCGAAACCGCTATTCCAAAAAGACATAGCGGGATTATCCATCCGCCTCGGCGGGCAGGCCGGCGCCGGTGTTTGCCCGATCGAAGCTCACCGTCTTGATCACCGCGAAAACCTTGCCGCCAAGATGAAGCTTCAGCGCCTGCCGCGACTGTTCGGTGATGCGGGCAAGCACGGTTGCGCCATTGCAGTCGATACCGACCTCGACCGCGGGCCCTTCGCCCGGGCTCATCGCGGTAATGGTCCCCGGCAGGATGTTGAGCGCGCTGAGACCCGTCGGCTTTTCGGTGGCGATCATCACATCGCGGGCGCGAATACGGATGCGCACCGGCGTACCTGTCTTCATCGCCAGCTGTGGCACCCGGAGCTCGCCCGCGGCCGAGCCGAGCACGGTCATGCCGAAAGTCTCGTCGTGACGCAGCACCCTGGTGTCCAGCACGGCGCCGCCCTCGCCGCGCTCCTCCGCCGGCAACAGGTCGAGCCTTTGCATCACCGCCTCGGTCGGCCCGCTGGCAACGACATTGCCCTGTGCCAGCATCACCACATCGCTGGCCAGCCTCGCCACTTCGGCGACCGAATGACTGACATAGACGATCGGGATTTTCGTCTCGTCGCGCAGCCTTTCGACATAGGGCAGGATTTCGGCCTTGCGCGCTTCGTCGAGCGAGGCCAGCGGTTCGTCCATGAGCAGCAGTCTGGGGCTGGCAAGCAATGCCCGGCCGATCGCCACGCGCTGTTTCTCGCCGCCCGAGAGCTTTGCCGGCCGCCTGTTCATGAGCGGCCCGATGCCGAGCAGGTCGACGACGGCATCGATATCGGCGTAGCGCTCCGCCGGCGGCGTGAACCAGCGGCCGTAGCGAAGATTGCCGGCAACGCTCAAATGCGGAAACAGCCGTGCGTCCTGGAACACCATGCCGATGCGGCGCTTATGCTTCGGCACGAAAATGCCGGCATCGGTATCGACCAGCACACGGCCGTCGACCTCGATGCGTCCCCTGTCGGGCCGGATCAGCCCGGCAATCATGTTGATCAGTGTCGTCTTGCCCGACCCAGACGCGCCGAACAGCGCCGTCAGCCGCCCGGCGCTTTCGAAGCGGGCGTCGATGGCGAAACCACCCAGCCGATGACTGATGTCGACGAGAACGCTCATTCGATGTCCAGTCGCCGGCCGACACGCCGCGCCAGCACCTCCGAAGCCACAAGTGCTGCCATGGAGATGACGATGGAGATCAGCGTCAGGCGGAGCGCCCCTTCATCGCCACCCGGCACCTGCGTGAAGGTGTAGATCGCCGACGGCAATGTCTGCGTCTCATTGGGAATGTTGGAGACGAAGGTGATGGTGGCGCCGAACTCGCCCATCGCCTTGGCGAAGGCCAGGATGGCGCCGGCGATCAGCCCGGGCAGGATCAGGGGCAGCGTGATGGTGGCGAACACCCAGAGCGGATTGGCGCCGAGCGTTCCCGCCGCCGCTTCCATCTTGCGGTCCACCGCCTCGATCGACAGCCGGATCGCCCGCACCATCAGGGGAAAGCCCATGACGCCGCAGGCCAGCGCCGCACCTGTCCAGCGGAAGGAGAAGACAATGCCGAAATGCTCGGCCAGGAAGGCGCCGGCGGGGCCACGCCGGCCGAAGGTCAGCAGCAGCAGGTAGCCGGTCACCACGGGCGGCAGGATCAGCGGCAGATGCACCAGCCCGTTGAGAACGGTCTTGCCCCAGAATTGTCCCCGGGCAAGCAGCAGTGCGATCAAGATGCCCGGCGGCAGGCTGGCGAGCATCGCCACCATTGCCACCTTGATGGACAGCCGAACCGCATTCCATTCGTCGGGAGTGAGGTCCAGCAGCCAGTTCATTGTGCCCCTTGGAACTCAGTTGCTCGGCGCGAGTACGGCAAATCCCTGATCCTTGAACAGCGCGGCCGCCTTGGCCGACTGCAGGCATTTCAGGAAAGCCCGCGTATCCTTGTCCTTCGAATCGGCGGTCTGGGCAACCGGATAGATGATCGGCGGATGCGAATCCTCCGGGAAGGTGCCGACCACCTTGACGCCCTTTTCGGCATGCGCGTCAGTGGCATAGACAATGCCAAGGGCGGCTTCGCCCGTCGAAACCAGCTTCAGCGCCGCGCGCACGTTTTCGGCCTGCGCCACCTTGCCCTCGACCGAGGACCAGACGCCGAGCGATTCAAGTGCGGCCTTGCCGTATTTGCCGGCCGGCACCGCCTTGAAATCGCCCATGGCGAGCTTGCCGTCGCCGATCAGCTTGGCGAGGTCAAAACCCTTCTCGATCCTGGTGTCGACCGCCGAGTCCTTCGGCGCCACCAGCACGATCTCATTGCCGAGCAGCTTCACTTCGGTGTCCGGCTTGGTCAGCTTCTTGTCGGAGAGATATTTCATCCAGTCGAGGTCGGCCGAGATGAAGACGTCGGCAGGCGCCCCGCCCTCGATCTGCTTGGCCAGCGCCGAGCTTGCGGCATAGGAGACGGTCGCGGCTTCGCCGACATCGGCCTGGCAGGCCTTGTTCACCGCGTCGAGCGCATCCTTGAGGCTGGCCGCGGCAAACACCACCACCTTGTCTTCCGCATGCGCTGCCGGCACGACTGCCATCAGCGCCGCAGCCAAACCGCCAATGGCGATCGCCCTCGATCCAAAACCTTTGCGCGTCATGGAAAACTCTCCCTGGTTTGAAATCCGGCCGGCTCGAAGCCTGCTAACCGATATATCCGTATGAATATAACAAGGGAAGGCCCGGCGCCCCATGAAAGCGTCTGTACGACACCGATTGTTCTGATGAGACCGGCAAAGAAACCCTGGAAAGGAAACTCCGATGAAGATCAGCGCCCGCAATATCCTCAAGGGAACGATCGCCGAGATCGCCAAGGGAGCCACCACCTCGCATGTCAGGATCGACATCGGTGGCGGCGCCATCGTCACCGCCTCGATCACCAACGAGGCCGTCGCCGATCTCAAGCTCGAAAAGGGCAAGCAGGCCTACGCCGTGGTCAAAGCCTCGGACGTGCTGGTCGGCGTCGACTGATCGGCGCCTGATTAATGGGCTTACGCCGCAAGCCTATGGATCAAGGCATCTTCGACATAGATGCCATTAATGGTGTTGTGAGAGAATCGCACCTCACCTAGGCCATCAACCCGCATGGCGATGCCTAGGCCGGCGATGAGCCGGTCATCCGCTGATGTGATCTTCACCTTGCTAAGGTCTAAAATAGGCTCTTGTGGGCGTGCCTTGCGCCAGTCAGCAGCAATGGTTGCCGCATCGAGATATTTTTTTTCGAGATCCTTTCGTGGGCCGCGATAGGCGATAATCATGCGCCAATTGTCGACGTCACTGTTGTACAACCATAGTGCGGCTGCAACTCCAAATCCCTTTTCATCAAGAGCACGAATTAGGTTGATGCCGGCGTCGATATCGGTCCTTACCAACGACCCTGAAGCCATCTGAATATTCCTTGCTCTTCGTCGACCATTGCGTTTCGCATGGCCGTCGCCTCGAACACATCTATCATATCGTAACGCGAAGCCTCATTCCAATCTGAGACCGCCGACCAATGGCCGTCGAATACAGGCGACGCCGTCCGGCTTTCGTTTAGGTCCGCAGACAAGCCAGCCAAGGCCACGAGCCTGTTGAGGTCATGGCTATAAATGTCCTGGACGAATTTCTTGTCAGGGATGGTATCTGGCTGAAAAACCCGTGAAATTCGTGCCTTGATGGCAATTTCTGCAGCGTATCCGAAAAGATAGTAAGCATTCGAATAACGTTCGTTTTGAAACAAAAGTTCTGCGTCTTGCAGCTTCGCATTGGCTATGGCTTGAAGCGCGGTCCTCTCTAATGTCATACCGCGATCGGCGCCTTGATCGACGCGTCGGCGACGTAGTTTTCCAGCTGGAAGTCTTCGAAGCGGAAGGCGAACAAGTCCTTCACCTCCGGATTGATCCACATCGTCGGCAGCACCTTCGGCGTGCGCCGCAACTGTTCGCGCGCCTGCTCGAAATGGTTCGAGTAGAGATGCGCATCGCCAAGCGTGTGGACGAAATCGCCGGGTTTCAGCCCGGTGACCTGCGCCACCATCAAGGTCAGCAGGGCATAGGACGCGATGTTGAACGGCACGCCAAGGAAGATATCGGCGGAACGCTGGTAGAGTTGGCAGGAAAGCCGCCCTTCCGAAACATAGAACTGGAAAAGGCAGTGGCAGGGCGGCAGCGCCATCGCTTCCACTTCGGCCGGATTCCACGCCGAAACGATCAGCCGCCGCGATTGAGGATTTTTGCGTATCTCCTTGAGAAGATTCGCGATCTGGTCGATCGAGCCGCCATGGCCATCCGGCCAGGAGCGCCATTGCTTGCCGTAGACCGGGCCGAGATCGCCATTCTCGTCGGCCCATTCGTCCCAGATCGAAACGCCGTTATCGGTGAGGTATTTGATGTTGGTGTCGCCGGCCAGGAACCACAGAAGCTCATGGATGATCGACTTGAGATGCAGCTTCTTGGTCGTGGTGACGGGAAAGCCGCGCGCCAGGTCGAAACGCATCTGGTAGCCGAAGACGGAGCGCGTTCCGGTGCCGGTGCGGTCGCCGCGATCGGCGCCGTTGTCCAGCACGTGCTGCAGGAGGTCGAGATACTGGCGCATCGGTTCCGGCTCGATTCGGTTGTCCAGCCATCATAGCTGACGGACAGGCAATCGAACACCACAAAGCAGCGCAAGCCCTGCCCGAAGGCTGCCAGTCCCCAACAACATCAGGGCTGACGCATGGACCGCGCCAGCCCCTGCAAATTGACGTGCGGTCGTCAGAGGGAGCCGAGTTTACCCAGGTCCTTGGCAACCAGATAGTAGAAGGTAACCCGGTTCTTGGTACTGTCGGCGGCCATCGCCTTGCAGACCTTCTCGATCGAAGCGTCGGCCTTGTTGTCGTCCGATATGCCGAGCTTCTTCGCAACCCAGCCAGCCTTGACGCGCTCTAGCTCCTTCGGATCGGTGCAGGACACCAGCGAGGAATCGCGGTTCCGGAGCGCTATGCCAAGATGCTTGACGATTTTGTCGACCACGTCGGCACTCGCCGAGGCATCGTATTTCTTCACGTCTGCAAGATAGTCGGCCATCAAAATTCCCCTCGTCGGCGCCACGGATCCGATCGATGAGGGCTGTGGCGCGCTGCTGCAACATGTGCGCTAGGTCGGTAACTCCTCACCGGGGCAAAGCTTCGGTTGAGACCGCGCCCAAGTCAACCCTTTGGACTTGCGGTTTTGTCAGGGGGACAAAGTGCCATTGCGGCCTTCCATTTCTTGCGATGGCCCCCTATATTCAGTCTGTCGGCTTGACCGACTATGGCGATAAATGGGCGATGAAATAAGCCGTTCGGACCCGGGGGCGGTACCCGGCGCCTCCACCAAAAGCCGCTGCTGATGACAGAGCGGTTTTTGCTGGGGGCGAAATAGGATCGACGAAGGTGTAAAGATCGTACTTTTGCCCGGCATGGTACCACCGTCATCGGGCTAAACCTGTAGTTGCAAATGACAACTATGCGGAAGCACGTCTCGCCGCGTAAGCGGTGCGATAGCTTCAAATCAAGCCCTAGAGGTTCGCACTTCTAGGCGGGGTTCGGAGGTACCTGGCAACAGAAACCTCCACTTCTCCCCTCCTCCTCAACATGCGTTACGCACAACGGCAGCTCCCGCCGCCGAGTTGATGCTGTCATGGGAGATGCGCTCGTATCAAATTGCGCAAGAACAGACCGGGCGTCCTGTTTTTTTTCGATCGGGGCGTTCCGGACACGCTTGGCTACCTCAGGCTGAGCGGCCTGCCGCTACCCGAACACATCAACGCCGCCGCCAAGCGTTTCCGCTACAACCCCCGCATCTTCGTCGCCCCGCTTTGGCCGGAGATCTTCGCGCAGGACGAAGAGCGCAAGCAGACGCTCGACGAGGCCGAGCGTACCCACCATGCGCTGGTCGGCGTCTACACGGAACTGGGCTATGAGATGATTCCGTTGCCGCTGGCACCTGTCGAGGCGCGGCTGCGCTTCGTGCTGGCCGAGACAGGATTGGCGTGAACAGGATTGGCGTGAAAAAGGCCGGGATGAACCTCGGCCTTTTCATTTGTTTTTGGTTGCTTATTCCGCCGGTGCCTCGGCAGCTTCGCGCGAGCGGCCGAGCGTGACTTTGGCCAGCGTGAACGAAATCACCGCGCACAGCGTGATGCCGGCCACCATCGGCAGCGGCGTGCCGTCGAAGAACACGCCGGCAACACCCATGGCGAGTGCGCCGATCGCGAAATGCAGCGTGCCCATCAGCGCCGACGCCGTACCGGCGATCTCGCCATGTTCTTCCATGGCCAGCACCGAGGTGGTCGGGATGACCAGACCAAGGAAGCCGTAGCCGACGAACAGCAGCGCCGCCATCACCTCGAGCCGATCGATCCCCGTCGCCATCACCGCGAACAGCACCACCATCGTCGTCGCATAGCCGGTCACCGCGACACGCACCACGCGCCTCAGGCCGAAGCGCTCGGCCAGCAGCCCCGTCATCTGCGACATGCCGATGAAGGCGACCGCGTTGATCGAGAAGAACACGCTGTAGACCGAAGGCGACAGCCCGTAATGGTCGATCAGGATGAACGACGAACTCGACAGATAGACGAAGAAGCTCGCAATGCCGAAGCCGGCGATCGCCGTCAGGCCAAGGAAGTTGCGGTCGCCCATCAGGAAGCGGTAGGCCGACAGCGCGGTGCCGAAGGAGGAACCGGCGCGGTCTTCCACCGGCCGCGTCTCCTTGAGCGATGTCGCCAGAAGGATGGTGGCCAGCAGAGCCGCACCCGTCACCGTCCAGAACACGGCGCGCCAGCCGAAACTCTCGATGATCACGCTGCCGGTCAGCGGCGCCAGGATAGGCGACACCGAAAACACCAGCATCAGCAACGACATCAGCTTGGCGGCCTCATTGCCGGTATGCAGGTCGCGCACGATGGCGCGCGGAACAGCCATGCCGGCGCTGGCGCCAAGCCCTTGCAGGAAACGGAAAGCGATCAGCCATTCGATGGTCGGCGCCATTGCCGAACCGATGCCGCCAACCATGAACAGCGCAAGGCCGCCATAAAGCGGCAGCTTGCGGCCGACCATGTCGGAGATCGGCCCGACGACGATCTGGCCAAAACCCATCGACAGGAAGAAGATCAACAGGCTCATCTGCACGGCAGCGGTGCTGGCATGCAGATCCGCGCCGATCGACGGCAGCGCGGGCAGATACATGTCGATGGCGAACGGGCCGATGGCGGACAACAAGCCGAGCACGACCGCGATGCGGAGGAATTTGGGACTCATGATAAAGGCTTCTTTCAAATCTGGTTGCCGCCGCCAGGCGACGTCTAACCTAGGACGTTCCATCCCGTGAGATTCCGACACCTCAAGAGCGAATCCTATTCGTCTCTCTCACGCGAAATCTCTTTATCTTGTGTCCACAAATTTAGACACTCTTGTCTAAATCGTCAATCATCTCTATATAGTTTTTTATGAAGCTGCACGTTTCTCCTGACATTTTCCCGCCACGCGGCCATGAGGCCAAGCGCCTCTCGATCGTCGACTCCGCCGCCACCGTGTTTTGCCGCGAAGGTTTCGCCGGCGCCAACATCGACCTGATCGCCGCCGAAGCTGGCGTCTCGCGTCAGACCATCTACAACCATCATGGCGACAAGGAGAGACTGTTCGTCGCTGTGGTCCGCGACCTCACCGAACGCTGCAATGCCGGCATCTTCGCCACCATTGCCACCTTCCCCGACCAGCCGGGGGATCTCGAAGCCGACCTGATCGGCTTTGCCGTGCGCCTGAACCAGAACTGCATCTGCAACCGCGACGGAAAATTCCTGCGCAAGCTGATCCAGACCGAAGGCGAGCGCTATCCCGAACTGTTTGCCGAATGGCGCGAACAGGGTCCGGGCAGGACATGGCCAGCAATCGCCGCCCGCTTCGCCCGCCTCGCCTATGGCGGCTATCTCACGATCGAGGATCCCGACGTGGCGGCACGCCAGTTCCTTGGCCTCGTCAATGCCGAACTGCAGACCACCTTCATGCTTGGCGGCTCGCCGCGCGAGGACGAGGTGCTGCAATCCGCGACCAATGGCGTGCGCACCTTCCTGCGCGCCTTCGGCAAGCGCCGGTCCGCGGCATCGTCCGAAAAGCAAAGCGCGCTCACCAGCGCCTGAGCGATCAAATCGCTGGCAATAGTCTTCGCTTCCGCGCGAGGGTGATCTATATGCGGTTTACGCCGCCCTCAAGCTTGATTACAGCTATGCGGACGATTCAACGGAACCCGACCGCCACATGGCCGACGACCACATCCGCTACGACATTCTGGCCCAGGAGGCGTTGCGCGGCGTCATGCGCAAGGTCCTGGCCGAGGTCGCGCGCACCGGCCTCCCCGGCAACCACCACTTCTTCATCACCTTCCTGACCGGCGCGCCGGGCGTACGCGTGTCTTCGCGGCTGCGCGAGCGCTATCCCGAGCAGATGACCATCGTCATCCAGTTCCAGTATTGGGACCTGAAGGTGACCGATACCGGCTTCGAGGTTGGCCTGTCCTTCTCCGATGTTCCGGAAAAACTCGAAATCCCGTTCTCGGCCGTGCGCGGCTTCTATGATCCCTCGGTCAATTTCGAACTCGAATTCGACGTCAAGACGGATGGCCCGGCAGCCGAGGAACCGGCTGCGCCAACTCCGGAGCCGCTGACCATCGTCTCCGAGAAAAAGCCGAAGGCCGAGAAGAAGGCCGCCGCCGAGGCGGAGAAGAAGCCCGCGGCCGCGGACGCCGCCACCAAGGGCGCCGAAGTGGTCTCGCTCGACGCCTTCCGCAAGAAATAGGCCGGCGACTTACGCCGTGGCCGAAATCGTCAATCTCCGCCAGGCCCGCAAGCAAAAGGCGCGGGACGAAAAGCTGCGCGCCGCCGAACAGAATCGCGCGCTGCACGGCCGCTCCAAGGCCGAAAAAGAACGCGACCGCATCGCTGCCGACAAGAGCGAAAAATTCGTTGCCGGGCATCGTCGTGAAAAGCCCGGCGACCCTGACCACCTATGAGCCCGGTCGAAAAGCGTTCGGTGACCATTCGCGGCCACCGCACCAGCTACTCGCTCGAAAAACCCTTCTATGACGACCTCGTCGCGATCGCGGCGACCAGAAAGCTGACGCTTGCCGCGCTTGTCGCCGAAGTCGACGAGACAAGGCCCCGCGACACCAACCTGTCCTCTGCGTTGAGGCTCCATGTCCTGGAGTGGGCGAAGCGCGGAACGGATTTCTAGAGGCCCTCGACCGCCGCTTCCTTCTTCCTGCGTCTGGTGCCGAAGCCAAGCAAGGTCGAACGTTCGCGCTCCTCGGCCTGTTTCCTGGACCGCACGCGCATCAAATCCTTCCAGCCGACATAGCCGACCAGCAAGGAGCCTTCGCGAGTGACGACGGGCAGATGAGAGACGTTGGCCGTCAGCAGCTTGTCGGAGAGGCCTTCGAGATATTCGTCCGGATAGGCCAGCGTCACCTTGCTGTCGGCCAGCAGTTCGCCAAGCGTGGTGGTGCGGTGCGTGCCGGCGCGTCTCCAGCGCAATATCGCCGGCGGATCGATGAGGCCCAGCACATGGCCGTGCTCATCGACCACCGGGAAACTCGGATGCCGTGTTTCCGGCCCTGTCAGGAACGCTGCCGCGCCATGCAGCGTCATCGTCGCCGGCACGCTTTCGACCTTTGAGGTCATCACCTCACGCACCCTGGTCAGGGCGAAAGGGTCGACGCGGTATTCGCGAACCAGATGATGTCCCCTTCTGGCGATCTTTTCGGTCAGGATCGACCGCTTCATCAGAAGCACGGTGACGGCGTGCGCCGCGGCGCAGGCAGCAATCAGCGGCACCAGCATATGTGTGTTGCCGGTCAGTTCGACGGCGAAGAACGTGGCGGTCAGCGGCGCACGCATCGTGCCGCCCATCGTGGCGGCCATCGCCAGCAGCGCCCAGAAACCGGGATCCGCGGCAGGCAGAACGCCGGCGAGCACAGCGCCCATAGCCCCACCCATGATCAACAGCGGCGCCAGCACACCTCCCGACGTTCCCGAACCGAGCGCAACCGACCAGATGATCGCCTTGACCACCAGCAGCAGGAGGGCCGCTGTCGCGACGGTGCGGCCATCCAGCATGTCGGTGATGTTGTCATAGCCGACGCCGAGCGCATGCGGCTCGATCAGCCCACCGATGCCGACCACCAGGCCGCCAAGCATCGGCCACCACATCCAGTGGATCGGCAGTTTCTGAAAACCGTCCTCGCAGGCATAGACCATCTGCGTCAGCAGTCCCGACAAAAGTCCTGCACAAACGCCGATCGCCACCCAGCCGGCAAGGCCGACAAAGGACACCTCCATGCCGCCCTGAAACGGAAAGATCGGCCCAGGCAAATGCAGCATGGTGCGCTCGACCTCGGCGATAACAGCCGCCACCGCCACAGGGATGAAGCTGCGCGGGGTCCATTCGAAAAGCAGCAGTTCGACCGCAAGCATGATGGCGGCGATCGGTGTTCCGAACACCGTGGTCATGCCTGCTGCCGCACCAGCCACCAACAGCGTCTTGCGCTCGTTGTCGCTGACCGGCAGCATCTGCGCGATCAGCGAGCCTATCGCACCGCCTGTCATAATGATCGGCCCTTCGGCGCCGAACGGTCCGCCGGAGCCGATCGAGATCGCCGACGACAGCGGCTTCAGGATCGCCACCTTGGCGTCGAGTTTTGAGCGCCCGAGCAGGATCGCCTCGATGGCCTCGGGAATGCCATGGCCGCGGATCTTCTCGCTGCCGAAGCGCGCCATCAGGCCGATGATCAGCGCGCCGATCACCGGAACGATGACGGCGGCGAGCCCAAGCGGCGTGTCCTGGAGTTTCAGGTCGGCAAGCGAGAACTGGCCGAAATAGGCGATGTTGGTGGCCAGCCGGATCAGCTTCAAAAGCGCGATGCCGGCAACCAGTCCGGCTGTCGCCACCACCACGGCAATGGCCGCGACGAGCAGCACCCTGGCGTCCGTGGTGAAATCACGCAGATGCTCCGGGTTCGAGTGAGGGGTCTTCATGGCGGGCTTTGCTTCCTGGCGGCGGGCCGAATGTGGATATGCGGCACGGTCGAAGCGGCCAGCCGGGCTTGTCGATGGATATGTATCGTAACACGATATAAATATTCAAGTCGGTTTCGCCCGAAATCCGTTTGAGCTTTCGCCGGAAAACGAACACATGTCTGATATGTCGCAGCCACAAAAACCACGCCCCGCCATCAGCCAGGCCGATTACCAGCGGCTGTCGGAGTTTCGCTACCTGATCCGCCGGTTCCTCGAATTCAGCCAGGTCCAGGCGGAAGACGCCGGCCTGACCCCGCGCCAGCATCAGGCGCTGCTGGCGATCAAGGGATTCCCCGGCGGCGGCCCGGTGACGGTTGGCGACCTCGCCGAGCGCCTGCGCATCCGCCACCACAGCGCCGTCGAACTGGTCAACCGCCTCGGCGAAGCTGGGCTGGTCACACGAGATCAGGACAAGGACGACCACCGCCGCGTGCTGTTGCAACTGACCGAGCGCGCCGACGATTGCCTGGCCGAACTGTCGGCGGTGCATCTCGACGAACTGTCGCGTATCGAACCGATGCTGCGGCGTCTGCTCGATCTAGATGGAGGGTAGTCGTATCGCCCAGAAAGCTCAGCCTACTGCAGCGACTTCAGCAGATTGTCGATCGTGAACGGATTGGACTTCGGCTTGGCCGGCGGCGGATTGTCGTTGGCTTCCGGCAGCGGCGCCCGCTCCACCTTCGGAGCCTGCTGCGCGGCCTTGCGTTCGGCCTCGAGCCTTGCCTTTTCCTGCGCCGCGATGCGCACAGCCTCTTCAGCCTTCTGCCGCTCCTGCTTGTCGACCTGCGCCTTGGCCGCCTCGTCGGCGGCTTGCTGTTCGGCAGCGGCCTTGGCGTCGGCGTCCGCCTTGGCTTTGGCATCGGCGTCCGCCTTTGCTTTCGCCTCCGCGTCGGCCTGAGCCTTGGCATCGGCATCGGCTTTCGCCTGGGCATCCGCTTCGGCCTTGGCCTTGGCGTCAGCCTCGGCTTTCAGCCGTGCTGCTTCCTCCTGCTTGCGCAATTCCTCGGCGGCCTTATCCCGTTCGGTCTTCAACGCCGCGTAGTAGCGCACCTCGCGCCGAAGCCGCTGCTTTTCCAGCAACGCGGCCTGCATCGCCTCGACGCGCTGCTGCTCTTTCTCCAGCGCGCGCTGGGTCAGGAACTGCGCCAGCGGCTCACTGTCGAATGCTCGTTTGACCGCGCCGAACGGCCCCTCGGCGGTGAAATTCACGACCGGCTCGGAGCCGACCAGTGCCTCGTCGCCAGGCCGATAGGTGATCGCACCCTTGGCCGACACCGTGGCCGCGTTGAGATCCGCCGTGACGTCGGCGGACAAGGTCGCCGCCGGATTTTCCAGGCTGACCGGTGGCGCCCGCAGCGTGCCGCCGGCGACCGTGAAGGCGACGTCGGTATCGCCAGCGGCAAAGCTGCCGTCAGCGGCGATGTCGGGCGCAAAGCCGGCGGTCTTGGCCGTATCGATATCGCGCCCGATCGCATCCGCCTTGGCGAGGAATGCACTGAACGCATCTGGATTGACGCCAGCAACTTTCACGCCCTTCAACGCCGCCGTGCCGGAGCCGGACAAGGCGGCCACCATCCCTTCGACCGATTTGCCGCTGCTTGACAGCGCCGTCGAGAAATCGCCGATGCCGCTGATGCCGGCATCCGGCAGCACGGTCGCCAGATCGGCGCCCGCCAGTTTCATCTGGCCAGAGAACAGGCCGGTGCCGTCATTGTTCTTCAGTTCGAACAGGCCGGTGAGCGCCCCGCCCAGCAATTTCGCCTTCAAATCCGAAACGCGGATGCCTTCCTGGTCGAGCCTGAGCGAAAAGGCGGCATCATAGGCGGTGGCGAACCGACCGGCGGCGAGCGCTGCCGTCGTCAGGTCTAGGTCGGCGGTGAACGGCAGGTTGGATTTCTGGCTGAACGGTGTCGCCGGCCACACGCCACCCTTATTGGTTTCTTCCTTGTCGGCAAGAAAGGCGGAATCGCCGAACAGCGCCACCGCCATCGGATCGAGGTCGAGTTCGTCGAGCATCAGCGCCCCGGCCAGATGCGGCACGCCAGCCTTGCCGTCGACCCCCTCCTTTACATCGATATTGACGTCGCCGGACACCGCCGCTTCGTTGATGGCGCCGTTGAGTTCGTCCAGCACCAGCAGGCCGTTGCCATAGTCGCCCTGTGCCGAAAACGACGTCGACATGCCCGCCCCCATGCCCGGCAGGCCGATACCTGTCGTCATCAGCCATGGCTCGATGTCGGCGGCATCGAGGCTGAGCTTGCCCTTGGCGGCGAAGCCTTGCGGCGTATCGGCGATCGTCCCCTCGAAACCCGCCTTGAAGTCGTTGCCGGCAAGGCTGAAATTCGTCGTCAGGCCGCCACCAAGCGTTCCCTTGGCCTGAATGTCGGTGCTTGCCTCGCCCAGCATGCCGAGCGGCAGTGCCGGCAGGCCGTAGAGGGCCAGCAGCGTGGTGGCATCAGGGTTTTTGGCATTGAAGGTAAGCGCCACCGGCGCTTCGAGAAGCTTGTCCACCGCCCCCTTTCCCGACAGCGATGCGGAAAAGGCCGAGCCGCCGGCCTTGCCTTGTCCGCTCACCGCCAGGCCCGTGGTGCCGTCGCCATTGTCGGCCGCACTCGCCACGAGGTCGACACGCGCATCCTGGAACAGCTCGGGATAGGCTGCGGCACGGCTCGCCAGTCCCTTGAGCACGGCGCTGTCGGGATAATGCCGGGCGGCGACGTCGATCAGCGGCTTCAGATCGACGGCAACCACCGATGCATCGAGCTTGCCGGTCGGGCTCGCCGGGAAATCCTTGATCCTGCCGGTGGCGCTGATCGAGGCGCCGGCCAGCCCGCCCACCGACAGCCGGTCGATTTCGAGCAGCCCGTCGCGCAGCCTGAGCGCCGTGTCGACGGTATCCGCGGTCAACCCGCCAGCGTTGACCGGCCCTGCCTTGATCTGGAAATCGAGGTCGCGGTCGGCAAAGCGATTGGCGCCCTTGTCGCTGACGAAGATCGAGGCGAAGGCCGCCAGCCCGTCGACATCGAGGTCGCCCCCTTCGAGACGCATCAGCACCGAGGGCTTGGCATCGTCGGGCTGGCTGGAATCGATGCGGCCGGAAAACTTCGCCTTGCCCAGGATCAATTCGAGATCGCTGAAGGCCTGGCGCTTCTGCGAGAGGTCGACCTTGGCCTTGAAGCCGGCGGCAGGGAGACGGCGGATCGCCTCGTCGACATCCTTCGACAGCCAGGCGGCAAAGCCGGAGGGTTGCGCCACGGCCAGCAGCAGCGAGCCGTTGAAGCCGAAATGACCCTCCAAATTGAGCACGAGCATGCCATCGGCTTCCAACGTGGTGCGGCCGGGCAAGGTCGCGGCAAGCGATTTCACCGACCAGCCGCCATCGACCGGCTCGGCGGAAAGATGCACGTCGCGCACCGTGGTGTCGCCGACCACCACCGCCGGCAGCTTGACCTCGACAGTGCCGGGAATGGTCGGCCTCGGCATGTCGAGCAGCGCCTGCTCAAACGCCGCGATGCGCTGGTCCAGCGTCAGGCCGGCGCCGGCTTCGGCGCCCACCGCCTCGTCGAACTGCACCTGCGCGCCATTGGCCTCGATGGCGAAACTCGGCTTCAGCCCGAGATCGACAGAAGCCTTGCCATCGGCGATGTAGGGGTTGTCGAGCGGCCCGGTCTCGAAGCGGAACTCGTCGACACCGAGCTTCTCGTGGTCGAGCGAAAATTTGCCGTTCAGCCGAAAGCCCGGATCGGGCTTGCCGGCGGAAACCCTCACCGTCTCGCCATCGGTGCCGCGCAGCTCGGCGCTGTTCTTGTCGGCACCGGAGATCTTGAACTGGCCGGAATAGGCGGCGGCGCCATTGACGATGCCGGCATTGCCGTCGGTTTCGATGACCAGCGGATAGGCGTCCGGATCGGCCTTCAGCCGAAGCCGCATCTGCCCGTTGCCTTCGGCCTTGCCGGTGGAGGCAGTGACCGTGGTGCGAAGACCGTCGAGCCGCAGCGTGCCGTCCATGCGCCATGGCCCGGCCAGAGACTTGGCCGAGATGGTCGAATTGATCTCGGAAAACAGGTGGCTGCGCCCGCCGGCGGCATGGCGCAGTTCGATCTGCCCTTCCGTCACCGTCAGCTTCTCGATCGAGATCTGATTGAGGTCGAAGGGAGAGGACGGCCGCATCGCCCAGTCGACGGTGCCGTCATTGGCGATATCGATGGTCGCTTTCGGCCGCACCAGCCGCATGTCGAAGATCAGCACTTCGCCGCGCAGGAAGGGCGCCAGTTCCGCATCCATCGAAAACGTCTCGACGGTCATGGCCGGCTGGCCATTGGGGCCGCCGGCGACCGCGACGTTCGAGAAGGTCACCGAGGGAAACGGCAACAGCCTTGCCGTGGCGTCGCCCTGCACGGTCACCTTGCGGCCGAGGATGGCGCTGGCCTCGCGCTCGAATTGGGCGCGGTAGCCGGTCCAGTCGATAAAATACGGCACCACCAGCGCCGCACACAGCACCAGCACAAAAAGGCCACCGAAGATCACGAACAGGCGAGCGAGCATCAGCTCCGAATGGGTTGATTGAAATTCTGCCGCACTCTACCCGCATCCGCGTGTCGATAAAGAGGCAATTCATCCAGTGTTGCGCGATGTCTCATCCGCAGTTGCGTGATATCGGGCGATCTGAAACAAATCCCGGCGAAGCGGAGAATTCGGATGTCTGGAAAGAACTGGGATCGCGTGCCGATCGATGCGCAAAGTGTCGACGCCCCGCTGTCGCTTTCGGCGGTCTTTCTTGTCGTCACCGTCGCCAGCGGTCAGACCGCGCTCGCCAAGATAGCCTCCGTGCTCGGCGGCCTCGATGATCTCGTCAAAACCGTCGGGTTCCGCGATCTTTCCGGGCGGCTTTCGTGCATTGCCGGCATCGGCCGCGATCTCTGGGATCGTCTTTCCCCAGATCGGCGACCGCTGGAACTGAAACCGTTTGCGCCGATCAAGGGTGCCGTTCATTCGGCGCCTTCGACCGCCGGCGATCTTCTCTTCCACATCCGCTCCGAGCGGCCCGATATGTGCTTCGAGTTCGAGCGCATTCTGCTCGACAATCTCGGTGATGCCGTGAACGTCGTCGACGAGGTTTCCGGCTTTCGGTACTTCGATGCGCGTGACCTGCTCGGCTTCGTCGACGGCACCGCCAACCCGACCGGGCTGGACCTTCCGGCCTCGGCACTCGTCGGTGATGAGGACGCCGACTTCGCCGGCGGCAGCTATGTCGTCGTCCAGAAATACCTGCACGATCTCCAGGCCTGGGCGCGCATTCCGACGCCCGAGCAGGAAGCGATCATCGGCCGCACCAAGATCGACAACATCGAAATCGATGATGACGACGCACCGCGCAAATCGCACAAGTCGCTGGCCACCATCGAGGATGCCGATGGCAACGAGTACGACATTTTGCGCGACAACATGCCGTTCGGCAGGCCGGGGCAAAAGGAGTTCGGCACCTATTTTATCGGCTACAGCAGGTATCTCTGGGTGATCGAGAAGATGCTGCAGCGAATGTACATCGGTGAGCCGCCGGGCGCTTACGACCGGCTGCTCGATTTCTCCACGCCGCACACCGGCACGACGTTCTTCGCGCCAACCCGCCCCATGCTGCAAACCCTTGTTGAGGGCGCATAGAAGACGCCTGCGACCGCACGGCAGGCCGGCGTCCCAACGATTTCACCCGGCGATTGTCAGAACCCTCAGCGTGCGTCGCGCTTTGCTTGCGCCACTTTGGCCGCCTTGCGCTGCCGGCCAAGCTCCATCGGTCGGACGAGGTCTTGCGCCCTCTGGTTTGCCACCGACCGCATCCCCTTGCGCGCGGTGCGCGAATTGAAAGCAGGGCCTTCCGGCGTCGCCACTTGCTTCATGACAAATACCTTGCGCGCGTTTTCGATCAGCGAAACGCTGGCCGCCAGCTGCCGGCGCCGCTCGGCCTCGCCATTCAGCCGCCGCATGGCCATGGCCAGCACCGCAAGCTTTGTCTGCGAACCGCCATCGGACTTTGAGGGCGCGGCGCCTTTCGGCGCTCCTTTGCCGCGTATCTCACGCTGGCGGCGGTGTGCTTGGGTCTGGGCCTTGTCGCGCCGCTCCCGCAACAGCTTGACCAGGCCGGCAAGATCGGCGTCGGAAAGCTCCTGCACCGCCGGATGGTGCGATTTCTCCACCAGTTCCTGTTCGTCCGCGCTCAGCGCACGCGCCGCTTCCTTGCGTGAAATCGCCATGGCATTCCTCCTCCGCTGGCACGCCTGTCTGTTTCAGGCCATTCGCATGAGTTTCTGCCCCAAAACCGCGTCGGTCAAGAATAGCCCTGCTGACGATGCCGGATGGTCGAATACCGAGCCGCTCAGCCTGTGCATCGGCTGCGCAGATAGGCGCAGACCAGCTCGATGAGTTCCGCTCGCAATTCCGGCGATTGCAGTTCGCCATGTCGCGCTGCGGCATGCACGACCCCTTCGACCGCACCCGACAGCACACGTCCGGCAATGTCGTCGCGCTTGGGATCGGGCTTGCCCGGGGCAGATGCGATCACGGCTTGGTAGCGGCGCAGATACTCCGCCTCGAACTGATCCTGTGTCGAGCGTGCGGCAAGCGGCACCTCGTCGAGCAGGACGCGATGCAGTTCCTGATCGACGCTGTGGGCGGCGACGACGCCATCGACAAGCTTCGCCGCCCGCTGTTCCACCGTGATCACTGCGTCACGCTCATCCGAACCGGATATGGCCGCGAGCACCGCGTCGAGATGGCGTTTTCGGATCTCCTCCGCCAAGGCCAGCTTGTTGGGAAAATACTGGTAGATCGAGCCGACGCTGACACCAGCCGCCGAAGCCGTCTCGTTGGTGGTGAAATGCGCCCACCCACGCCGAGCTAGAACGCGAGCCGCGGCTTCGACAATCGTATCCACGGTTGCGCGGGAACGCAGTTGCCGTGGCGCTTTGCGCACGCTTCCATGCTCTGAGGGAACGCGAGTAGCCATATCAGGGCCTTTTCACCAAAATGCGAGTGTCCGCTCACATTTATCGAGCCAAGCCTGCCACGCAAGTCAATGAGAGGTCGCTATGAGCAACAAGACACTGCTTTTATCCCTGTTCAGCTACAAATCCTGGGCCGACAATGAACTCCTCGCTCTTTTGGCAGAGATCGAAAACGAGACAACCGAGAAGCAGCTTGGCGCGATCCTTGAGACCGTCAATCACGCGCATGTCGTCGACCGGATCTTTGCGTCGAACCTCCAGCAGCAGAAGCACTCCTATCGAGACACGGGCACGAGCAGCACACCGACGCTCGCGGAGCTGTCCAAGGCGATCAAGGACACCGACCGATGGTACCTCCGCTACGTCGAACAGGTCGAACCCGAAGAACTGGCGGAGGCGATCCGTTTTGCCTTTACGGACGGCGCCCCCGGGCAGATGTCACGAGAGGAGATGCTGGCACATGTCATCACCCATGGCGGCTATCATCGCGGTGAGGTCGGACGCATAGTGACACAATTGTCGAAGCCATCGTCGCCCGACACCTTCACGGGTTATCTCCATCAGGCAGAGCCCGCCCGCCGAGCACCGGTGTAATCGGAAACCTTACATTGGAGATGCCGGTTTCCGGCTCCTTCATTGCTGCGGCGGGATAATCCCTACCCTGCTGGCAAGATCTTGCCAGGGTTCATGATATCAAGCGGATCCAGCGCCTGCTTGATGGTGCGCATGATGTCGACGCCGTGGCCTAGCTCATGGCGCAGGAAGCCGATCTTGCCTTGGCCGATGCCGTGCTCGCCGGTGCAGGTGCCGTCCATGGCGATCGCCCGCATATTGAGCCGCGCGACGAACTTTTCCGACAGCGCGATCTCCTTGGGATCGTTCACATCCATCAGCACCAGAACGTGGAAATTGCCGTCGCCGGCGTGGCCGACGATCGGCGCGATCAGGCCCATCTCGGCGATGTCGGCTTCGGTTTCCAGGACGCATTCGGCAAAGCGCGAGATCGGCACGCAGACATCGGTCGACAGCCCCTTGGCGCCCGGCCGCAGTGTCAGCGACGACCAGTAGGCGTCATGCCTGGCCTTCCACAGTTTGGTGCGCTCCTCGGCGACGCTGGTCCACAGGAACGGCCCGCCGCCATTCTCTTCCGCGATCATGCCAAAGGTCTCGGCCTGTTCGGCAACACCGGCATCGCTACCATGAAACTCGACGAACAGGCACGGGCTCTCGGGATAGTCGAGCTTGGAATAATTCTTCATCGCCCGCATCTGCAGCGCGTTGACCAGTTCGATGCGCGCCACCGGGATGCCCATCTGGATCGTCGCGATGACCGCGTTGCAGGCCGCCTCGACGCTCGGAAACGGGCAGACGCCGCCGGAGATCGCCTGCGGGATGCCTTGTAGCTTCACGGTCAGCGAGGTGATGATGCCGAGCGTGCCTTCCGAGCCGACCAGCAGCCGCGTCAGATCATAGCCGGCCGAGCTCTTTTTCGCCCGCTTGCCGGTCGTCACCGTCTCGCCGTCGGCCATGACGGCGGTCAGCGCCAGCACGTTCTCGCGCATCGTGCCGTAGCGCACCGCGTTGGTGCCGGAGGCCCGCGTTGCGGCCATGCCGCCGAGCGAGGCATTGGCGCCGGGGTCGATCGGAAAGAACAGTCCGGTGTCGCGCAGATGCCGGTTCAAATCCTCGCGGGTGACGCCGGGTTCGACCGTGCAGTCGAGATCCTGTGGATTGACCGCCAGGACACGGTTCATGCGCGATGTGTCGACCGATATGCCGCCGCCCGGTGCGTTGGTGTGGCCTTCCAGCGAGGAGCCGACGCCAAAGGCGATCACCGGCACGCGGTGCGCGGCACAGGCCCGCACGATGTCCTGCACCTCGGAGGTCGTCTCGGGAAAGGCGACGCCGTCCGGCGCCTGCGTCGGAATATAGGTGGTGGTGTGGGCATGCTGCGAGCGGATCGCCTGGCCGGTCTGGAATCGCTCGCCGAGCCGTTGCTTGAGGATGCCGAGCACCGCCGCGATGCCTTCCTCGTTGCGTTCGACCGGGTTGAGGTCGCTCAGAGCCATGAATTCCTCCGCGAATGGACCAGCGTCCACGCTTGTTATGCGTCTATGGATGCGTAAAGCAATTCCAGGAAAAGTGTGAAGCGGTTTTCCCGGGAAAACCGCTTAGCGCTTTCCTTGGGGAATTGCGTCAGAACAAATAGAGTCTCCGGAGCCACGCTCTGTCCAGCGCCAGAACAAGGAAGTTTCGATGCCCATCCCCACTCCCTTCGTCTCGAAACCCATGGACATCGAGAAGGACTGGATCGACTACAACGGCCATCTCAACATGGCCTATTACAACGTGCTGTTCGACCGCTGCTCGGACGATGCCTTCGAGGCAATGGGCATGGGACCGAACTATGCCAGGGATCGCCGCCTGACCATCTACACGGCCGAAGTCCATGTCTGCTACGTGCAGGAGCTGCACCTCGAGCACAAGGTCACGGTCTCCTTCCAGCTCATCGACCACGACGACAAGCGGCTGCGGGCCTACCAGGAAATCCGCCATGTCGACGGCTGGCTGGCCGCGACTTCCGAATCGCTGTCGCTGCATGTCAACATGTCCGGGCCGAAGGTCTCACCCTTCCCCGCCGATGTGCTGGCCAGGGTCGAAGCCATGCGCGCCGCCCATTCGGCACTGCCGATGCCGGAACGGGCCGGCCGTTCGATCGGCATCAAACGCAAATAGGGCGAAGCCGACACCTTCTCGTTCCCGGCTTCAAAGCCACACCCGCAATCTAAAATCGCAGAACCCTCCCATCGGCCGGCAGCAGTGCTTGAAGCGACGCGGCGCCCTCGTTAACCTTACCAAGGTTTTAACGGGAACAAGCCATCTGAGCCGTTGCGCGACTCAGCGGGTCGGTCGAAAACGATCCGCATCGAGGTAGCGACACGGGCGGCGCGGCGCCGGTTCGAGGAAAGTGCATGAAAACCGACATCAAGGTCGAGGTGGACAGGCTGGCTGCCGATCCGCGCATCACCGACTACGATTTCTGGCGCTCGCTCAAGAACGTCAACAACGAGATCTTCCACATCGCCAATAGCAACGAGCCGATCCCGTTCGACATGATCCGCTGGCGTGCCATCCTGAAGCAGGCGCGCATGAAACGCGGCCACGCATAAGGCCCTCTCCCTCTACGTCAAGCCTGGCGCCTCAACGCCGCCAGGGCCGAGCGCGCCACCACCGGCGACGACTGGATGATCGCCGTATTGGTCATTGCGTAGGGAATGATCCGGTCGATCACCCGCTCGAGGTCGGCCACCGAGCCGACATGCGCCAGCGCGATGAAACAATCCTCTCCGGTCACCCGGTCGCATTGCACGATCTCCGGCAGTTCGCGGATGATCTCGGCCACGACGGCCAGTTGCCCCGGCACCGGCCGGATGCGCAGCCATGCCGACAGCGGCAGGCCAAGTGCCGCCGGGTTGATCCTGGCCGAATAGGCCTCGATGACGCCGCTTTCCAGTAGCCGCTTGATGCGCTCTGCCACGCTCGGCGCCGACAGGCCGACCGAGCGTGCCAGTTCCGCCGTGCTGGTGCGCGCGTCCTTTTCCAGCAGACGCAGGATCTTCATGTCGGCGGCATCGAGATCGGCTTTTTCAGTTCGAAGGCGTTTCATGGGACGCTGATCGGCGTCGTCGTGCTGCGCCAGATGCCAAGTTTTACCGATTGCCTCGGCATTGCGCTGGTGGTCGCCGGCGTCGCCTTCCACAAGCCGGCGAACACGGATTAGACGAACGCCCTATGCCAGTTTCTGCTTGAGGAAGGCGATCGTTCTGCCCCAGGCCAGGTCGGCCGCCTTCTTGTCGTAGCGCGCTGCCGACGTGTCGTTGTTGAAGGCATGGTTGGCTCCTTCATAGACATAGACCGTGTATTCGACATGCGCCGCGTCGAGTTCCTTCTTGAAGGCGTCGATGCCGGCATTGATGCGCTCGTCCAGTCCGCCATAGTGCAGCAGCAAGGCCGCCTTGATCTTGGATACATCGGCGGCCTTCGGTTGCATGCCGTAATAGGCAACGCCGGCACTGAGATCGGGCGCGTTGATGGCCAGCATGTTGACCGTGCCGCCACCCCAGCAGAAGCCGATGGCGCCGACCTTGCCGTTGCCGTCCTTGTCGCTCTTGAGGAAAGCGACGGTCGCAACACCGTCGGCGATGGTCTGCGCCGGGTCGAGCTTGGCGAACATGTCGCGCGCCTTGTCTTCATCGGTCGGCGTTCCCCCGAGCGGCGACAGGAAATCCGGCGCCAGCGCCACGAACCCCTCCAGCGCCACGCGTCGCGTCACATCGCGGATATGCGGGTTGAGCCCCCTGTTCTCATGCACGACGATCACCGTCCCAAGCTTGCCCGCCTTGTCCGCGGGCTTGACTAGGTAGCCCTTCATCTCGCCGCTGCCGCCGGGATAGCTGATGTCCTCGCCCTTCACCCGCGGATCGTTGTCGGCGACAACAGCCGCTTGCGCCGAATTTGCCGCCAGAAGCGGCGCGATCGCGGCGGCCGCCGCACCCGATCCGGCAAGCCGGGTCAACTGCTCCATGAACCGGCGGCGATCGAGCGTCAGATGCGTATATTCGTCATAGGCGTCGATCATCGCCTGGGTGATAGCGGGCTTGGCGTCGGGTTTCGTCATGGATGGGGTCCTCTGCTTCGGGCTTTAGTTCCCAGCTACATAGGGACCAAGCCGGCATGATCCAGTCGAGCACTCATCGCGGCCGCCGATTGCCTCAGGGCGCAGGGCGCCGGCCGCGCCCGAGCAGTAAAGCCGGCGCCATGCGCGGCCATGTCATCACTTTTTGGTCATTGGCGATAAATCCTGCTAGCGCTGCCACAATCGTGAGGGAAGGTAGCTATCGACCAGTATCTGGCCGTGTGCCCACACGTCAGACCCAGAAGGAAGCGATGACCATGACCATGCCTTCCCCGATCCTCGCCAGCGCGCTCGTCCTTGCGGCGACCGCCGCTTTGGCCCTGTGCTCGATGGTTCTGAACGCAGGCAGACGATCGTTGACCAGGGTCCGCACTGAGCGGAACCGCAACACGAAAACCCAGGGCTGAGTGACGCCATGAACGTCCAGGACATCGTCAACACCGTTTCGCAGAAGGCGGGCCTCGACCACGCGACGACGGAGAAAGTCGTCGGCACCATCTTCTCGGTGCTCGAACACGAGGCGGAAGGCACAAGCGCCTAGGCGTTCTTCGCCAGGATCCCCGACGCCGACGACCTCGCCCATCAATATGACGTCATGGCTGCCGCTCCGGCCGGCGGTGGCGGTTTTCTGTCGTCGTTGCAGGGCGCGCTTGGCGGCGTTCTCGGCGAGAAGGCCGGCGCGCTGATCAACGGCGTCGCCTCGCTCAAGGCATCCGGGCTCGACATGGCGCAGATCCAGAAGGCCGGCGCGACGCTGATCCAGCAGGCCGAAGCTGCCGCCGGCCCCGACCTGACCAACAAGGTGCTCGGCTCGGTGCCCAGCCTGAAGGGCCATCTGGGGATTGGCTGATCGACAATCGGGCCGATCGGAAGATTTGCCGCCCCTCATCGCCCAGTCGGGCACTTTTCCCCGTCACTATGCGGGGAAAAGATACCGGCACAGATGATGGGCGGCGCGACCTCTGAGAGATCGCGCCCCCTGCGCCCCTACTTCGGCAGCGCGTAGGCGATCACATAGTCCCCGGGCTTGGTGCCGACCGAACCGTGGCCGCCGGCGACGATGACCACGAACTGGCGGCCGTCGGCCACCGTATAGGTCATCGGCGTCGATTGCCCGCCGGCCGGCAGCCGCGCCTGCCACAGCTGCTTGCCCGATGTCAGGTCGTAGGCGCGCAGATAGTCGTCGACCGCCGCCCCCAGGAAGGCGACGCCGCCAGCGGTGATCATCGGCCCGCCAATGCCCGGCACCCCGACCTTCAGCGGCAGCGGCAGCGGCGTCATATCGTAGACAGTGCCGTTGCGATGCATGTAGGCGATCTTGCCGGTCCTGAGATCGGCGCCGGCGACATAGCCCCAGGGCGGCGCCTGGCAAGGAATGCCGAGCGGCGACAGGAACGGTCCCATCACCACCGCATAGGGCGCGCCCTCGTTGCGGTTCAGCCCCTGCTCGCTGCCGCGCCCCTCGTCCGGTGGCGGCACCTGATCGCGCGGAATGAGCTCCGACTTGAACGCCAGATAGGTCGGCATGCCGAACAGCACCTGCCGGACCGGGTCAACGGCGACGCCACCCCAGTTGAAGGTGCCGAAATTGCCGGGATAGATCAGCGAGCCCTGGACGGAAGGCGGCGTATAGCGACCCTCATAGCGCAGGCCCTGGAATTCGATCCGGCAGGCCAACTGGTCGAACATGGTTAGGCCCCACATGTCGGCGCCGGTGAGCGGCTTCGGCATGAAGGTGAGATCGGAGACCGGCTGCGTTGGCGATGTGTGGTCACCTTCGATCGCGCCGCCGGGCGCCGGCACTTCGTTGACCGCAATGACCGGCTCGCCGGTGCGGCGGTCGAGCACATAGAGGTCGCCCTGCTTGGTCGGCCCGACCAGCGCCGGCACCACCGTGCCGTCGGGTTTGGTGATGTCGATCAGGCTCGGCTGCGCCGGCACGTCCATGTCCCAGAGATCGTGGTGCACGGTCTGCCGCACCCAGCGCACCTGCCCGGTGTTAAGGTCGAGCGCGGTGATCGACGACGAGAACTTCTCGACATTGGCGCTGCGCCCGGCGCCGAGCTGGTCCGGCGTCTGGTTGCCGAGCGGCACGTAGAGCAGGCCGAGCTTCTCGTCGGCGCTCGGCGTCGACCACATGTTGGGCGAGTTGGCGGTATAGGTCTGGCCGGCCGGCAGCGGCGTCGTCTGGTCCGGATTGCCGGAATCCCAGTTCCAAACCAGCGCGCCGGTGGCGGCGTCGTAGGCGCGGATGACGCCGGACGGCTCCTGCGTCGAATAATTGTCGTTGACCGCGCCGCCGACGATGATCTTGCCGCCTGAGATCAGCGGGGCCGAGGTCGAGTAATAATAGCCCGACTTCGGATAGGGCATGTTGGTCAGAAGGTTCAGCGTGCCGCCCTCGGCGAAAGCCGGGCAGATCTGCCCGTTGGCGGCATCGAGCGCGATCAGCCGCGCATCCGAGGTCGGCAGATAGGTGGGAACTCGGGCCTCGCGGCGGCATCGGCGTAATAGGCCACGCCGCGGCAGGTCTGGTGCTGGCGGTCCTTGTCGAGCTTGACCTTGGGATCGAAGCGCCATTTCTCCTTGCCGCTCGCCGCATCGATGGCGATGGCGAAATTATGCGGCGTGCAGATGTAGAGCGTGTCGCCGATTTTAAGCGGCGTCACCTGGTAGGTGGTCTCGCCGACATCGTCGGGACCCTTCACATCGCCGGTCTGGTAGGTCCAGGCAGGCTGCAGCTTGGCGACATTGTCCGGCGTGATCTGGTCGAGCGGCGAATAGCGCTGGCCGAACTGCGTGCGGCCGTAATAGTGCCATTCGCCGGCCGGCACATCATTGCCGAGATTGGCGTTGGCGACCACCTTGTCGGTGCCGAGTTCGCCGGCGATGTCCTTCGGGTCCGAAGTCATCGAATAACCGGCGACGGCCAATGATGCCAGCACGGCAAGGATCAGCGGCGCGCGCCCGTCAGGGCCGACGAGACCCCGCCTCGCCCACGGCGTCAGCAGCCAAAAAGCGAGAAGCACGATGATGCCGCCGCGAGGCCCGAGTTCCCACCAGTCGAAGCCGGATTCCCAGACCGCCCAGGCCAACGTGCCGAGCACGATCACCGCGTAGAGCCACAGTGCGGTGGACCGGCGCCGGTAGAGCAGCCAGGCGGCGATCAGGAAGGCAAGGCCGGCAACGACATAGTACCAGCTGCCGCCCAGCATCGCCAGGCGGATGCCGCCGCCGCCGAGTGCCAGGCCGATGAGGAAAAGAATGAGGGAGGTGATGGTGACAGCCAAGATGATACTCCTTCGACTGTTGCGCTTCGCGGCTTCGACTGTTGCGCTTCGCGGCGCGGCCATGGCAACCCGGCATTGCGTCGCTGCCCGAAGCACAACTTTCTCCTGACGGTCCCGCCTGTCAAGCACGGGCCTCAAGCGCAAGCCGGAATGGTCCATCGCCATTGGCATAACATCGACCGCACTGGGAGCGCGGGGCAGCAATCGGGCACTTTAGCGGAACAAAACGTAGACAGTTCTGGTCTTTCCCCACCGAATCACTACATTCGGGGCAATGTCCGGCTTTTCCGAAGACATGCCCTTTTTCGACGAACCCAATGCGCGGCCCACGGCCCCGTCGGGCATCGCCGCGCGCGCCATGGCTGCCCGCAGCGGCCATAGCGATGCGCGCGACTATCTCAAGGGGCTGAACCCCGAGCAGCGGCTGGCGGTGGAAACCACCGAAGGGCCGGTTCTGGTGCTGGCCGGAGCCGGCACCGGCAAGACCCGCGTGCTGACCACCCGCATCGCTCACATCCTTTCAACCCACAAAGCTAAGCCCTGGGAAATCCTCGCGGTGACCTTCACCAACAAGGCCGCGCGCGAGATGAAGATCCGCATTGGCGTGCTGATCGGCGAAGGCAATGTCGAGGGCATGCCATGGCTCGGCACCTTCCACTCGATTGGCGTGAAGCTGCTTCGCAGACATGCCGAACTCGCCGGTTTGCGCTCCGACTTCACCATCCTCGACACCGACGACGTCGTGCGGCTGATCAAGCAGCTGATCCAGGCCGAAGGTCTGGACGACAAGCGCTGGCCGGCCAAGCAGTTCGCCCAGATGATCGACGGCTGGAAGAACAAGGGGCAAGGCCCGGCCGACATCGCCGAGGGCGACGCCCGCGCCTTCGCCAACGGCAAGGGCCGCGAACTCTACAAGGCCTATCAGGAGCGGCTGAAGACGCTGAACGCCTGCGATTTCGGCGATCTGCTGTGCCACCCGATCCGCATCTTCCGCGCCAATCCGGACGTGCTCAAGGAATACCACAAGCGCTTCAAATACATCCTCGTCGACGAGTACCAGGACACCAACACCGCCCAGTACATGTGGCTGCGCCTCCTGGCGCAAAGGCCGCAAGGCAAGCCGATCTCCCCCCTTGAGGGGGAGATGTCCGGC
>NZ_RZTE01000017.1:0-45366 GCF_003997415.1 Mesorhizobium sp. M7A.F.Ca.MR.245.00.0.0 | reverse complement strand
CAGGCTGGAGGGACAGCGCCCCCCTCTGTCGCCTCCGGCGACATCTCCCCCTCTAGGGGGGAGATCGGGCGCTCTTCGACTGACACCCGCGCCACCGTAAACATCTGCTGCGTCGGCGACGACGATCAATCCATCTATGGCTGGCGCGGCGCCGAAATCGACAACATCCTGCGTTTCGACAAGGATTTTCCCGGCGCCACCATCATCCGGCTGGAGCGCAACTACCGCTCGACCGCGCACATCCTTGGCGCTGCCTCCCACCTCATCGCCCACAATGAGGGCCGCTTCGGCAAGACGCTTTTCACGGACCGCAACGATCCCGAAGACGGCAAGGTGCATGTCCACGCCGCCTGGGATTCCGAGGAAGAAGCGCGCGCCGTCGGCGAGACCATCGAGACCTACCAGCGGCAAAAGCACAATCTCAACGACATGGCGATCCTGGTCCGCGCCTCGTTCCAGATGCGGGAGTTCGAGGACCGTTTCGTCACGCTCGGCCTCAACTACCGCGTCATCGGCGGTCCGCGCTTCTACGAGCGCATGGAGATCCGCGATGCGCTGGCCTTCTTCCGCGTCGTCGCGCAAGGCGCCGACGACCTCGCCTTCGAGCGCATCGTCAATGTGCCCAAGCGCGGCCTGGGGGAAGCCACCATCCGCCAGATCCACGACACGGCGCGTGCGCTGCGCATCCCGATGCTGGAGGCCGCCGCCAAGCTGGCCGAAAGCGACGAGTTGAAGCCGAAGCCGCGCGCCGCACTTCGTGAAGTGGCGGCCAATTTCGAGCGCTGGCAAAAGGCGCTGGAAACCACGCCGCACACCGAACTCGCCGAGACCATCTTGGAAGAGAGCGGTTACACCGACATGTGGAAAAACGACCGCTCGGTCGAAGCCCCCGGCCGGCTGGAAAACCTGAAAGAGCTGATCCGCTCGATGGAAGAGTACGAATCGCTGCGCTCCTTCCTCGAACATGTCGCACTGGTCATGGACGCCGAGCAGAACGCCGGGCTCGACGCCGTCAACATCATGACGCTGCATTCGGCGAAAGGCCTCGAATTCGAGACCGTCTTCCTGCCCGGCTGGGAGGAAGGCCTGTTTCCGCATCAGCGCGCGCTCGACGAAGGCGGCCGCTCCGGGCTCGAGGAAGAGCGCCGCCTTGCCTATGTCGGCCTGACCCGCGCCAAGAAGAACCTGCATCTCTGGTTCGTATCCAACCGCCGCATCCACGGCCTGTGGCAGTCGACCATCCCGTCGCGATTCCTCGAAGAATTGCCGAACGCCCATATCGAGGCCGCTGAAAGCGGCAACAGCTACGGCGGCTACGGCAATTCCTATGGCGGCGGTTCCTTTGCCTCCGGCCGCGGCGGCCAGGGCGCCGGACGGCAGAACCCCTATGGCGCCTCGCGCTTCGACACTGTCGGCGCCGATACCGAAAAATCCGGCGCCTTCTCCAACACCTATGCGACACCGGGCTGGCAGCGCGCGCAGGCCAACCGCACCGAGGCCACCGACCGCAATTGGGGCTCGCGCTCCGGCCATCAGGTCGAGCGCATCGGCTATGGCGAGACGGACAGCGGCTACGGCGCCGGCCGCACTTCGGTCAAGGGCCGCACCATCGACGGCGAACTGGTCGCCAAATCCGTCTCCGACACGCCGTCAGCCTTCAGCGTCGGCGACCGCGTCTTCCACCAGAAATTCGGCAACGGCAACATCTCAGCCATCGAGGGCAACAAGCTGACCATCGACTTCGACAAGGCCGGCCAGAAACGCGTGCTGGACGGGTTTGTCGCGGCGGTGTGAAGATGGCGTTTTCCCGCGGACAGCTCCCACCTTCGTCATCCACGGGCGGAGCAAGAGCGAAGCGACGTCGCGGAGACCCGAGGATCCATGCCGTGACCTTGGCCGTGGAGTGCAGCTGAGCAGAATTCTCCACCGTAGTGACGCGTTGAAGTCGCGGCATGGATCCTCGGGTCTGCGCTGCGTCGCTACGCTCCTTGCTTCGCCCGTGGATGACGAAAACGATGAGCGCCGGCGCCAATCGTCAAGGCATGCGATCCGCCAACGAAACCCTCACCTGTACCTTGCCTGGTTCCACTTATGCCCCAGCAGCGACAGGATGATGATCAGGCCGTTGAAGAACTGCACGTAGAAGCCGCTCAGGCCTGCCGCCACGACGCCGGTCTGGATGAAGGACACGGTGACCGCGCCGATGGCGCCGCCGACCACGGTGCCGATGCCGCCCCAGGTCGGCGTGCCGCCGACGAACACAGAGCCAGCACCGGCAGGAGATAACCGTCGCCGGCGGTCGGCCACCAGGTGAAGTTGATCATCACCGAGAAGGTGCCGGCGATCGCGGCCCCGATGCCGACGAAGACAAACACTTTCACCCGCACGCGCTTGACGTCGATGCCCATCTGCTGGGCGCTGTCGGGATTGTCGCCGACCACCCTCACCTGCGCGCCGAAGCGGTGGCGGTTGTAGAGCATCGCCGACAGCACGACGAAGCCGATGGCCCAGAAGATCTGCACCGGAATGCCCAGGAGCTGGCTGGAGAAGATCGTATAGGCCCAGCTGTCGCTGAGGCTGGTCAGCGCCATCGATTTGCCTTCGTTGATGATCTGGATCAGGCCGCGCAGCAGGAAATTCATGCCGAGCGTGGCGATCAGCGACGACAGCCCGCCATAGACCACCAGCGACCCGACCAGGAAGCCGAGCAGCATGCCGGTGACGAGTGCGGCGGCGATGCCGAGGAACGGATCGTAGCCGGCCTGCACGACCAGCGCGAAAACCCATGAGGCAAAACCCATCGTCGCCGGAAACGACAGGTCGATCTCACCGCAGGTGACGACGAAGACCAGCGGCACCACCACGAACAGCGCAACCGGCAGCGTCGTCAGCACCGAGCGGTAGAGATACCAGGTGGTGAAGACGGTCGGGTTGGCGATCAGGAACACCGTCATCATGACGATGAACACGGCGAGCGTGCCGAGCGCGGCACGGTTGTCGAGGATGAAGCCGCGCATCCAGTGATCGGATGGGTGTTTCCACTCTTTCTGGGCACTGGGGCGGGGAATGCCGGCGGACGGCTCGTGCAGGTCGGGCTCCATGGTCTTGCTCATCGTGCTCTCTGCTCCGCGTCGCCGGCATCGTGCAGCCCGGCCAATCCGCCGGGATGCGCGACCTCTTCCATGAAGTTGATGAGATCTTCGGCCGACTTGACCTCGCTGCGGTCGGTCGTCAGTGCGACCTTGCCGCGGTCCAGCACGACGAAGCGATCGGCGATGTCGAAGACATGATGGATGTTGTGGCCGATGAACAGGATCGAGCGGCCGCTCGCCCGCACCTGGCGCACGAAATGGAACACCTTGGCGGTTTCGGTCAGCGAAAGCGCCGTCGTCGGTTCGTCGAGGACGATCAGCTCGGCCTGCTTGTAGATGGCGCGGGCAATCGCCACGCCCTGGCGTTCGCCGCCCGAAAGCTGGCCGACGATCGACTGCGGCGTGAACACTTTCGAGGTGAAGCCGATCTCGCGCATCAGCCGGCTCGCTTCCTCGATCTCCTTGTTGACCCTGAGAAAGCCCATGAAGCCGGTCAGTTCGCGGCCCATGAAGATGTTGCGAACGATGGTCTGCTGCACGGCCAGCGCCCGGTCCTGGAACACCGTCTCGATGCCGGCCTCGCGCGAACGCGCCGCGCTCCACCCGGTCACCGGCTTGCCGCGCACGAGGATCTCGCCGCTGGTCGGCTTGACCACGCCCGAGAGGATCTTGATCAGCGTCGACTTGCCGGCGCCATTGTCGCCGAGCAGGCCGACGACCTCGCCGCGGTCGACGCTGAGATTGACCCCGCCCAGCGCATAGACCTGGCCATAGGACTTGCTGATGTCGCGCAATTCGATGAGGCGTTCTGCCATCGGATCCTCGCTTGATTGTCTGTTGCCGGCTTCGTCGCCAGCGGTCCCGCCGGCCGGGGCCTGAGATCCCGGCCGGCGGCTTGGGAGGTCAGCGCAGCGCCTGCTTGGCGAGCTCAGCGACGATCTCGTAATTTTCGGGCGTAACGAAACCGGCGCCGGTGTCGACATTCATCGGCGCCAGCCCCAGCACAACCTGCTGGCAGAGGCTGAGGATCGGCAGATAGCCCTGCAGGAACGGCTGCTGGTCGGCGGTCAATTGCACCCAGCCGCCCTTGAAGCCCTCGACGATCTGCGGGCTGGTGTCGAAGCCGAAGTTGAAGATCTCGCCCGCCTTGCGTCCCGCCGCCTGCATGTAGGTCGAGACATTGCCGAGCATCTGCCCGCCGGGATAGCCGACCGCCTTGACGTCGGGATTGTTGAGCAGCGCCGCGGTGATCACCGGAATGGCCAGATTGGGATCGGAGGCCCATTCGCCGCTCGGCGGTGAGGACAACTGGATGACCTCGACGCCGGCCTCCTTGAGCGCGGCCACCGTCCCGCGCTCGCGCGCGCCGCGGCTTTCGTTTTCGAACGGACCGATCATGATCGCCTTGTCGCCGGCCTTCAGCTTGCCAAGCTTGAACGCCTCGGCGCCGAGCGCGCGGCCCTGCTGTTCCTGCTGGGCGCCGACATAGCCGCCGCCGAACGCTTCCACCACCTTCGGCACCGGCACGTTCTGGTACATCATCTTGATGCCGTCCTTGTGCGCCTGTTCGGCGAGCGGCATGATGGACGCGTCGCCCGGATGGCCCATCATGGCGATGCCGTTGGGCTTGACCGCGACGGCCTCACGCAGTTGCTGCACCATCTTTTCGATGTCCCACTGGGAGAAGATGTAGTCGACCTTCGGCCCGAGATCGGCCTCTGCCTGCTTGGCGCCATTGTAGACGATGGTGCCGAAAGCGTCGCCCTCGGCGCCGCCGACGAAGAAGCGGATGTGGACGTCCTTGCACCATTTGGCGTCGAGCGCCCGCGCGGGCAAGGTGGAGATCGCAGCGGCAAGCATCGTGGCGGCGGCCACGACGGTCGAGCGCAGAACTGTCCTTCTCATCGTCATGCTCATGCACTTATCCTCCCTTTTTGTCCTCGCAAGCGAGGAGTTCGACATTCGCTTCGGCAATGTGCGTTGCAGACATCCCGGCCGGCTCCTCCCGCCGGCCGATCCTCACATCGGGTTCGGCAGGTAGCTGGCCCCTCCCCGGCATTGCTTGAGATATTCAAGCGCCCGCACCTGGCCGGTGATCTCGAGGTCGCCGCGATAGACCGGGTCGTGCCAGCCTTCGATATCGATGGCCCCCTTGTAGCCGGCCAGCCGCAATTCGCTGATCACCCGCGTCCAGTCGCTGTCGCCGAAACCGGGCGTGCGCATCTGCACGAAGGGCAACCGGCCGAACACGCCATGCTCGCGGATGACGTCCCAGCGCACCGTCGCGTCCTTGCCGTGCACGTGGAAGATGCGCGGCGCCCATTTGCGGATCTGCGGTATCGGGTCGATCAGATAGACGAGTTGGTGGCAGGGCTCCCATTCCAGTCCGAGATTGTCGTCGGGCACTTCGTTGAACATCAGCTCCCAGGCGTCCGGATTGTGGGCAATGTTCCAGTCGCCGGCGGCCCAGTTGCCGTCCATGGCGCAATTCTCGAAGGCGATGCGCACGCCGTTGTCGGCGGCGCGTCTGGCCAACGGTCCCCAGACCTCCTTGAAGCGCGGCAGGCTGTCGGTCAGCTTCTTGCCGCGCAGGCGGCCGGTGAAGCCGCTGATCATCGAGGTGCCGAACAGATGCGCGTTGTCGATCACCGTCTCCCAGGCCTTGAGCACGCCGCGATCGACCTCGCCGCTTTCCAGCGGGTTGCCGAAGACGCCGAGCGAGGACACGGTGACGTCGGCATCGCCGATCGCCTCGCCGATCTGGCCGGCGAGAAGCGGCAGGTCCTTGCCGCCAAGCGTCTGCCAGAAGAAGGGTTGAATGCTCTCGAAGCCGAGCGGCAGGATCTGTTTGACGTAAGCCGCCGGGTCGTCGAGATTGGCCCGCACCATGGTGCCGATCCGGATGTCGAGAAGCGGGTTCGGCGTCATTGTGCGTCCTCTGCGATTGTCACGCGGCGGCCGGTCTCGGCGCTTTCGATGGCGCCAAAAACCATGGCCAGGCTCTTGATGTTGTCGGCGCCGCGCGTTTCCGGCTCGGTGCCGGTCTGGATGGCGTGCACGAAATCCTGGAGAATGCCGAGATGGCCGCCGACGCGATCGGACGCATCGAGCGGCGGCACCGCGATCGGGTGGGTTTTGTCGAACATTCCGTCGCGGCCCGGCATCACTGCTTCTGCCCTCAGCTCGTCATTGCCGTCCCAGAGCAGGCTGCCGCGCTCGGCGACGATGCGCCATGTACTTTCCCAACTGGTGCGGAAGCCGGCGGCGCACCAGCTCCCGGCATAGGTGAAGACCTTGCCGCGGCCGAGATCGAAGACGGCGCTGGCCGCCGATCCCTGCCGGTACCAGGAATTGGCCGGCTCCCATTCCTGGCAATAGACGCCGGCCGGCTCGCCGGCGACCATATAGCGGGCGGCGTCGAATGTGTGGATCGCCATGTCGAGCAACAGCACATGCGCCATCTCCTCGCGAAAGCCGCCGAAATGCGGCGCGACGAAGAAGTCGGCGTGGATGCTGGTCGGCGTACCAATGGCGCCGGAATCCAGGAACCTGCGGATGCGCCTGACATTGGCGACATAGCGGCGGTTCTGCACGACGGCGTGAATGCGCCCGGCGCGGCGAGCGGCCTCGACGATGGCGCGCGCATTTTCCGGACTGTCGGCGAGCGGCTTTTCCGTCAGCAGATGGCAATTGTGGGCAAAAGCGGAAATAGCGACTTCGCGCCGGGCGGCTGGAACCACCACGTCGAACACCGCTTGCGGTTTGGTCTGGTCGAGCACGGCGTCGAGATTGCTGCCGACGACGGCATTGGTGAGGTCGTATTCGCGCGCCCTCGCCCGTGCCCTGTCGGCATCGAGATCCACGAGGCCGATAAGGGTGAGCCCGTGGATCTGCCTGATGGCATCGAGCCAGGCCTTGCTCATCGCTCCGCAGCCGACCAGGACGACATCGATCATCCAGCGCTCCTCCTCCGCTCGGTCCCTCCAGACCGATCGTCACGGCATCCACGGCAGGACCGTAAACGTTTTTCCGTAAACGTTTACGAGAACACACCCGAAGGCGTAGAATGTCAATCGGCCCTTGGCGAAATTCGTCTTACCGCCTTGGCCTGAGCGGCTACCGGTGCTAGCCAAGCAAGGGGGAGAACAGTCTCTTGGCGTCCAGCATTCACGACCTTGCCCGTCACTTGAACATATCGATCGGCACGGTGTCGCGGGCGCTGAACGGCCGCGCCGACGTCAATGCCGACACGCGCCAGCGCGTGCTCGAGGCGGCCAGGACGCTGAACTATTCGCCGAACCAGTCCGGCCGCAGCCTGAGGCAAGGCGCCACCCGTTCGATCGCCTTCATGCTGCAGCCGCATCCCGGCGACCAGCAATATGGCGAGCCGTTCTTCATTCCGTTTCTGATCGGGCTGCAGGCCAGGCTCGCCGAAAGCGGGCTCGACCTGACCGTGGTCATGGGGGCGCCGGGCGACTACCAGCAGGAGCGCCTGCGCCGCGTCGTCGAGACGCGCCGCGCCGATGCGGTGCTGCTGGCCTGGACGCGGCGCGAGGACGAGCGCATCGACTATCTCACGCAAGCCGGCTTTCCCTTCGCCACGCTCGGCCGCAGTCGCTCCGGAGCCAAGTCCTATCCTTCCCTCGACCTCGATTTCGAGAAGGCCGGAGCCGATGCCGTCGACCGCC
Source organism: Mesorhizobium sp. M7A.F.Ca.MR.245.00.0.0 (assembly GCF_003997415.1). Taxonomy (NCBI): domain Bacteria; kingdom Pseudomonadati; phylum Pseudomonadota; class Alphaproteobacteria; order Hyphomicrobiales; family Phyllobacteriaceae; genus Mesorhizobium; species Mesorhizobium sp. M7A.F.Ca.MR.245.00.0.0. The sequence continues at coordinate 37,586 of NZ_RZTE01000017.1, read as the reverse complement.
TGGTGGCGCGCGGTCACCGCCGTATCGCCGCTATCCGTCCCTCACTCGACCTCAATTTCGGCTATCTGTTCCTCGCCGGCTACCGCAAGGCCCTGAAGCGGCACGGCATCGAGGTCGACCCGGAGCTGATCGCGTCCGGCTTCATCAACGAGGCCGGCGGCTACAAGGTGACGCCCCAGGTCATGCGCTCCAAGGCCCCGCCGACCGCCATCATCTTCAACAATGATGCAATGGCGCTGGGCGGCTGCAAGTCGCTGGCCGAGATGGGCATCAGGCCGGGCCAGGACATGGCGGTAACCGTCATCGTCGACACGCCGCTCTGCCGCTATTTTTCCCCGGCGCTGACCGCCTTCCGCCCGGCGCTGGAGCCAATGGGACAACGGCTTGCTGAAATGCTGTTGGCGTCGCTTCCCGCCTTCGCCGGCCCGGAGGGGCCGCGGATCATCCGCGAAGTCTGGCCGCTGGAACTGGTGGCGCGCGACAGCGATTGATGGTGGCAGCAGGGCCGCCGATGTCGTCCTCCCCTCAAACAGCACACCGGTGCCGCAGTGAACCGGCCGCAACCTTGAATGCGCGGGAGGCGCTGCAGGTTCCGGATCGCGCCACAACCAGGGCGATCAGCGAAAGCCGGCCTTAAGACACCGGCGCCGCTCCGCCCTCTGCCGTGCGCCGCGCGATAAACTCATCCAGCACGCCTGATGTGGCGGCAGCCGTTGCCGGCGGCGCGAAATCGGCAAGCACCCGCCTCCAGACACCGGTGGCGCGCTCGCTCGCTGTCTTCGAGCCGCTTTGCGTCCAGTTGCCGAAATTCGACCAGTCGGCCACCAGCGGTTCGTAGAAGGCGGTGCGGTAGCGCGCCATGGTGTGACCGGCCGAGAAGAAGTGGCCGCCCGGCTGCACCTCGGCGATCGCCTCGAAGCCGATCGTATCGGTGTCGCCGGGCGTCGCGGCACAAAGTTCAGCCACCGTCTGCAGCGCCTCGATGTCGGTGATCAGTTTCTCGAAGGAGACACTGAGGCCGCCCTCCAGCCAGCCGGCGGCATGGATGCACATCGTCGCCCCGGCCAGCACCGAGCCCCACAGCGCGAACTGCGTCTCGTGCGCGGCCTGCGCGTCTGAGATGTTGGCCGCACTGCCGCCGCCCGATCGCCACGGCAGTCCGGTGAAGCGCGCCAGCTGACCGGCGCCCAGCGTCGCCTTGACGTGCTCGGGCGTACCGAAGGCCGGCGCGCCGGATTTCATGTCGACATTGGAGGAGAACGAGCCGTAGACGACCGGTGCGCCGGGCCGCACGATCTGCGCCAGCGTCAGCCCGGCGAGCGCCTCGGCATGCTGCAGCGTCAGCGCGCCGGCGACCGTGATCGGCGCCATCGCGCCAGCCAGGCAGAACGGCGTGATGACGGAGATTTGGCCCGCGCGGGCGAAATCGATGATGCCTTGCGCCATCGGGATGTCGAGCTGGCGCGGCGAGTTGGTGTTGATGACGGTGTAGCAATATGCATTTGCCAGAAACTCGTCCTGCGACAGGCCGCGCGCCAGACGAATCATCTCGAACCCGTCCTCGACTTGCGGGGTGCCGCGCGCGAAGACGAACGGGAGCTTGTCCGACAGCGTCAGCTGCGCGCGGTTGACGGCATAGTGCCGAAAGCGGTTGTCGACATCCTGCGGTTCGATGCAGGGCCCCAGCATATGCAGCACGTCGAAATGCTGCACCAGCCGCATGAGGTCCTCGAAATCCGCCAGTGTTCCCGGCCGCCGGCCGCGCTCGAGATCGGTGACGTTCGGCGCCCCGCATCCGGCGAGGAAGGTCATCGAGCCGAGCTCCAGCGTCAGATCGCGGGCGCGCGAACCGGCGTGAGCGTGGATCGATCTCGGCGCCGAGGCGAGTGCCGCCGTCACCATGTCGCGGCCGATGCGCACCATGTCGGTGTCCGGATCGACCAGCGCGCCGGCGCTGGCGAAGTGCTCACGCGCCTGCGGCAGCAGCACCTTGATGCCGAGCTCTTCCAGCACCCGCAGCGCCGTTTCGTGAATCGCGGCCACCTGATCATCAGAAAAGATCGGCTGTGGCAGGAACGGGTTCTTCAGCGAATGGTAATTGGGACGGCGGCTGCTTTCGCTGCCGGCCTCGCCCGTGCGTCCACGCCGGCGCTCGCGCCTGCCGTCCCGTGCCGCGTCATCGACCATCGGAAATCCTCCTCATTGCCGCATTGCCTTGCCCAGGGGATCATAGGGCGAGGCCGCGACGACATGCGCCGGCCGCTCCTCACCCACGACATGCACGGAGAGCGCGGTACCCTCGCCCGCAAAATCGCGGTCGACGAGAGCCAGCGCCAGACTCTTGCCGACCGTATAGCCATAGCCGCCCGAGGTGACGAAGCCGACGCGTCGGCCCCGATGCCAGACAGGCTCAAAACCGCTGGCATCGGCGTCGAGCGCGTCGACTTCAAGCGTCACCAGGCATTGGCCGCTGCCGGCCTCCCGCTGTTTCGACGCTGCTTCGCGGCCGATGAAGCCGCTCTTGCCGAAAGCGATGAAGCGGTCGAGACCGGTCTGGCCCGGCGTGTAGCCTTGCGTGAATTCGCGCGACCAGATGCCAAAGCTCTTCTCCAGCCGCAGTGCATTGAGCGCGTAATAGCCGATTTCGGCAAGGCCGAGATCCTCGCCCGCCGCCAGCAGCGTTTCGCGCAGAGTGGCATGCATGGTCACGGGGCAACTGATTTCGAAGCCAAGCTCGCCTGATATAGACAGCCGCGCTACACGGGCCTGCACCATGCCGATGTCGAATGTGCCGCAGGCCATGAACGGCAGCGCTGCGCCGGACACATCCTGATGCGTCGTTCGCTCCAGTATTTTGCGCGCATTCGGCCCCGTCAGCAGGAAGCCGCTCATCGTGTCGGAGAGGTCGTCTACGGTGACGCCTTCAGCCGCATGGCTCTCGAACCAGCGCATGTGGAATTCCCGGAGATAGTAGGAGCCCATCAGCCAATAGCTGCCGCCGCCCCAGTTGAAGACGGTGAGGTCGCCCTTCAGCCGTCCGTCATGACCGAGCATCGGCGCCAGGCCGGCCCGCCCCGGCTTCGGCAGTCTGCAGGCGAGCAGCCGGTCGAGCCAGGCTTCCGCACCTGGCCCCGCCACCGCATAGCGCGAATAGGCCGAGATATCGACGAGACCGGCGGCGCGCCGCACCTGCAGCGCCTCGTCGCCGACGATGTCGAAGGCGTTGGAGCGCCGCAGCGTCGTGTTCTCGGCAAATTCCATCGGCGCGAAATAGGCCGGGATTTCCAGCCCCCAGGAAGCCGTCCATTCGCATCCCGCCGCGCTCATGCCGTCATAGGCACCCGGACGTTTCAGCGGCCGGCCGGCGGGCAGTCGTTCATTGGGAAAGGTCATCACGAAGCGGCGCGAATAGAACTGGCGCGTCGTCTGCCTGAGATATTCCCGGCTGGCGGCGAAGGCGCCGTAGCGAGCGATGTCCATGCCGAAGATGTCGGCCTGCGGTTCGCCGAAAATCATCCACTCGGCCAGCGACTTGCCGACGCCGCCGCCCTGGCTGAAGCCGGCCATGACGCCGCAGGCAACCCAGTAGTTCCTCAGCCCGCGCACCGGCCCGACAACCGGATTGCCGTCCGGCGTGAAGGTGAAGGCGCCGTTGACCCATTTGCGGATGCCGGCCGTCGCCAGGCAAGGAAAGCGCTCATGCGCCTTGGCGAGTTCGGGGCTGATGCGGTCGATGTCTTCCGGGATCAGCTCGATGCCGTAGTCCCATGGCGCGCCATCCATGTTCCAGTGCTTCGGGTTCTGCTCGTAAACGCCGAGCAACACGCCCTTGCGCTCCTGCCTGAGATACGAAAAGCCGTCGAGATCGACGGCGATGCCGATTTCCCTGTCCAGCGCCGCGATCTCGGGAATGTCCTCAGTGATGAAATAATGGTGCTCCATCGGCGTCACCGGCAGATCGACGCCGGCCATGCGGCCGAGCTGCTTAGCCCACAGCCCGCCGGCATTGACGACATGCTCGGCGATGATGGTGCCCTGCTCCGTGACGACATCCCAGCGACCGTCGGCGCGCGACTTCAACTCGACCACCCGGTTGCGCAGGATGATGTCGGCGCCGCGCTTTTTTGCAGCGCCGGCATAGGCGTGCGTCGTGCCGTACGGGTCGAGGTGCCCCTCGTTGGAATCATGCAGGCCGCCTAGCACGCCGGTGACGTCGACGATCGGGCAGATCGCCTTGATCTCGTCGGGCGTGACCAGGCGCGCGGTCTCGATGCCGACCGACTGGAACACCGCCCAGGCCGATTTCAGCCACTCCCAGCGCGCGGGATCGCTGGCGATGTTGACGCCGCCCGTCATGTGCAGGCCGATATCCCAGCCGGATTCGGCCTCGATCTCGCGGTAGAGATTGATGGTGTAGTCCTGTAGCGCCGCCACGTTGGGGTCGGCGTTGAGCGCATGGAAGCCTGCCGCCGCGTGCCAGGTCGAACCGGCCGTCAGTTCGGCGCGCTCGATCAGCGCCACATCGCTCCAGCCAAATCGGGTCAGATGATAAAGGACGGAGGCCCCGACCACGCCACCCCCGATGACGACTGCGCGGTAGTGCGATTTCAAGGCTTCCCCTCCACGTTTAGTCCGAAGGCTGGAGCATATATGCACTGGACATAAGTGTCTAGTGCCGTGCGCGCGCATCGTTTTTCGTCGACCGCCGGCATGCACTGCGCGCTGTCACGCAAGCATCATGTTCGCGCCGTAGACCGCGTTTCGGGGAGGCTTGCGCGGCATCATCGATGTCGCACCTCTTTCAGTTTTTCGTCCCGCGGCCGCTCCGGCACATCCGTCACAAAGAGGATTATCCATGAAACACCTATATCGAACCGCGTCGCTCGGCGTCGCGCTGGCCTTGTTCACCGCCTTGACGCCGGCGCTCGCCGACAGCACCGCGACCGTCGGCGGCACGAGCTTTGTCAACAAAGGGCTGGTCGGCGTCGGCCGCATCCCGGCCGCTCAGCGCGACAAGTTCGGCGAGACGTTTGGTTCGGGCTCGGGCATGTCGATCGACACATCAGGCTGGACGCATGAGGCCGCCGGCTACAAAGGTTCGCTCTGGCTGCTGCCGGATCGCGGCTACAATGTCGTCGGCACCACCGACTACCGGCCGCGCCTCAACACCGTCGCCATCGAGTTTACCCCGGTGGCACCAGGTGCGGCACCTGCTGCCGGCCAGCAGCAGACCGGCGTCAAGGCAACGCTCGCCGACACCATGCTTCTCACCGACGACAAGGGGGCTGATGCCACAGGCCTCGATCCGCTCAACGGCGTGCGCGCGGCAAGCGGCGACATGCCGATCCTGCCGCAAGCCGACAATGGCAAGCTGGCGCTCGACAACGAGGCGATCGTGCGGCTGCCCGATGGTTCGATGTTCATCTCCGACGAATACGGCCCGAACATCTATCGGTTTTCCGCCGACGGGCATCTGCTGTCGGCAACCCAGCCACCGGCCGCGCTGGTGCCGATGCGCCACGGCACGCCGAACTTCGCCTCGGACAATCCGGGACCCGGTGCCGCCGAGCCCGATCCGAAGGATCCCGACACCGGCCGCCAGAACAATCAAGGCCTCGAAGGCATGGCGATGACGCCCGACGGCAAGTTCCTGATCGCCGTGCTGCAGTCGGCGGCCAGGCAGGACGGCGGCGATTCCGGCTCGACCCGCCAGAACACCAGGGCGCTGGTCTATGACGCGTCCGACCTCGCCCACCTCAAATTGACGCACGAATATGTCGTGCCGCTGCCGGTGTTCAGGGATGCCAAGGGCAAGACCAAGGTCGCCGCGCAGAGCGAGATCGTGGCGCTCTCCGACAAGAGCTTCCTGATGCTGGCGCGCGACAGCGGCAACGGCCAGGGCCTGAAGGGCGACGCCTCGCTCTATCGGCAGGTCAACGTCGTCGACCTATCCACCGCGACCGACATCGCCGGCGGCGCCTTCGACAGCGCTGACAGGCCGGTCGCCCCCAAAGGCGTCGTCGACCCATCGGTGACACCGGCCAAGCTGACGCCATTCATCGACATCAACGACAGTGCCGAGCTCGGCCGCTTCGGCCTGCACAATGGCGCGCCCAATGACCAGGATAACCTGTCGGAGAAGTGGGAGGCGATGTCGGTGGTCAGCGTGCTCGATGCGAAGCTGCCCGACGACTACTTCCTGTTCGTCGCCAACGACAACGACTTCCTCGCCCAGGACGGTTTTCAGGTCGGCGCGCCCTACAAGGCCGAAGACGGCGCCAATGTCGACACCATGTTCCTGGTCTATCAGGTCACGCTGCCGGGACTGGCCAAGAAGTAACGACCACTGCACGGACGGGCGCGCTTGGCGCGTCCGCCCGGAGCACTATTGCTGGTGTTTTTCCAGGCAGATTGATTGAGAAGGCTTACTTCAAGAACTCCGCGCCCTTCGGGACGCCCGCATCTATCGGTTCGGCGGTTCTGCTCGACACGGCCATGATCTTGCCGGCGGCCAACAGGTTGGGACGCACGAAGACCTGAGCGGGGCCGTTGACGCGGCTGTAGAGGTCGATGATGTCCTGGTTCATGAAGCGCACGCAGCCCGACGAAGCGTTCTTACCGATGGAATCCCACTCCGGCGTGCCGTGCAGCCGGTACATCGTGTCCTTGCCGTCGCGGAACAGATACAGCGCGCGGGCGCCCAACGGGCTCTGCGGGCCGGGCGGCATGCCGTCCTTGTATTTCGCCAGTTCCGGCCGGCGCTGGATCATCTCCGGCGGCGGCGTCCAGACCGGCCACTTCTTCCTCGCCTGGACCACGGCGCTGCCGGTCCATCCGAAACCGGCTTTGCCAAGGCTGACGCCATAGCGAATAGCTGTGCCGCCGTCGCGCACCAGATAAAGGAAGTGCTCAGACGTATCGACGACGATCGTGCCGGGTTTCTCCCCGGTCGGATCAGCCACGATCTGGCGCACGAATTTCGGATCGACCTTGGCAACCGGGATTGCCGGCAGTTGATAGCCCTCGTCGACACGCGCCGCATACATGCTTGCGGCATCGCCGAAAGCCGGATCGCTCGGCGGTGCTGCATCCGGCGGCGGCGGCGCCACGTCTGTTGTTGTACACGCCGAAACAGCCAGGGCGCCCAAAGCGGATGCACCGAGAAATGCGCGCCGGTTCAGGTGCACAGAAAACAGCGGAATATCGGACATGACCCCCCCGGCTTATCCAAGATCTGATAGGAATGCGGCCCCACGCATCGAGGATCAATATCCCATTCCGGAAGCTTTGAGAACATGATTAGATCAAGGCACAACCTGTGTTCGGTTGTATCGGCAATCATCGCGGACGCGACTTGAAACAAACCTTCGCCGAGCTGCCCGCCATGGACGAAAAAAATCCCCCGCGCCGGCGCACCGGCGACCTGACCAGCGGCCCGATCCCGCGCACGCTCTTGCTGTTCGCCCTGCCGGTGCTCGGCTCCAACGTGCTGCAGTCGCTCAACGGTTCGATCAACGCCGTCTGGGTCGGCCGTTTCCTCGGCGAATCGGCGCTGACCGCCACCTCCAACGCCAACCTCGTCCTGTTCCTGATCCTCGGCACCGTGTTCGGCATCGGCATGGCGGCCACCATCCTGGTGGCCCAGTCGGTCGGTGCCCGCGACCTGCCCGAGGCGCGCCGCATCGTCGGCACCAGCGCGACGTTCTTCTTCCTTGTTTCCGTTATCCTCGCGGTCTGCGGCTGGATCTGGGTCGACGCCATTCTCAACACGCTCGGCACACCGGCCGATGCCTTGCCGCTCGCGCGCTCCTATCTGCGCATCATCTTCGTCGCCGTGCCGATGATGAACCTTCTGTCCTTCGTCATGACCGTTTTGCGCGGTGCCGGCGATTCACGCACGCCCTTCTTCTTCATGGCTCTGGCCGTCGTCCTCGACATCGTGCTCAACCCATTGCTCATCCGCGGCATCGGACCGTTTCCCGAACTCGGCATCGCGGGCTCCGCCACGTCCACGCTGATCGGCCAGACGGTAAGCGTGATCGCCATCCTGATCGTGCTCTATGTGCGCAAGCATCCGCTGCGGCTGGCCGGCGCCAACCTCGCCCTGCTGCGGCCCGATCCCACCTTGCTTCGCATCGTCGTCGTCAAGGGCGTGCCGATGGGTTTGCAGATGATCGTCATTTCGGCGGCGGCACTGACGGTGATGGGCATCGTCAATTCCTACGGCTCACAGGTCGCCGCCGCCTACGGCATCGCTGCCCAGCTGTGGACCTATATCCAGATGCCGGCGCTCGCCATCGGCGCCGCGGTGTCCTCGATGGCGGCGCAAAATGTCGGCGCCGGGCGCCGGGACCGGATCGGCCGCATCGCCGCCTCCGGTGTCGGCTTCAACCTGGTCCTGACCGGCGCACTGGTTGCAGTTCTGTCGGTTTTCGACCGTTCGGTGCTGAGCCTGTTCCTGAGCAGCGACAGCGCGGCGATCGACATCGCCGTCCACATCAACAATGTCGCCTCGTGGTCGTTCATTCTGTTCGGCATAACCATCGTGCTGTTTGCCACCGTACGAGCCACGGGTGCCGTGATGCCGCCGCTGATCATCCTGGTCATTTCGGTGCTGGTCGTGCGCACCGGCTTCGCCTATTTCATGCGTGGCGTGATCGGCGAGGAAGCGCTGTGGTGGAGTTTCCCGGTGGGTTCGATCAGCTCGCTTGTACTGGCGGCGGCCTACTACCGTTTCGGCCGCTGGCGCACCACGCACATGATCGAGAACAGACCGGCAGCCGGCGAGCCGCCGGACACCGGTCTTGGGGTGCCACGCGGACGCGCGCATCTTTCGCCTGAAACACCGAACGGCTGAAGTACCCGTCAGGCCATGGACATGGCGGCAGGGCCGCAATTGATTGCCGCCCTGCCCGTCACGCCAGACCCGGCGCAAATGAACCTATTTGCAGGAGAAGCCGGGCGCGATCTTGCACTTGCCGGGACGTGGCCTGTGCGGCCGATGGTGCGGAGGACGGTGCGGCTTGTGCCAGTGTGGCGGCCGATGCGGCGGACGCACGATGATGATTGGAGGGCGAACGATTTGGGAGCGTTCGAGATAACCGGAGCTGGCCCAGCCGCTCACGCCGCCGCCATGGATTCTGCACCAGCCCGGCTGGCAGCCGGTGACATTGACCCTGAAGCCGCCGGGCAGCGTTCCGACCCTGGCATATCCCGCTCCCGGCCCGCTACGGACATTGAGATTGGTCGTGGTGTGGGCGCTGTAAGCGAAGGCTACGGCGGACGTCCCGAAGACCGCGGCCATTATGGTCGCGAACACAAGCAGAAAACGAAATCTCATCAGTCCCTCCATTCGAATCCGGCCGTTCATCTGCTTCGGCCAAGACTGCCCTGCAAGGGGGAGCGGCCAAGCCAAGAAAAGTCAACAGGTGGGCGGCGTAACTGTTCTGGCCAGCGGGACTGATGCCGGATTTTTCTTGGACATGGTTGAGGAATTTCCCGGTTGCCGCCTATTGCTCTTCAACACCCGCTGACGTTTACTGTCTTTCGACAATCACCGCGGGCAAAGGTGGATCCATGGGCAAAGGCAGGGTCGAGGCATTCACCGACGGCGCATCGCTTTCAGTTTTTCCGCCACCGATGCAGCAAGGTCGGCATAGCGCTCCTCCAGCCGTTCCGCGGCCTTGATGATCGAGAAATCATGGCCGAACTTTTCCAGCGCCATACGCAGCTTCTCGACGAACTCGGCTTGTTTCTCCAGGGCGGAAAAGAGCGTCTTCACCTGCGTTTCGCTGATATCGGGGTTGGCCAGCATCTGCGGCACCTCGCGGCCCATCTGGTCGCCAATGGCGGTCTGTTCTTTCAGGATTGCAACCCAGTCCGTCAATCAGGAAATCTCCGTTTGTCCCCGAGGCTAAAGTTTGTTTTGTCCCCAGGGCAAAATCTCTTTTGCGGAGGCAAAGGGCAACATGCGCAGCCTCGACCGAACTGGTCAACCCGACAAGACGGGCAGAGGCTTGCGCCGGCCGGTTCCGGCGCTAAGTTCGGCGCCATCGAACAAGGAACCCATCGCCCATGATCACCGACGCCGAGATCCAGACCGCCCTGCCCGCGCTTGCCCCAGGCAATGCCGCCGTTATCACCGGCGCCGCCAGCGGCATCGGTCTGGCGGCCGCCAAGCGGCTTGCACTGATGGGCATGAAGATCGTGCTGGCCGACATTGGCGGCGCGCGGCTGGACGACGCCTCGCGCGCCGTTTCCGCGATTGCCGGCGACGATGCCGTGCTTGCCGTCGCCGCCGACGTTTCGAAGGCGGATGAGGTACACCGCCTGGCCGAAAGGGCGTTCGGCGCCTTCGGCGGCGTGTCGCTGCTGATGAACAATGCCGGTATCGGCGACAATCCCGGAAAGCCATGGGAAAACGGCGATGCCTGGAAACGGCTGCTGGACATCAATTTCTGGGGCGTCGTGCATGGCGTCGAGGCCTTCGCGCCGCGTATGCTGGCCTCGGCCAGCCCGGGTCTGATCGTCAACACCGGCTCCAAGCAAGGCATCACCACGCCGCCCGGCAATCTTGCCTACAATGTCTCCAAGGCTGGGGTGAAAACCTTCACCGAGGGTCTGTCGCATGCGTTGCGCAACGAACCCGGCGCCCATGTCGCTGCCCATCTTCTGATCCCCGGCTTCACCTTTACCGGCCTGACCGAGGGCGCGACGGAAAAACCGGCCGGTGCCTGGACCGGCGAACAGGTTGTGGATTTCATGCTGGAATCCCTGACCAGAGGCGATTTCTACATCCTGTGCCCGGACAATGAGGCGGCCCGCCCGCTGGATGAAAAGCGCATGGCCTGGGCGATCGGCGACATCATCGAGAACCGCCCAGCCCTGTCGCGCTGGCACCCGGACCACAAGGACAGTTTCGCGGCGTTCATGAAGAACTGATCTTCAGGCCGCCTGCTTTTTCGACCCGCGCTTTTTCGCCACAACCTTCTTCGCCGCCATGTCGGCGATTTGTTCGTCATGCCGCTTTGCAGCACGCTCGCATTTGGCGCGGATTTCCTCGACTTCGGATTCGGTCAGATGCTCGATGCCGATGAAGTGGTTGTGGCCCTTGCCGACCCGGATCAGTTCGTCGAGCTTGGCCTGGATCGCCGCGCCGTCGCGGTTCTGAGTGTTCTGGATCAGGAAGACCATCAGGAAGGTGATGATGGTCGTGCCCGTGTTGATGACGAGCTGCCAGGTGTCCGAAAAGCCGAAGAACGGACCGCTCACCGCCCAGACGATGACGATCAGGCAACAGAGGGCGAATGTCGGCGGCAGGCCGGCTATGCGGGCGACCCAGTTGGCGACCTTGGTGAAATGCTTTTCCATCTATCGAAATCCTCAACGCTGCGGCGCGATGAGAACAATCAGCGACCGTTTCAGGTTCCCGATGCAAGCAAATACCTCCAGGTACAATTGCCTACACGCATAGGGAGAATAGCCTGGAAAACACACCTTATGGGTCCAATGTCACAATGACCCTGCAGGCGAGAGTGCCTGTTCCTTCCGCTTCACAGCGGTTTAACTCCACCCCTTCCGCTGCGCCACCCCCGCATGGCGGAAGGGGTTTCAGTCCGGCGGGCCTTGAAGCGCGTCGCCCGACTCCGTCTCAACGCTACGCACTTGAACTGGTCAGACGGCGTCGTTTTCCCAGCGATCGAGGAACGTTTCGATCGGCATGGCCTGCATGTCGGGAACCGCTCTGGCCAGCTTTTCGACCGGCCAGTCCCACCAGGCGAGAGCTTCGATCCGCGCCGCGATATCCGGAGTGAAGCGTGGCCGGAGAGCCTTCGCCGGCACGCCGGCGACGATCGCATAGGACGGCACGTCACGCGTCACCACGGCGTTGGCGCCGATGACGGCACCGTTGCCGATGGCGACCCCAGGCATGATCACCGCGCCGTGGCCGATCCAGACATCATGGCCGATGGTCACGGCTTTTGCCTGCCGCCGCTCGCGGAAGGCGGCATCGACGCCCAGCCAACGAAAATACTCGTTCGGCCGGTAGCTGAGCTTGTGCTGGGTCAGCCGCTCTATGGGATGCTCCAGCGCATTGATACGGCTGTTGGCGGCGATCGAGCAGAATTTCCCGATCGTCGTGTAGATCGCTTCACAGTGGCGTTCAAAATAAGAGAAGTCGCCGACATTCACCTCGCGCAGCACCACCCGCTCGCCGATCGAGGCATAGCGGCCGAGCTTGCACGCCTTCAATTCCGCGGTCGGATGGATACGCGGCTCGGGGTCTTTCGGGACGAGGTTTTCGGAACGCTCCATGCCGGCGGCTTTACGCCTAGGCGATTGGTCCCGCAAGCGGGACCAATCGTCCCTCAGATCGTCTCCCAGCAAGGATTCGCCGAGCGAATGGTCCCGCAACGCCGGCTCCCGAAGGAACTAAGCAGCCTATTGCGGCTTGCCTTTGCTCCACACCACGTTCTGGCCGTAGAGCGGCACGGTGGTGACCGACATTTTGGCCGAGCCGTTCTGCACCTGGCGCGAATGCGAGAGATAGATCAGCGTCTCATTGGGCTTGTCGTAGATGCGGTTCACCACCTGCTTCTTCCAGATCAGGCTGATGCCTTGCTTGAACACCTCCTCGCCGCCCTCGCTCATGTCGATGTCGCCGATCGTGATCGGGCCGGTCTGGCGGCAGGAGATGGAGGAATCGGACGGATCCTCGAACCAGTTGCCCTTGTGCAGGCGATCGATGATGCCGCGGTCGAAATAGGAGACGTGGCAGGTCACGCCTTCCACTTTCGGATCCTTGATCGCTTCGACGATGATGTCGTTGCCGAGCCAGTCGACTCCGACCTTGCCGACTTCCTCGGCGACCGCGGCACCGGCGCCAACGACAACACACGCGGCCAACGCGCCGCCGATCAGTTTTCGCCCAATCAGTCCGTGCCCAATCAGTCGTGGCAAGGGAGCCTCCCGCGGTTCGAGTTGCCGGTCACAGGTGGGGCGAGCAGCCCGGCTTTGCAAGCAGATAGGTCGACACCACTGCGGTTGCGGCAACGCGGCACTTTGCCTGTGCGAGGCCGAACCGCTAAGACTGTCGCACAGGCGCGGCATTGAGCCGGCGCGGCGATTTCTGCAGACGGACTTTTCTGATGATGCGTTCTATCCTGGTCGGCATTCTCGTCCTGATGGCCGCCGGTATCGGCTGGCTGACTTTCGACTGGTATCGCGGCCATTATGGCGGCGAGCCCTTCGGCGCTGCCTTCACCCTGGTCGACCAGAAAGGCGCGCCGATCACCGAGGCTGCCTTCAGGGGTCAGCCCAGCGTCGTCTTCTTCGGCTTCACCCATTGCCCCGAGGTCTGCCCGACCACGCTGTTCGAACTGGCCGGCTGGCTAAAGACGCTCGGCGACGACGGCAAGAACCTGCACGCCTATTTCGTCTCGGTCGACCCCGAGCGCGACACGCCGGAAGTGATGAACGCCTATGTCAGCAATTTCTCCGACCGCATCGTCGGCATCACGGGCGCTCCCGACAAGGTCCATGCCATGGCCAAGTCGTTCGGCATCTACTGGAAGAAGGTCGACACCGGCGACGGCGACTACACGATGGACCACACCGCCTCGGTGCTGCTGCTCAACGCCAATGGCGACTTTGCCGGCACCATCGCCTACGGCGAAAGCGCCGATACGGCCATCGCCAAGCTGAAGCGGCTGGCGGCGAAAGGCTGATTACCATTTCATGACCCAGACGCGCCTTTACTTCACCACCGGAAAGATCGAGTCCGTCAGCATTTTCGCGGCGCTTGAGGCAGCCTTCGAGGAAGAAGGGCTGCCGATCGCCGTCCTGGAGGTCGACGAGGACAAGGACATCCACGAAGTGTCGCTCTATGCCGATGGCGACGTCGATGCGGTCGAGAACCGCTTGAACGACATCCTTGCCGGCCTTTCCCTGTCGAAGCCGATCGAGCGCGAGGCCCTGCCCGACATCGACTGGGTGGCGCATTCACTGGAAGAGCTGAAGCCGGTGCGTGCCGGACGTTTCTTCGTCCACGGCGCGCATGACCGCCGCAAGCGCCACAGCGGCGAGATCGCCATCGAGATCGAGGCCGGCCTCGCCTTCGGCACCGGCCACCACGGCACGACCGCCGGCTGCCTGGAAATGCTTGAAAGAGTGGTCCGGCGCGAGCATCCGCGCAATGCGCTCGACCTCGGCACCGGCAGCGCGGTGCTGGCGATCGCCGTCGCCAAGCTGGCGCATATTCCTGTGCTGGCCACCGACATCGATCCGGTGGCGGTGCGGGTGGCTGCCGCCAATGCGCGGCTCAACCACGTCAAGGCACTGGTGGAAACGGTGACCGCGCCGGGCTTTCACCACCCGGTCTTCGGCAAGCGCGCGCCCTTCGATCTCATCGTCGCCAACATATTGGCACGGCCGCTGATGCGGCTGGCGCCGCAAATGGCTGGCCACATCGCGCTCGGCGGCTCGATCGTGCTGTCAGGCATCCTCGACCGCCAGCGCGACGCGGTCATCTCGGCCTATGTCGGCCAGAATTTTCGCCACGTCAGAACCTTGCACCGCGAGGGCTGGGTGACGATCCACCTCAAGCATTGAGCCCGGGACCGACCGAGCTTGGACCAAGTTCCCCCGGTTGTCAGTCCAGCGATGCTGTAGCAGGTTGCGCGCAGCCGGAAATCGATTCCGATTTCCCAGTCCATAGGCTACGGTCCCGCCGATATCAGGAGGCCCACAATGTTCCAGACCTTCGATTCCGCCGGCGACCCGGCCGTCGGCAAACCGCGCGTGGCGCTCCTGCGCCAATGGCTTGAAGCCAACGGGCTGGACGGCTTCATCGTGCCGCGTGCCGACGAGCATCAGGGCGAGTATGTCGCCGACCGCTCGGCGCGGCTGAAATGGCTGACCGGCTTCAGCGGCTCGGCCGGCGCCGCCATCGTCCTGCGCGACCGCGCCTTCGTCTTTGTCGACGGGCGCTACACGCTGCAGGTGCGCAGCGAGGTCGACCTGGACGTCTTTTCGATCGAAAGCCTGGTCGACAATCCGCCGGCTGTCTGGCTGAAAGACAATCTTGGCAAGGGCGCACGGCTCGGCTTCGATCCATGGCTGCACACGATCAGCGAGGTCAAGGCGCTGCAGGCCTCGGCCGACAAATCAGGCGCCGTGCTGGTGCCGCTCGACAAGAACCCGATTGACATCATCTGGAAGGATCAGCCCGACGCGCCGGTGGCCCCGGTCGAACTTCACCCGATCGGCTTTGCCGGCGAGCTCGCCAAGGACAAGCTCGCGCGGTTGGCGGCGGCGATCGCAAGGGACGGCGCCACCCATGCGGTGCTGACCGACCCCTCCTCCATCGCCTGGGCCTTCAACATCCGCGGCGGCGACGTGCCGCACACGCCGCTGGCGCTCGGCTTCGCCATTCTTGCCGCCGATGGGTCGCACCAGCTTTTCATGGATAAGCGCAAATTCTCGCGCCAGGTCGCGGCCTATCTCACCCAGCTCGCCGAGCCGCATGGGCCCGGCGAATTCCAAGCCGCGATCGTCGCCCTTGCCAAGAGTGGCGCGAAAATCGCGCTCGACCCGGTGCTGGCGGCCGACCGGCTGCGCATGCTGGTCGAGGCCAATGGCGGCACGGTGATTGCGGCAGCCGACCCCGCCCGCATCCCGCGCGCCACCAAGAACCAGGCCGAGATCAACGGCTCGCGCGCCGCGCATCGGCGTGACGGTGCGGCCGTGGCGAAGCTTCTGTGCTGGCTGGAGCGGCAAAAACCCGGATCGCTCGATGAAATATCGGTGGTCACCCGGCTGGAGGAGACGCGGCGGCAGACCGGCGAGGAAACGCAGATGCCGCTGCGCGATGTCTCCTTCGACACCATTTCGGGCGCCGGTCCGAACGGTGCCATCATGCATTACCGCGTGTCGCGCGCCACCAGCCGCAAGCTGCAGGCCGGCGAGCTTTTCCTGCTCGACTCCGGTGCGCAGTATCAGGACGGCACCACCGACATCACGCGCACCGTGCCGATCGGCCAGCCGACGCAGGAGATGCGCGAACGCTTCACCCTGGTGCTGAAAGGCATGATCGGCATTTCCACCTTGCGCTTTCCCGCCGGCACGCGCGGCTCCGAGATCGATGCCGTCGCGCGCATGGCGCTGTGGAAGCACGGTTGCGACTTCGCCCACGGCACCGGCCATGGCGTCGGCTCGTATCTGGCCGTGCATGAAGGGCCGCAGCGCATCGCCCGCACCGGCACCGAAAAGCTGCTCGAAGGCATGATGCTGTCCAACGAGCCGGGCTACTACAAGGAAGGCGCCTACGGCATCCGCATCGAGAACCTGATCCTGGTGACGCCGGCGCAAGAGATCGAGGGCGGAGACATCGCCATGCACGGCTTCGAGACGCTGACGCTGGCGCCGATCGATACCAGGCTGGTGCAGTCGGACCTCCTGACGCGCGACGAGTTGCACTGGCTGGACTCGTACCATGCGCGCGTGCTGGCCGAGATCGGCCCGATGCTCGACGGCGAAACGCTGGCCTGGCTGGAAAAGGCCACGGCGCCATTGCCGCACGACGCGAAGATTTGAGGTGAGCTTTCTTTCTCCCCGTTCACGGGGAGAAATGCCCGGCAGGGCAATGAGGGGCAGCGCCTCCGTTCGAGGTAATTGCTGCGGCAGAGCCTTATCCGACGAACTGCCGCGCCAAAATCAGAACGGCCGCGCCCGCCAGAAACATCGCCATCAACCCACCGCGCAACGAAACCACAGCCGTAACCACCAGAGCCGCCCACTCCGCCGGTCCGGCATTCAACAGTTCCGGCGCCACCAGCGTCGTCAGCACCGCCGCCGGCACGGCGTTGAGACCGGCCTCGACGCGCGGATGGATTGTTTCGAAGCGGGAGATGACCAGATGGCCGCCGATGCGCGTCAGATAGGTCGCGATCGCACCGGCGATGATGATCCAGAAGGTCGTGCTCATGGCTGTGCCTTTACGCCGCTGTGATGGGGAGGCAGAATGACCGCCAGCAGCACACCGGCAACAGCGCCGATCGAGACATGCCAGGGCGAGCCGACCGTCTTGTAGGCGATGATCGAGGCGGCGGCGCTGGCGATGACCACCGGCAGCCACAGCGGCCGCTTGCGGAAGCCCAGCACGAGACCGAGGAAATAGATCGGCAGCAGGAAATCGATGCCGAGCGCATGCGTGTCGGGGATCAGCTTGCCGAACAGTGCGCCCAGCGCGCTTTCGACGATCCAGAACAGATAGACCGGCAAGCCAAGCCCCAGATACCAGGCAAAGCCGACCGTCTGGCCTGATTGCGCCCGCGCTTCAGCTACCGCGAATTGCGGATCGGTGAGGATGAAATAACCAAGTGCCTGCTGGATGACAGGCCAGTGCGCGATGCGCCGGCCGATGCCGGCGGAATAGAGCACGTGGCGGAAATTGACGGCGAAGATCGACAGCACGATCAGCCACGGCGCCACATGCTGGCCGAACAGCTGGATGCCGACCATCTGGCTGGCGCCGCCATAGACCAGCGCGCTCATCAGGAAGGCTTCCAGGACCGAGAAACCATTGTCGACGGCGAGCGCACCGAACAGCACCGCAAACGGCGCCGACGCCACCACGACAGGCATCGACAGCCGCACGCCCTGCCAGAAATCGCTTTTATCGCCGCTCTCGGAAATTGCTTGCGCCGACATGGCCTCTCCTTGATCAGGGCCTGATGTAGGAAGCGCTGCCTGCCTTGTCACACGAATTCGCTTGAGCCAAACGATCAGCGGAAATGATCGTCGGGTTACCGGAGCCGGAGACTAGTCAAGCGAAACCCTTGCCCTCGATCGCCCTGCCCCAGTCGAGCAGCGGCTTGGCGCGCAAGGTGAAATCGACGAGTTCGTCGACCAGATCAGCCGTATGGATTCCGGCCGGATCGATGACATGCTGGACATAGAAATGCCGGTGGCCGATGGCGGCGACCAGATCGGGATCGCTGATTTCCTCGAAGCCGCGTGGCGTACGCTTCATACGGCCTTCGGTCTCGAGTTCAAGCCGGTTCTTCTTCAACGCCGCCACCAGGCCACGAAAATTGTCCGGCTTGGTCGCGATGGCTTTGCGCATCGCCAGCAGCAGCGCCGGTTCCGGCTGCCACCAGGCAATGTCGGCAAAACAGCGCTCAAGCCCGATATGCACGTAGAACACACCCTGCTCCATCTTGGTGCCGTCGGGCGACAGGATGGCCGACAAATGCCTGTTGTAGGGCCGCTTGTCTTTGGCGAAGCGCACGTCGCGATTGATGCGGAACAGCGACTTCTTGCGATCACCGCGCAGGCCGAGCCCGGCCTCTTGGAAGCGTTCGGTCAGCGTGTCGACCAGATCACTGAGCGGATCACGCAGCTCCTTTTCGAACAGGTCACGGTTCTCCAAAAACCACTCTCGGCTCTGGTGGAAATCCAGCGCCTTCAGGAACGGAATGGCTTTCGGGCCGAAACCCTTGAATGCGCCTTCCATCACGCCTTGCCGATCCGTACCAGCCAGGCATCCTCGTCGATCACCTCGATGCCGAGTTCGCTGGCGAGCTTGAGCTTGGAGCCGGCACCCGGCCCGGCGACCACCAGATCCGTCTTTGCCGAAACCGAGCCCGCGACCTTGGCGCCGAGGCGCTCCGCCATCGCCTTGGCTTCGGAGCGTGTCATCTTCTCCAGCGAGCCCGTGAACACGACCGTCTTGCCGGCAACCTCGCTGTCGGCCGACACGTTGACGATATAGGGCTTCGGCTTGACTTGGCGGAGCAACGCGTCAAGCACGTCGTCATTGCGCTCATTGCCGAAGAAGTCGCGCAAAGCGTCGATCACGGTATCGCCGATGCCGTTGACCGAGGGGAAAACCGTGTGTGGATCCTCCGCTGCCGCTGTCTCCTTGCCGACGCGGATCAGCTCCTCGATTGTCGAGAAGGTGCGGGCAAGCACGGCGGCCGTCGTTTCGCCGATATGGCGGATGCCGAGCGCGAAGATGAAACGGTCGAGCTCCGGCTCGCGGCGCGAGTCGATGGCGGCGAACAGCTTGTCGAGGCCCTCATAGTTGCGATCCTCGACGCTGCGCACATTCTTGCGCGTCTTGCCCGATGCGGCCTCGCGCTGCCTTGCCTGCTCCTCACGGCGCTCGGCCAGCGCCCTGGTGACGGCCGGACGGCGATCCCTGAGCGTGAAGATATCGGCGGCGGTCTTGATCAATCCCGCATTGAAGAAGGTGTCTATGTTCTCCGCGCCGAGGCCTTCGATGTCCAGGGCGCCGCGTGACACGAAGTGGCGCAATCCCTCCACCGCCTGCGCCGGGCAGATCAGTTCGCCGGTGCAGCGCCGGCGGGAATCTTCCTTGCCGGTCTTTTCGTTGATCTCGCGCGTCGCCGGCGAGCCGCAGATCGGACAAGTGTGAGGGAACTCGTAAGGCACCGCATCGCCAGGCCGCTTGTCGATGACGACGCTGACGATCTGCGGAATGACATCGCCTGCCCGCTGGATCACGACCGTATCGCCGATGCGCACGTCGATGCCATCTCGGATCGGCTCGCCGGTCGAGTCCAGGCCCTTGATGTAGTCCTCATTGTGCAGCGTGACGTTCTCGACCACGACGCCGCCGACAGTGACCGGCGCCAGCCGCGCAACCGGCGCCAGCGTACCGGTACGGCCGACCTGGATGTCGATCTTCTGCACGGTCGTCATCGCCTGTTCGGCCGGAAATTTATGCGCGACCGCCCAGCGCGGTTCGCCGGTGACGAAACCCCAGCGGCGCTGCAACTCCAGCTGGTCGACCTTGTAGACGACGCCGTCGATATCGTAGCCGAGCGCCGAGCGCTGCTCCTCGATCCGATGATAATGCGCGATCAGCTCCTCGGCCGATTTCGCCCGCACCATCAGCGGACTGATCTTGAACCCCCACTCGGCGAATTTCTGCACCGAATCATATTGGGTCGGAGCGGGATCAGCCGTCGTGTAACCCCAGGCATAGGCGAAGAATTTGAGGTTGCGGCTGGCGGTGACGGACGGATCCTTCTGGCGCAGCGATCCGGCCGCCGTATTGCGCGGATTGACGTAGTCCTGGCCGCCGGCCGCAGCCGATCGCTGCTTCAGCGCCTCGAATTCCGCATAGGTCATGTAGACCTCGCCGCGGATCTCGATGGTTTCGGGCCAGCCCGAGCCTTTCAGCTTCGCAGGGATGTCGGCGATGGTCTTCAAATTGGCGGTGATGTCTTCGCCAACGGCGCCGTTGCCACGCGTCGCGCCCTGCACGAACACACCGTTTTCGTAACGCAGCGAAGCCGACAGCCCGTCGATCTTCGGTTCGGCTGTGAAGGCGATGTCGAGCTCCTTGTCGCGATCGAAGAACCGCCGCCCGCGTTCGATGAAATCCGTGACGTCATCGTCGGTATAGGCCTTGGCAAGGCTGAGCATCGGCACGGCATGGCGCACCTTGGTAAAGCCTTCCGCCGGAGCGGCTCCGACCCTGAGCGATGGCGAATCCTCGCGCACCAGCGCCGGAAAGCGCTCCTCGATGGCAAGGTTGCGCCGTGCCAGCGCATCATACTCCGCATCGGTGATAACAGGCGCATCTTCGGTATGGTAGCGCCGGTCGTGCTCGGCGATCTCTTCCGCCAGCCGCTTCAGCTCGGCTTCGGCCTCGCTTTCGGTCAGGGCATCAACGGGTTTTTCGGACATGCTTTCTTCCCCGAACGGTGGCGCTACACAATAGATCAGGATTTTAGGAAAATCATTCCTGAACAGCAGGATGGAGCCATATCCTGACTCGATCCCTGACATCAGCCGTTCTTATGCAGCTGTGGTGTTCTCGCGCAGCAACCGTTCGGCGGCCGCGCGCGCTTCATCGGTGATGGTGGCGCCGGCCAGCATGCGAGCGATCTCTTCCTGCCGCGCCGGCCGGTCCATCTCGGCGATGCCAGTGGCGACACGGTCGGTGGTGCCGGATTTGGAGATCAGGAAATGCGTCGCCGCGCGTGCCGCCACCTGCGGTGCGTGCGTCACCGACAGCACCTGGACGCGCTTCGACAGTCGCGCCAGCCGCTGGCCGATGGCGTCGGCGACAGCGCCGCCCACACCGGTGTCGATTTCATCGAACACCAGCGTCGGCGCCGAACCGCGGTCGGCCAGCGCCACCTTCAGCGCCAGAAGGAAGCGCGAAAGCTCGCCGCCGGAGGCCACTTTCATCATCGGCCCGGGCCGCGTGCCTGGATTGGTGCGCACCCAGAATTCGATCTGGTCGATCCCCTCTTCCATACGGCTCTCGGCCTCGCTCTTCATTTCCACGATAAAGGCGGCGCGTTCGAGCTTCAGGGCCGGCAGTTCGGCCATCACGGCCTTGGTCAGGCCTACCGCCGCCGCATGACGCAGCGAGGACAGCTGCGCGGCGGCAATGTCGTAGGTCTCGCGCGCAGCGGTGGCCTGCTTTTCCAGCCCATGCAGGCGCTCCTCGCCGGCATCGAGATCGGCGAGATCGGCCGACATCGTGTCGCGCAGCTGCGCCAGATCGTCGACGGCGACGCTGTGCTTGCGCGAGGCGGCGCGCAGCGAAAACAGCCGCTCCTCCGCTTTCTCCAGCCGCTGCGGATCATATTCGGTGGCGCGCAATGCTGCCTCGACGCCCGATTGCGCCGCGTCGAGCGACAGCATCGCCTCGTCGAGCGATTTGACGACATCGTCGAGCAGGCCGGGCGCCTCCGTCACCTTGCGCTGCAGCCGCCGCAACAGGCTGGCCAGTTGCGGCAGGGGCGAAGATGGGCCCGACAGCACATCCTGCGCGTCATGGATTTCGGAAGCGATCTTTTCGGCCCGCATCATAGACGCGCGCAATTCGGCAAGGTCGGTCTCCTCGCCCGGCTGCGGATCGAGCTTGGTCAATTCCGCCACCGCCGCGCGCAGATAGTCGGCCTCGCGCGCGGCCGCCGCCACCTTGGCGCGGTGGCGCGACAGCTCCTGCTCGCAGGCGCGCCAGTGCCGCCATGCCTCGCCGGTCGAGCGGACGGCGCCGAGATGGCCCCCGAAAGCGTCGAGCACCTCGCGGTGTGCTCCGGGATCGACCAGCGCGCGCTCGTCATGCTGGCCGTGGATCTCGACCAGCGCGCGCCCGACATCGCGCATCAGGGTGACGCTTGAAGGTTGATCGTTGACGAAAACACGGGTGCGGCCGTCCGCCGTCTGCAGGCGGCGCAGGATGATGTCGCCATCATCCTCGATCGCATTGTCGGCAAGCAGCGTACGGGCCGGATGATTGCGCGGCACGTCGAAGACGGCGATGACCTGGCCCTGTGCCGCGCCATGGCGCACCAGCGACGCGTCGCCGCGCGCTCCGAGCGCCAGCGACAGGGCATCGAGCAGGATGGATTTGCCGGCACCGGTTTCGCCGGTCAGCACCGAAAGGCCCGGCTGGAAGTCGATATCCAGCTTCTCGATCAGGACGATATCGCGGATCGACAGTCTGGAAAGCATCAGAACCCGAATCTAGAACGGCACGCGACCATTTGCAGTCGCAGCGCCGCACTATCTTTTTGTTTGAGCACCGGATCAATCCGAAAAGCGCTGTGGCGCTTCAGTCGATGCTCATACGTCAGGCGCCGGTGATCATCTTCCCGGCTTTGGATATCCACGACCCGGCATTCTCGCGCGGTGCAAGCCCATTGCTCTGCAAGAGCTTGTAGGAATCCTTGTACCATGGGCTGTCGGGGTAGTTGGTGCCGAGCACGGCGGCGGCGGTTTGTGCCTCCGAGGTCAGACCCATCGCGTAATAGCTTTCGGTCAAGCGGGCGAGCGCCTCCTCGACATGGCGGGTGTTGGAATAGTTCTCGACCACGGTGCGGAAGCGCTTCACGGCAGCGATGTATTCACGCCGCTCAAGATAGTAGCGGCCGATCTGCATTTCCTTGCCGGCCAACTGGTCGTTGGCGAAGCGGATCTTTTCCTTGGCGTCGTCGACATATTCCGATGTTGGCCAGCGCGTGACCAGATCCTGCATCGTCTGGACGGTCTGACGCGCTTCCTTCTGGTCCTGCGTCACGTCCTTGATCTGACGGTAGTAGCTCAAGCCGATGATGTACTGCGCATAGGCGGCGTCATCGGTCGACGGGTAAAGCGTGAGATAGCGCTTGGCCGAGCCGATCGCCTCATCGTAATTGCCCTGGCGATAGTCGGCGAAAGCGCCCATCACCATCGATTTGCGGGCCCATTCCGAATAGGGATGCTGACGGTCGACGGCGTCGAACTTCCGGCTCGCCTCCTGCAGGCGCCCGGCATTGAGATTGGCAAGGCCCTGATTGTAGAGAACATCGGCCGGCTCGGTCTGCTCGACATAGGTCGACAGGTCGATATCTTTCTCCGACGACATGCAGGCCGACAGAAAGAGCGATGGAACAACTACTGAAAGCGCCAGGAAAACAGCCCTCTGCGGTGCTTTCAATTGACCAACTCGCTTGAAGAACATGATTGGATCTCGCCCTTTCGGCGCTATTTCAATGCCAGTTGCACGCCATTGTTTCAAAACTGGTCCCCACTTTTGAATGACATGCATTAATCGACGGCAGCAGCCATAAACCATAACCGCCTTGCCCGGCAACGCTATCTCCGGCCAATCGCGCATTTTTGTGGCGGCCGGACGCCACTTGGACATCAATGCAATTTCACTGGCGGGTGGTGCATTCCTGCAACATTCGCTATCACCATGGAACCCGAAAAAACCCTGGGAAATCAGATCATCCAGGGTGCGTAGAGTGGCGCATTGACGGCGTTCATCTCGGCGCTGCGGCCACGCTCACGGCGCGTCGTCTCGACTATCTCGAACGCCGTGCGGTCCGAGAGCAGACGGCGCAGGGCCGCGGCATTCATCCTGTGGCCGCCGCGATAGGAGCGGAAGCAGCCGATAAAGCGGGCGCCGGCCAGCGCCAGGTCGCCCATGGCGTCCAGCGTCTTATGTCGCACGAATTCGTTGGGGTAGCGCAGGCCGCCCATATTGATGACCCGGTTGTCGTCGCCGATGACCAGCGAGTTCTCCAGCGAGGAGCCGAGCGCGTAGCCTGCGGCCCACAGCCGCTCGACATCCTTCATGAAGCCGAAGGTGCGGGCGCGCGCGATGTCACGACGGAAAATATCGGCATTGAGGTCGGAGGCAAACAGCTGACGACCGATCGCCGGGCTTTCGAAGTCGATCTCGATCTCGAAACGGGTCCCGTCATAGGGCCGAAACTCCGCCCACGAGGCGCCGTTCTCGATGCGGACCGGCTTGATGACCCTGATATAGCGCCGCTTGACCGAGAGCGTCTCGATACCCGCCTGATCGATGGCTTCGACGAACGCCATGGCGCTGCCATCGAAGATAGGAACCTCGGAACCATCGATCTCGACAGCGACATTATCGATGCCGAGCCCAAACAGCGCCGCCATGATGTGCTCGACCGTGGCGATATGCTCGCCGGCGGGATCACCAAGCATGGTGCACAGGTCGGTAGCGCCGACTTCCGAAACCAGGGCACGAAACTCGCGGCCCTGCTCCGCACCGTTGAAAAGCTGGAAAACGATGCCGGTGTCGGCATCCGCGGGCACGAAGCTGATGGACACTTCCTTGCCGCTGTGGACGCCGGTGCCGGTAAGCGACGCGCGCGTCTTCAATGTCGTCTGATAGTCGTGCAAGACAATCCCCATAAGCCCGTAATGCCTAGGTCCGCTTCTCCAGCCCGAGGGCGCGGCTCTTGTGTGAATCGGCTGGCAGGGTGACTTCCCCCGAAATCCCGGCAAACCGATGATGGTAGGCAGCGAAGATAATGTCCCGTCAGGGAGACTCCAAATCACGGTTTCTTACTCTGTGTAACCGCAAAATGGAACGAGTGCGACTTGGTAAGTCATTGAAATCACATCATTTAAAACATTAACAGGCAAGCGATTCCTCGCTTGCCTGTTAACAAATGTTACAGTCCGTTTACCAATCAGTTGGCCTGGCGGCGCAGGAACGCCGGAATCTCCAGCTGATCGTCTTCCTGAGTCGTCCTCACCTGCGGCGTCAGGCGGCCCTGATCGTCGAGCTGACCGCGGCGCGGCGCATAGAGCTGCGCATCCTGGCTGGCGAGACGGCGCACTTCGGGCGCGGCCTGGCGCAGCTTGGGCTCGCGCGGCTGCGCCGGCTGCAGCCGTGCGGGTTCTTCCTCGCGGCGGGTCAGGCCATTGGTCAGGCGCTTCAGCAGGCCCATCGGTCCGCTGTTGTTCTCGTGGTCGACCGGGCGACTCTTGGCATCCACCTCGGCCTTGACGACCGGCGGAAAGTCCTCGACGCGCGGCATACGCTGCGGCGCCATGGCAACCGGCTGTGGCGCCTCGCGCTGCAGCATCTCGCGCGGCTGCGGGGCCGGCTGCATCTGCTGGACCACGGGCTGCGGCATCGGCTGGGCGGGCGGTGCCTGGAAGATCTTGCTCTGCGGGCGGAAATCTTCAGCGTGGGCGACCGGGGCCGGGCGCGCCTGCGCCATGGCTGCGGCATTGGCTTCGGCCAGATGGATGGCTTCCGCGACCGGGTCAAGGGCACGTGGCTCGTATGCCGCCTGCTGGACAGGCGCCGGACGAACCTCCGCGATCTGAGCCACCGGGCGGCTGGCCGGCTTCGGAGGCGCCGTGCGGATCGAGATCGGTGCGGCGGCGATTTCAGCCGCCGACTTGTCGATGCCGGTGGCAACCACCGAACCGAGACGCGGATGACGCCTTCGAGTTCCTCGTCGAAAGTGGCGCCCAGGATGATGTTGGCGTCCTGGTCGACTTCCTCGCGGATACGGGTCGCGGCTTCGTCGACTTCGAACAGCGTCAGGTCGCGGCCGCCGGTGATCGAGATCAGCAGGCCCTTGGCGCCCTTCATCGAGGTCTCGTCGAGCAGCGGGTTGGCGATCGCCGCTTCGGCGGCGGCCATCGCGCGGCCCTCGCCGGAAGCCTCGCCGGTGCCCATCATCGCCTTGCCCATCTCGCGCATGACGGAACGGACGTCGGCGAAGTCGAGATTGATCAGGCCTTCCTTGACCATCAGGTCGGTGATGCAGGCGACACCGGAATAGAGCACCTGGTCGGCCATGGCGAAGGCATCGGCGAAGGTGGTCTTGTCATTGGCCAGCCGGAACAGGTTCTGGTTGGGGATGACGATCAGCGTATCGACGCATTTCTGCAATTCCTCGATGCCGAAATCGGCCGTCTTCATGCGGCGCTGGCCTTCGAAGTGGAACGGCTTGGTCACGACGCCGACGGTGAGGATGCCCTTTTCGCGCGCTGCGCGGGCAACGACCGGAGCAGCACCCGTACCGGTGCCGCCGCCCATGCCGGCGGTGACGAAGCACATATGGGTGTTGGTCAGGTGATCGAGGATTTCATCGATGCACTCTTCCGCCGCCGCACGGCCGACCTCCGGCTGCGAGCCTGCGCCAAGGCCTTCGGTGACGTGCGCGCCGAGCTGGATCAGGCGGCCGGCCTTCGACATGGTCAGCGCCTGCGCGTCGGTGTTGGCCACCACGAACTCGACACCGCGCAAACCGGCGGTGATCATGTTGTTGACGGCATTGCCGCCGCCGCCGCCGACACCGAACACGGTGATGCGCGGCTTAAGCTCGGTGATGTCCGGCTTCTGCAGATTGATGGTCATTGTCTCCGTCCTTTGCCTTTCACGCCGCTTCGCCGCCGCGGCCGCCTATGGGGCTGTCCCCGTCAATTTAGAAACTGTCTCTCAACCACTGACTCATGCGATGCAGTTTTCCGCCCGTTCCGGTCATTTTGAGACCGGAAATTCCTTTCGCCGGATGGCTCTCGAAGCTCGCCATCTGCGGATAGATCAGAAGCCCCACCGCAGCCGAGAAGGCCGGCCCCTTCGCCGCTTCCGGCAGGCCGGCCACGCCGAGCGGACGGCCGATGCGCACATTGCGTCCCAGGATGCGGCGCGCCGCCTCCGGCAGGCCGGCAAGCTGGCTGGCGCCGCCGGTAAGAACCACACGCTTGCCCACTGCATTGCCATAGCCGGACTTGTTCAGCCGGTCGCGCAGCAGTTCGAGCGTCTCGTCGATGCGGGCACGCACGATGCGCGTCATCACCGAGCGCGGGATCTGCAAGGGCACGTCGCCATCGTCGCCGATCGGCTGGATCGAGACCAGGTCGCGGTCGTCCGCGCTGCCCGGCAGCGCCGAACCATGCATCACCTTCAGCCGTTCGGCGGCATCGAGCGAGGTCGACAGCCCCTTGGCCATGTCCAGCGTGACATGGTTGCCGCCAATGGCGATGGCGTCGCCATGGACGAACCTGCCTTCCGAAAACACCGAGATCGTCGTCGTGCCGCCGCCCATGTCGATGCAGGCCGCGCCCATTTCCAGTTCGTCGTCGACCAGGGCCGCCAGACCGCTGGCATAGGGAGTGGCCACCATGCGCTCGACCGACAGATGCGAACGGTTGATGGAAAGCTCCAGATTGCGCATCGGCGCGGCGTCGCCGGTCAGCACATGCATGTCGACGCCGAGGGCGTCGCCGACCATGCCGCGCGGATCGCGCACGCCGCGTTCGGCATCCAGCGAGAAACCGACGGGAAGCGAATGGATCACCTCGCGCTCGGCCTTCAGCGCCTGCTTGGCGCCGGCGCCGAGAACGCGCTTGATGTCGGCCTCGTCGGCCTCGTGGCCGCCTAGATTGATGGTGGCGGAGAAGGCTTCGCTCTTCAGCCGGCCGGCCGTCATGTTGACGATCAGCGAATCGACCGTCAGCCCGGCCATGCGCTCGGCCGCGTCGACGGAAAGGCGGATGGCATGTTCCGCCCTATCGAGGTCAACCACGACACCCGACTTCACGCCTTGCGACTTCTGATGGCCGATGCCGATCACCTGGATCCGGTGCGAGCGGCCGCGCAGCAGCTTGCCGTCATCGCATGGCTTCAGCTTGGCCACCATGCAGCAGACCTTGCTCGAACCGACATCCAGCACCGTCAGGGTGCCGGACCGGCGCGACGCGGCATCGCCAGGACCGCCAAGCCAGCTCATATCTTCGTCTCCGGCTTGCGCTTCAGGCTCTTGGGTTTCTCGTTGAGGGCGGCTTCGCGCTGCGTCGCCGCTTCGGCCGTCAACTGCACAACCAGCCGGTCCGTCAGGCGCATGTCGACGGCGGCGATGTCGCGCGACAGCAAGCCATTGTCACGATCCATCTTGACGAGCTCGGCGAGCGCCAGTTCCTCGTCATCCTCGGGAAGCTTGATGGTGATGCCATTGTCTAGCTTCAGATCCCAGCGCCGTTCGCCAACACGGATATAACCCTTGATCCGGCTCGCGAGCTCGGGATATTTCTCGACCTTGGCCAGGAAATCGGGCGCGCTCGCCGGCGCGCCGGTGCCGATCAGCAGCGGCAGGAGCGCCTGCTTGCCGCCCGAGAACGGCGCGATCATGTCGCCATTCCTCTCGATGACCGAAAGCGCGTCACCCTGCTGCCAGAGCGCGAAAGCCTCACGCTCCTCGACGCGCACTTCCAGAGTATGCGGGTAGACCTTGCGGACGGCCGCAACCTCGATCCACGGCAATGTCGCAATTCGTTCCCGCGCGGCCTCGGCATTAAAGCCGATCAGCGACGTCCAACCGTCGAGCTCAAGCCTGTCGAGTATGTCGATTTCCGAGGTCTGCCGATTGCCGACCACCTTAACCTGATCGACGGCAAATCCGGTACGGGCGGTGATGCTCTGCACGATACCCTCGACATGACCGCCGAGATAGGCGCCATAGGCGCTGCTCGATAAAATCAGCACGGCCGACATCATGGCCGCGGAAAAGCGCGGCGCCTGGAATTCCCCGACGCCCAGGCGCGCCAGAATGCGCACCGGGCGGCGCAGCATGCGCGGCAGCACGAAATGGCCCGACGACAATGGCAGGCCGAACAGCGCCGGCCCCGCCGCGCCCCTCTCCCAACCTTGTCTCCATTTCAACGCAGGCACGAAGCGTCCTCCACCATCCAACTCAACAAATCGCCAAACGAGTGCCCGGCCTGGGCGGCGATTTCAGGCACCAAGGACGTCGGCGTCATACCCGGCTGGGTGTTGACCTCGAGCCAGACAATCTCGCCGTTTTCGGAATGACGATCATCGTAACGGAAGTCCGAACGGGAAACGCCGCGACAGCCGATCGCTTGGTGAGCCTTGAGCGCCAGTGTTTGTATTTTTTGGTAAATATTCGGTGAAACTTTTGCGGGGCATTCGTGCTTTGATCCCCCGGCGACATATTTTGAATCATAGTCATAGAAGGAATGGCCGGTCGGGATGATCTCGCAGACCCCCAGCGCCACATCGCCCATCACCGCGCAGGTCAGCTCCCTGCCGTGGATGTAGCGCTCAACCATGACGGTATCGCCATATTTCCACTCGGACGAGCCGATCACCTGCGGCGGATGCGACTGGCCTTCATGTACGATGACGACACCGAAGCTCGAACCCTCATTGACCGGCTTGACCACATAGGGCGGCTTCATCGGATGCTTGCTCTGGATGGCGAAGCGGCTGGCGACCTTCGATTCGGCGACCACGATGCCGACCGACTTGGCAACCCGCTTGGCCTGCTCCTTGTTCATGGCCAGAGCCGAGGCGAGCACGCCGGAATGGGTGTAGGGAATGCCGAGATATTCAAGGATGCCCTGAATGGTGCCGTCCTCGCCAAAAGGGCCGTGCAGCGCATTGAAGGCAACATCGGGCTTGAGCTCGGCAAGCACGGAGCCGACATCGCGCCCGACATCGACACGGGTGACCTGGTAGCCTTCCTTCTCGAGTTCATCGGCACAAGCCTTTCCCGACGATAGAGACACGGGCCGCTCGGACGAAAAACCACCCAGCAGGACGGCCACATGCTTGTTTTTCATTCCCCGGCATCCCCTCTCTCACGGCGGACCAAAATCAGATTTTCCGCAACATTGAGTCAGAGTCTCCCGGCAGGTTGCCCCCCAGACGGAAAACGCTGAAAACGCGTCGAACGACTCAAATCAGGAAACGCTTTCGAGCAGAGAATCAGAGAGTTGATTCACTGGCAAGTGCTTACGATTCCGAGAGATTCACTTTCTGAGAAAATGGATGCGAAAAGCGTGTCGTTGAGTCTTTGCGGCAACGGTCGCGGACCGTGTCGGCCGTGTTAAAGTTCATGCATCACATGAACTTCAACACGCGCCACGCTGCGCTTTAAAGAAGCTGTCCCAAAAACTCCTGAACCGCATGTCCCGGCCGGAAATTGCCGATGCGCTTGATTTCCCATTGCAGCCGGATACCGGAATTCTCCAGCACCCGCGTGCGCACCGTCTCGCCGAGATATTCAAGGTCGTAGCCGGTCGCGGTTCCGGTGTTGATCATGAAGTTGCAATGCATCGGCGACATCTGGGCGCCGCCGATCATCAGGCCGCGGCAGCCCGCTCTGTCGATCTCCTTCCAGGCCGACGTGCCTTCCGGATTCTTGAAGGTCGAGCCGCCGGTCTTCTCGCGGATCGGCTGCACGGTCTCGCGATGGTTCTGCACGGCTTCCATCGCCGCCTTGATCACCGTTTTGTCCTCGGCAAAGCCTTCGAACACGGCCGAGGTGAAAATCAGCCCGGCAGGCGCCGCTGAATGGCGATAGGCGTAGCCCATATCGGCATTGCTCAGCGTCTGCACATTGCCCTTGCGGTCGAGCGCCCGCACTTCGACGACGCGCTCGCGCGTCTCGACGCCATTGGCGCCGGCATTCATCCGCAGCGCACCGCCGATTGCACCCGGAATGCCGTGGTAGAAATGAAAGCCGCCAATGCCGGCCTCGAGCGCCACCGCTGCGACGCGCTTGTCGGGGGTCGCGGCTCCCGCCTTGATCCTGATCGGCGAAATCACCTCGGCCTCGCCGAAGCCCTTGGCCGAAAGGCGGATGACAAAGCCCTCGATGCCGCCGTCGCGGACCAGAAGGTTCGAGCCGACGCCGACGACGGTCAGTGGTATCTCTTCAGGAACGGCTTTGAGGAATGCTGCAAGATCTTCCTCGTCGGCCGGCTGGAACAGCACCTCAGCCAGCCCCCCTGCACGGAACCAGGTGATCTTGTCCATCTCGGCGTTCGGCGTCAGGCGGCCGCGCAGGCCGGCAAGCCGGTCGCCCAGTCTGTCGATCAGGGCCTGGCCGTGCATCATGAGACGGTCCCGCCAAGCTCCTTGGGCAATGCATAGGCCCATTGGGTGATGTTGCCGGCGCCCAGGAAGACGACGAAGTCACCCGGCTTTGCCAGATCACGGATGACGGGCGCGATCGCCGCCGGACCCTCGATGTAGCGTGCGTCGCGATGGCCGCCGGCGCGGATGCGCGACACCAGCGCGTCCGAGCTGACGCCGTCGATCGGCTCTTCGCCGGCCGCGTAGACCGGCGCCACCATCACTGTGTCGGCGTCGTTGAAGCAGGTGGAAAACTCGTTGAACAGATCATGCAGCCGGGTGAAGCGATGCGGCTGGGCAATGGCGATGACGCGACCTTGGGTGGCGCTGCGCGCCGCCTTCAGCACCGCCGAGATCTCGACCGGATGGTGGCCGTAATCGTCGAATATTTCGACGCCGTCCCACGAACCGGTATGGGTGAAGCGGCGCTTGACGCCGGCGAAGGACGACAGGCCCTTCTTGATCGCCTCGGCCGACAGGCCGAGCTCATGCGCGACCGCGATCGCTGCCGTCGCGTTGGAGACGTTGTGGCGGCCGGGCATCGGCAGGCGCAGGCCTGCTATGACAGTCTGGCCGCCTGTCTTGCGGTCGCGGATCACCACGTCGAATTCCGAAATGGCACCTGCCATGCGGTGATTGGTAAAGCGCACGTCGGCCTGCGCATTCTCGCCATAGGTGATGACCCGGCGGTCCTCGATGCGGCTGACCAGTGCCTGCACCTCGGGGTGATCGGTGCACATCACGCCAAAACCATAGAACGGCACGTTCTCGACGAACTGGCGGAACGCCTCGCGCACCTTGTCGAAGCTGCCATAGTGATCGAGATGCTCGGGATCGATGTTGGTGACGACCGCGATCTCGGCCGGCAGTTTCAGGAAAGTGCCGTCGCTTTCGTCGGCCTCGACCACCATCCATTCGCCGTCGCCCATGCGCGCGTTGGTACCATAGGCATTGATGATGCCGCCATTGATGACGGTCGGATCGAGCCCGCCGGCATCGAGCAAGGTCGCCACCATCGAGGTCGTCGTCGTCTTGCCATGCGTGCCGCCGATCGCCACCGCCTGGCGAAAGCGCATCAGTTCGGCCAGCATTTCGGCCCGGCGCACGATCGGCAGCAGCTTTTCGCGCGCGGCCTTGAGCTCTGGATTGGATTTCTTGATCGCCGTCGAGACGACCACCACCTCGGCATCACCGAGATTTTCGGCCCTATGGCCGACGAAGCATTCGATGCCCTTGTCGCGCAGCCGCTGCACATTGGCGCTTTCGGCCTGGTCGGACCCTTGCACCTTGTAGCCGAGATTGTGCAGCACTTCGGCAATGCCGCTCATGCCGATGCCGCCAATGCCGATGAAATGCACAAGGCCGATGGTCTGCGGCATCTTCATGCTTGCGTCCCCTTCCTGAAATCCGAAACGGTTTTTTTGGACGCAATAGCCTCTGTAAGATCAGCGAGCAACCGTGCCGCGTCCGGCCTCCCGGCCGATTTCGCACCCGCCGCCATCGCCATCAGCCGATCGGGGTCGTCCATCAGCTCGCCAATGAGCGCTGCGATGTGTTCGGGCGAGAGCGAGGATTGCGGATGCACTTCACCGCCGCCGGCAGCGGCAAGGGCCGCCGCGTTCGCCGCCTGATCGTGGTCGAGCGCATAGGGGTAAGGCACCAGCAGCGCCGGCCGGCCGATGACGGCGATCTCCGAGACGGTCGAGGCGCCGGAGCGCGAGATCACCAGGTGCGCAGCCGCCATGCGCTGCGCCATGTCGGTGAAGAAGGGCGAGACCTCGACGGCGACGCCAAGCGCGGCATAGGCTGCCTTGACCCGCGCCACGTCATCCGCGCGCGCTTGTTGGGTGATCACCAGCCGCTTGCGCTGTGCGTCGGAAAGCAGCGCGATGGCTCCCGGCACGGCATCGGAAAAGAACTGGGCGCCCTGGCTGCCGCCGAACACCAGCAGGCGGAACGGCTGTTCCCCGGTCGATGCCGCATAATTCATCCTGGCCGCTTCCAGCACGGCCGGCCTGACCGGATTGCCTGTCGTCACCGTCTTCACACCGGCAGCACTGGTGTCCTGCGGCAGGAAGCCGCCGGCGATGGCATCGACACGGCCGGCCAGCGCCCGGTTGGCGCGCCCCATCACCGCGTTCTGCTCATGGATCAGCGTCGGCACCTTGCGCCGTGTCGCCGCGTAGAGCGGCGGCAAGGTTGGATAGCCGCCGAAGCCGACGACGGCATCCGGCTTGATCCTGCCGATGACGGCGGAAGCCTGGCGCACGCCGCGCCAGATTTTCCAGAAGGCACCAAGCAGGGCAAAAGGGTTTTTCGAGCCCATCGTCGCCGACTGGATCGGGTGGACGGCGGCGGCCGGAAAATGGCCGGCGAAACGCTCCGCACGGTCGTCGGTTGCCAGATGCACCGACCAGCCGCGCTCGTTCAACTCATGCGCCAGCGCCTCGGCCGGGAAAAGATGCCCACCGGTGCCGCCTGCCGCGAGAAGGATGACGCCTCTGGCCATATCACTCCGCCGGCACGGCGCGTTGCGACAGGCCAAAGCCCACCTGCTTGCGCTTTTCCGGCCGCTTGCGTGTCAGCGCCAGCACCATGCCCATCGAGATGGCGATGGCGATCTGCGAGGAGCCGCCATAGGAGATGAACGGCAGCGTCATGCCCTTGGCCGGCACAAGCTGGAGGTTGACGCACATGTTGATGACAGCCTGCAGGCCGAACACGGTGACGAGGCCGCCGACCGCATAGCGGGTGAAATCGTCATGCTCCTTCAGCGCCGTGTTGAGGCCGCGCAGCACGATGAAGGCGAAGATCGACATGATGAAGAAGCACATGATCAGCCCGAACTCTTCGCCCGCGACCGAGAAGACGAAGTCGGCATGGCTGTCGGGGATGACGCGCTTGACGGTGCCCTCGCCCGGTCCGACTCCGAACCAGCCGCCATTGATCAGCGCTTCGCGCCCCATGTCGACCTGGAACGTGTCGCCCTCGCCGGTGAGGAACTTGTCGATGCGCAGGGCAACGTGCGGGAACACCGTATAGGCGGCAAAGACGCCGCCGACGCCGGCCGCACCCAGCGCGACGATCCACAGCCAGGGCAGCCCGGCCATAAAGAACATGATGCCCCAGGTGCCGGTCGTCAGCATGGTCTGGCCGAGGTCCGGTTGCGCCACCAGCAGCGACACGACCAGCACCAGCAGCAGCATGGCGAACAGATTGCCCGGAATATCGGGCTGGCGCTTGTGCTCGGCGAAAAGCCACGCGCACATGATGACGAAGGCCGGCTTCAGGAATTCCGACGGCTGGATCGACAGGCCGGCAAGCGACACCCAGCGGCGCGCACCCTTCACCTCGACGCCGATGTAGAGCACCGCCACCATCAGCACCAGCATCAGGCACAGGATGACCAGCGCCATGCGCCGGATCTGCCTGGAATCGAGGAAGGAAACTGCCAGCATCACACCGAGCGCGGGCACGGTGAAGATGATCTGCCTGGTGGCAAAGTGGAAACTGTCGAGGCCGATGCGTTCGGCCACCGCCGGACTGGCGGCGAAGGACAAGACGATGCCGAGCCCCATCAGCGACAGGAACGCCGCCAGGAACCAGCGATCGATCGTCCACCACCAGGTTGCCACCGGGCTTTTGTCGAGACGGCTTTGCATTATCGTGCCCCTCCGATGGGTTTCACACCCTCGATAGCATTCGCAGCTTGCCTGAAGGCTTCGCCGCGGACTTCGAAATTCTTGAACTGGTCGAAACTGGCGCAGGCCGGCGACAGCAGCACCACCGCCTCGCCGCTGTCGTCCTTAGCGGCATCATGCGCGGCGTGCTCGACCGCGGCGGCCAGCGTGCCTGAGATCTCGTAGGGAACTGCCTCGCCCAGCGTCGCCGAAAAGGCCGGCGCCGCCTCGCCAATCAGATAGGCCTTGGCGATGCGCGGAAAGAAGCCGCGCAACGGCTCGATGCCGCCTTCCTTGGGCAGGCCGCCGGCGATCCAGTAGATGCGCGTAAAGCTGGATAGCGCGGGTGCTGCCGCATCGGCATTGGTCGCCTTGGAATCGTTGATGAACAGCACATGGTCCTTGCGACCGACTTGCTCCATGCGATGCGCGAGGCCGGGAAAGCTTTCCAGCCCGGACTGGATTTCGCCAAGCTCAAGCCCGACCTTGAGGCAAGCGGCGACCGCCGCCAGAGCGTTCTGGGCATTGTGCTGGCCGCGCAGCGAGCCGATGCCTTCGAGGAAGGCGACGCGGCTGTAACGGCCGTGCACGGCTTCCATCAGATTGCCGCCATCGGCGAAATATCCATCGGTCAGCGGCAGGCGCTTGGAAATGCGGATGACAGGCCGGCCCGCCCGCTCCAGCCGCTCGGCGATCTGCGCGCACCAGGAATCGTCGATGCCGACGATCGCCGTCTCGCTGCCGGCTACCAGCCGCTCCTTGATCGCGGCGTAGTGCTGCATGGTGCCGTGGCGGTCGAGATGATCGGGCGTCAGGTTAAGCAGGATGCCCGCCGTCGGATTGATCGAAGGCGCGAGATCGATCTGGTAAGACGAGCATTCGACCACATAGTGCCGATCGGGCTCGGGCGGATCGAGCGTCATCACCGCGCGGCCGATATTGCCGCCCATCTGGGTGTCGCGTCCCGCGGCCTTGAGGATATGCGCGGTCAGCGCGGTCGTCGTCGACTTGCCGTTGGTGCCGGTGATGGCGATGAAGGGCGACGTCGGCGCGCTCAGCATCCGCTCGCGGCAGAAAAGCTCGACGTCGCCGATGATCTCGACGCCTGAACCGCGCGCCAGCTCCACCGTCCAATGCGGCTTGGGATGCGTCAGCGGGACGCCCGGCGACAGCACGAAAGCCGAGAATTTCGCCCAGTCGGCGCCGCGCAAA
The DNA here is from genome assembly GCF_003997415.1 of Mesorhizobium sp. M7A.F.Ca.MR.245.00.0.0. NCBI lineage: Bacteria > Pseudomonadati > Pseudomonadota > Alphaproteobacteria > Hyphomicrobiales > Phyllobacteriaceae > Mesorhizobium > Mesorhizobium sp. M7A.F.Ca.MR.245.00.0.0. The sequence goes on along the minus strand of NZ_RZTE01000017.1, from coordinate 1,496 downwards.
TCAGCAGTCGCGATACCGGCACCGGCGGCCTTGGCCACGCTGTCGGGATTGTCGTCCCAGGCCAGCACGTCCGCGCCGCCCTCGATCAGCGCGCGCGCCGTCGCAATCCCCGAGCCACCGAGCCCGAAGAGGGAAACGCGCTTGCCTGAAAAGGATGCGGCGGGGATCAAAGGGCTTCCTATCTCAGCTTGAGGGTCGACAGGCCGACCAGCGCCAGGATGACGGCGATGATCCAGAAGCGGATCACCACCTGGCTTTCGGTCCAGCCGAGCTTTTCGAAATGATGGTGGATCGGCGCCATCAGGAACACCCGCTTGCCGGTCATCTTGAAGTAGCCGACCTGGATGATGACGGACAGGATTTCGACAACGAACAATCCGCCGACGATGACCAGCACGATCTCGTGCTTGGTGGCGACGGCGACGGTGCCGATCAGGCCGCCCATGGCCAGCGAGCCGGTGTCGCCCATGAAGATCGCCGCGGGCGGCGCATTAAACCAGAGGAAGCCGAGGCCGGCGCCGATGACAGCGCCGAGCACGACCGCCAGTTCACCGGTGCCGGGCACGAAATGGATCTGTAGATATTCAGCGAATACCGCATTGCCCGAGAGATAGGCGATGACGCCGAAGGAGGCCGCCGCGATCATGATCGGCACGATCGCCAGCCCGTCCAGACCGTCGGTGAGGTTCACAGCATTGCCTGCTCCGACGATGACGAAGCAGGAGAACGGAATGAAGAACCAGCCGAGATTGACGATGAATTCCTTGGCGAAGGGAAACGTCAGCGACGAAGAGAACGGCGCCTGGCCATTGTGCATGATCACCCAGGCGGCGATGCCGGCGATGACGAATTCAAGCGCCAGCCTTGCCTTGCCGGAAAAGCCGAGATGCGACTGCTTGGTCACCTTCAGATAGTCGTCGTAGAAGCCGATCGAGCCGAAGCCCAGCGTCACCAGCAGCACCACCCAGACATAGATGCTCGACAGGTTGGCCCACAAAAGCGACGAGCCGATAATGCCCGACAGGATCATCAGTCCGCCCATGGTCGGCGTGCCGGCCTTCTTGAAATGCGTCTGCGGTCCGTCGGCGCGGATCGGCTGGCCCTTGCCTTGCCGCAGCCGCAGCGAATTGATGATGGTCGGCCCGAAGATGAAGACGATCAGCGCCGACGTGATCAGCGCCCCGCCGGTGCGGAAGGTGATGTAGCGGAAGACATTGAAGACCGAGACCTTGTCCGCAAAATCGACGAGCAATGTGAACATGCGCTTTTCGTCCCCCGACCTAGGTCTGTTTTCTGGCTGTCGATTCAGCCGGGAATTTGCCCAGCAGCGCATCGACCAGTTTTGCAAAGCCGATGCCCTTCGACGATTTGATCATCACCACATCGCCCGGCCTCAGCGCGGCAAGCAGCACCGGCTTCAGCTCCTCGATACCGGCGCGGTATTCCGTCTTGATCTCAGCCGGCAGCGCTTCGGCCAGCGCCCGCATTTCCGGGCC
>NZ_RZTE01000016.1:0-135693 GCF_003997415.1 Mesorhizobium sp. M7A.F.Ca.MR.245.00.0.0 | reverse complement strand
CTACTCCCCTACTCCCCTACTCCCCTCTAACCAATCTTGTTGGGGATCCTGGCCTCTATCCTGCTGAAGGCGAAGACCAGAATACCGGTGATCGTCATGTAGATCAGCGCCAGCAGCAGCAGGGGCTCATAGGTGAGGTAGGTGTCCTGCCGCACCTTGGACGAAACGGCGAAGATGTCGATGACACTGATCGTTGCCACCAGCGGCGTCGATTTCAACTGCAGCACGGTCTCGCCGGTCAGCGTCGGCAGCGCCCGGTAGATGGCCTGCGGCAGCCAGATCCGCCGGAATGCCTTCCAGCGGCTCATGCCGAAGGCACGCGCCGCCTCCAGTTGTCCCTTGGGCACACCGGCAAAGGCGCCACGCATCACCTCGCCCTCATAGCCGGCGAAAGACAGGGTCAACGCCAGCACGCCATAGGGCCAGGCTTGCCTGAGATATGGCCACATCCAGGATTCGCGGATCCACGGATATTGCGGGAACAGCGAACCCAGGCCGTAATAGAGCAGCCAGAGCTGGATCAGCAGCGGCGTGCCCCGGATCACCGTGCAGAACACCTTGGCAGGCGCGGCGAACCAGAATGAGCCGGCGGCTTGCGCCAGCCCGAGCGGCACGGCGAGCAGAAAGCCCAGCACGCAGGTGACGGCCAGGATCCACAGCGACCGCCAGATGCCGATCAAGCCCATTTCATAATATTGCGGCAGCCAGTCCCAGCGCATGAAAAAGGCAGCCGACAAAACAAGGCCCAGTGCGATCAGGATCAGCACGATGCGGTGCGGCTGCAGCCACAGCGATGTTCGCGCGACGACGTTGATGATGGCAGCCTCGTTGGCCATCAGCGCGCCTCCTTGAGCGAAGGCATGCCGCGCCGCGACCAGGTCTCGACCCGGCCGATGACGAGGTTGGAGAACAGCGACAAAAGCAGATAGAGCACGCCCGCCGCGAAAAAGAAGGTGAAATAGGCTTTGGTGACACCCGCCGCCTGCCGCGTCGCCAGCGCCAGTTCGTAGAAGCCGACGACCGCCAATAGCGCGGTATCCTTGGTGGCGATCAGCCAGAGATTGGCGAGGCCCGGTATGGCGAAGGGCAGCATTGACGGCAAGGTGATGCGCCGCAACAGCAGGCCCGGAGACATTCCATAGGCGCGGGCGGCCTCGATCTGGCCCTGCGGAATGGCCAGGATCGCGCCGCGTATCACCTCTGTCGAATAGGCGCCCTGGACGAAGCCGAGCACGGCGATGCCGGCGGCAAGGCCGCTCACATCGACGCGCTGATAGCCCATGGCCGTCAGCGCCTGATTGATCAGGTCGGTTCCGGCGTAATAGAGTAGCAGGATCAGCACCAGTTCGGGCACGGCGCGCACGATGGTGGTGTAGACCGCCAGGAGATCGCGCACCACCGGCCCGCCATAAAGCTTGCCGTAGGCGCCGCCGGTGCCGATCAGAAGGCCGAGGCACGTGGCGCCCAGCGCGATCTCGATCGAGTGCAGCAGCCCGACCAGAAGCGTCCCGCCCCAGCCTGGCGGGTAGGGCGAGAGAAGCTCGGTGATGCCGGCCGCGGAGGCCGAAAGAAGTGCGTCGATCAGCGTCGCCCCCGAAGTGCTGGCCAACCGCCGACGGCTGTGTCGGCGGCAAACATGCCTGGGAAAGATCGGGCAGGTGGGGCATGGCGCTGACGCCATGCCCCACGGCTCATGCGAGGGTCGTCAGTTCGACTGCGCGCCGCCGCCGCCGTAAATGTCGAAATCGAAGTATTTCTTCGAGATCTCGTCATATTTGCCGTTGGCGCGGATCGCCTTGATGCCGGCGTTGATCTTGCCCTTCAGTTCGGTGTCTTCCTTGCGCACGCCGGCGCCGACGCCCGGTCCGAGCACTTCGTCGTCCGGAGCGACCATCCCCTTCAAGTCGCAGCAGGCCTTGCCCTGGTCGGATTTCAGGAACTCGCCAAGCGCGATGGAATCGGCCTGAACCGCATCGAGGCGGCCGGCGGCAAGATCGTTGTTGGCTTCGTCCTGGGTCTGGTATTCCTTGATCTCGGAGGCTGTGCTGCCAAAATGTTTCTTGGCGTAGACAGCGTGCACCGTCGAAACCTGCACGCCGACGATCTTGCCCTTGAGGTCGTCCGGGGCGGAGCCGAATTTCTGGTCCTTGGGGCCGATGATCGCGGTCGGCGTGTTATAGTACTTGTCCGAGAAATCGATCGTCTTCGCGCGCTCGGCGGTGATCGACATCGAGGAGACGATGAGGTCGATCTTCTTGGTCGTCAGTGCCGGGATGATGCCGTCCCAGGCGACCGGGGTAATGACGCAATCGAGCTTCTCCTCGGCGCAGACGGCATCGATGAAGTCGATCTCCCAGCCAACCCACTTGCCCGAAGCATCGGGCGAGGTGAAGGGCGGATAAGGCTCGGCGGCGACGCCGATCTTGACCGGATCGGCCTTGGCCACGCCCATGGCTGCGACGCCGAGCAGCAGCGCTGCGGCGAATGTCTTCAGAACGGTCTTCATTTCATGACTCCCAGTTTGTTGTTGGTTCCCGGTTTTCTTCCGTCCCGGCCTGTCCTAGCCGATGTTGCGGATGAACTGCTTCAGCCTTTCGGATCTGGGCGCGCCGAAGATCTGCTCGGGCGGGCCTTCTTCCTCGACCAATCCATTGTAGAGATAGACGACATGCGTCGCGACCTCGCGGGCGAACTTCATCTCGTGGGTGACCAGCACCATGGTGCGGCCTTCGCGCGCCAGGTCGCCGATCACCTTCAGCACTTCACCGACCAGCTCGGGATCGAGTGCGGAGGTGGGCTCGTCGAACAGCATGACGCGCGGATTGATGGCCAGCGCACGGGCGATCGCCGCGCGCTGCTGCTGGCCCCCCGACAGATAGGCCGGATAGACGTCGCGCTTTTCGGCCAGACCGACACGGGCGAGCAGTTTCTCGGCCTCGCCGATCGCCACATCGCGCTTGACGCCGAGCACATGTACGGGAACCTCGATGACGTTTTCGATCAGCGTCATGTGGCTCCAAAGGTTGAAGTTCTGGAATACCATGCCGAGCTTGGAGCGGATGCGCTCGATCTGCTTGCGGTCGGCCGGAATGGTGTGGCCGTGGCTGTCGGCCTTGAGCTTGATCTCCTCGCCATTGACGCGAATGATGCCGCTGGTCGGGTTTTCCAGGCAGTTGATGCAGCGCAGCAGGGTGGATTTGCCGGAGCCCGAGCCGCCGATGATTGCGATGACCTCGCCGTCGCGCGCCGACAGCGAGACGCCCTTCAGCACATGCAGCTCACCGAACTTCTTGTGCAGGTTTTCGACGTGGATGGCTTCGGCGGCGCCGTCATGCGCCTTGCCGGATTGGACTGTGGCTTCCACCACGCTCACTGGGTGACCTCTATAGGGTCGGTGGCGGTTCGTCGAACGTCTATCCGGCTAATCAACATATACGCTGTACTGCCCCGCTCCAGACTTCAGCATGGACCCAACGGCGCGAGCCCGTCAATCCTGCTTATTACGGCACTTGCGAGCTTGTTGTGCAAGTGTATAAATAGCCTTCCATGAAATTTTCTCGATTTTTTTCAGCGAAAAAGGACTTCGATGAGCGCTTTCGGATCACAGTCCATGGCGGCGCCGCTGCGCCGCGTGCTGATGCGGTCGGCGGCCAACGCCATGCGCAATGCCGACAGGGCTGCTTGGCACTATGGCCCGGGTTTCAATCCGGCGAAAGCGGCATCGCAGCACGCGCTCCTTGCTGAACTGGTGGCGGCTTCCGGTGCCGAAATCGAATGGATCGAGGACACGGCGGATGGACTTTCGGATTCGGTGTTCACGCACGACCCGTCGCTGATGACCGATCGCGGCGCGCTGATCCTGTCCATGGGCAAGCCGTTGCGCGCCAGGGAGCCCTCGCTTCATGAGGAAACCTACCGAAGGCTGGGTATTCCAATCCTGGGCCGCGTCGAGGTTCCTGGCCAGGTCGAAGGCGGTGATTGTGTATGGCTCGATGCCCGCACGCTGGTGATCGGGCGCGGTGTCCGCTCCAACCAGGAAGGCATCCAGCAGGTTTCCAACCTGCTGACGCCGCTGGGCGTTTCCGTCTACGGCTTTGATCTGCCGCTGTGGCAAGGCGAAGAGGCGTGCCTGCATCTGATGTCGGTGATCAGCCCGCTGGCCGACGACCTCGCACTGGTCTATTCACCGCTTTTGCCGGCCCCGTTCTATCAGATGCTGAAGGCGCGTAACATCCGGCTGGTCGAAGGCGACGCCGAAGAGTTCGCGGCTTCCAACGGCCTTAGCCTGAACGTGCTGCCGACCAGCCCACACAAGGTCATTGCCGTTGCAGGCTTTCCAAAGACCAAAGCCGCGATGGAAGCCGCCGGCTGCACGGTCGAAATCTTCGAGGCGGATGCGCTCTGCATCGCCTGCGAGGGCGGGCCGACATGCCTGACGCGACCGATCCTGCGCCAATGAATATGCCATCCCGCCGCAGGTTCCGTCGCGAGGGCGAGGAGCGGCGGCGGCAGGATCTGATCGAGGCCACTCTGGACAGCGTGGCGGAACATGGCCTGCAGGGCGCCACCTTGCGCACCATCGCATTGCGTGCCGGCGTCACCGCTGGGCTGATCCGGCATTATTTTCCCGGCAAGGAAGAATTGCTGCAGGAAGCCTATGCAGCGCTGATGGGCCGCATGACCGAGCAGGCGAAAGCGGCTTTGGTCATGGAGAATGCCTCGCCTCGCCAGCGCCTTGCGGCTTTCGTCACCGCCAACCTCAATGCGCCGATCATCGATGCGCGGGTGTTTTCGCTCTGGGCAACCTTCATCGGCCGCGCCAGAGCGGATCCGACCTTGGCCCACGCCCACCGCGAAGGCTACCTTGGTTTTCGCAATGAGGTGGAGGCGGTTGTGGCTGAGGTGCTCGCCGCCGAACGGCGCAATCCGGACGCAAGCCAATTGCGCCACCATGCCATCGCGATTAATGCGATCATCGACGGACTCTGGATCGAAGGCTGCCTGGCCGGCGAGATGTTCTCGGCCGGCGAATTGGCGGCGATCGGCATCAAGACTGTCGAGGCCGAACTAGGCCTCGCGCCGGACGGGGAGGAAAACCAATGACGACACTCGGCGAAGCCCTCATTTCGCTGCTCGAAGCGCATGGCGTCGACACGGTGTTCGGGATTCCGGGCGTCCACACGGTCGAGCTCTACCGCGGGCTGGCGCGTTCGAATATCCGCCACGTCACGCCGCGTCACGAACAGGGCGCCGGCTTCATGGCCGATGGCTATGCGCGCGCCAGCGGCAGGCCGGGCGTCGCCTTTGTCATCACCGGACCGGGGCTCACCAACACCATCACCGCCATGGGGCAGGCACGCGCCGATTCGGTGCCGATGCTGGTCATATCAGGCGTCAACGCCACGCCGACGCTGGGCAAGGGGCTGGGCCATCTGCATGAATTGCCGGACCAGCGCGGCATGATGGAGAAGGTGGCGCTGTTTTCGCAGCGCGTTACCGAGGCCGGCGAATTGCCCGGTGCCCTGGCGCAGGCCTTTGCCCTGTTTTCATCGGCCCGGCCCGGCCCCGTGCATATCGAGATCCCGACCGACGTCATGGTCAAGTCGGCGGATGGCATCGCTGCCATGCTGAGCAATGTGACCCCACCCGCGCCGGAAGGTGCCGCAATTGCCAGCGCGGCCAAACTCATCGGTGCCGCGCGCCGCCCGCTGATCCTGGTCGGCGGCGGCGCCAAACGCGCCGAAGCGCCACTGCGGCGTCTGGCCGAGCGGCTGGGAGCGCCGGTCGTCCAGACCGCCAATGCGCGCGGCCTGCTGCATGGTCATCCGCTTTGCGTGCCGGCCAGTCCCAGCCTGAAGACAGTGCGGGCGCTGATGGCCGACGCCGACCTGGTCATTGCCGCCGGCACCGAATTCGGCCCGACTGACTATGACGGCTATAGCGATGGCGGCTTTGTCCTGCCCGCCAATCTGATCCGCATCGATATCGGCGCCGACCAGCTTGCCCGCCGCCCGGCGACGGTTTCGATCCAGGCCGATTGCGCCGAGGCACTCGAAGCGCTGCTTCTGGAAACGGGCCATGTCCGGGCAAGCGAGGGCGGTTCGTCGCGCGCCGCTGCTATACGAAAAACAGCCTTTGCCGAGCTCAATCCGACACTGCAGGCACAGGTGCGCGCCGTCGAGATGATCCGCGACACCTTGCCGGGCGCGCTCATCGTCGGCGATTCGACGCAGCCGATCTATGCCGCCAACCTCTATTACGACCACGACCGCCCAGGCGGCTGGTTCAATGCCGCCACCGGCTTCGGCGCGCTCGGCTATGGCCCGCCGGCGGCGATTGGCGCGGCCCTTGCGATACCCGATGCGCCGGTTGTCTGCCTGACCGGCGACGGCGGCTTCCAGTTCACGTTGCCGGAATTGGGCGCCGCACTCGACGCGCAGGCGCCGGTCATCTTCGTCGTCTGGAATAACAGAGGCTACCGCGAGATTGAAACCTCGATGCTCGATGTCGGTGTCGAGCCGGTCGGCGTGTCGCCGGCGCCGCCGGATTTCTGCAAGCTGGCCGAGGCCTATGGCATCGGCGCCGAACGGCTTGCCGACATCGACGCTCTCGCGGACGCGTTGAAGCGCGCCCGGGCCACCGGACTGCCGCGCGTCATCGAAATCACGGTTGACTGAAGGACGGTGCTACGTATTTCCCGTCTCGCCGGCCCTGAACCACGGCCGGCCGGTGGGCGGACGCATGCAAAGACGCGACAACTGCCATGTCGAGATGTCAATTGAGTGACGGGGCAAAAGGCGCGACGCTTCGCGTCGGCGGCACAGAAACGACCTAACGATAAAAAAATGACAGGAGCGTCCAAGATGACGGAAACACTTGAAGGCAAGCATATCGTCGTGACCGGTGGGACCGGTGCGCTCGGCGGTGCGGTTGTCGGCAAACTGCTGAGCGACGGCGCGATCTGCCATGTGCCCAATGCCCATGCCGCCGCACCAGCGCATTTCCCCTTCGCCGCGCATGACCGTGTCCAGTTGGTGCACAATGTCGATCTCTCGGATCCCGCCAAGGTCGAGGCCTTCTACAGCCAGGTTCCAGCCCTTTGGGGCTCGGTCCACCTGGCCGGAGGCTTTACCGCCGCACCGGTGGAAAAGATCGAGTCAGCATCTTTTGCCGAGATGATGGACACCAATGCGCGCACCGCCTTCCTGTGCTGCCGCGCCGCGATCCGCTCGATGCTGGCGTCGGACATCGCGGGCCGTATCGTCAACGTCACCGCGCGCGCTGGGCTCGATCCGCGGCGCGGCGCCGGCATGGTCGCTTACGCCGCCAGCAAAGCGGCGGTGGCAGCCATGACGGTGGCGATGGCGGAGGAGCTGAAGCACAGGGGCATCTTGGTCAATGCGGTGGCGCCGTCGACGCTCGATACGCCGGCAAACCGCGCCGACATGCCGGATGCCGATGTCACCAGATGGGTCAGCCTCGAAGCCGCCGCCGAAGCCATCGCCTACCTGGCATCGCCGGCCAATCAGGCGATGAGCGGCACGTTGGTGCCGCTTTACGGCAGGGCGTAACCTTCCAACCCTTCACGTCGGTCAAGTCAAAGAAAAACCCCGCCGGATCGCTCCGGCGGGGTTTTTGTTGAGGCCGCGCGCGAGGCGCGGCAGACAGCCGAAGCTTAGCTGCCCTGCTTCTTCAGCGCGGCACCCAGAATGTCGCCCAGCGAAGCGCCGGAGTCGGTCGAGCCGTACTGAGCGACCGCTTCCTTCTCTTCGGCGATTTCCAGCGCCTTGATCGAGACCTGCAGCTTGCGGGTCTTCTTGTCGAAGGCGATGACGCGGGCATCGACCTTCTGGCCGACGGTGAAGCGCTCGGGGCGCTGCTCGTCGCGGTCACGGCTCAGATCGGAGCGCTTGATGAAGGTCTCGATGCCGCTGTCGACCAGCCGCACTTCCAGACCGCCATCCTTGACGCCGATGACTTCGCAGGTGACGACCGCGTTCTTGCGCAGTTCGCCTGAAGTCGCCGCTTCGCCGACCGTATCCTTGGCCAGCTGCTTGATGCCGAGCGAGATACGCTCCTTGTCGATGTCGACGTCGAGCACCTGCGCCTTGACCATGTCGCCGCGATTGTACTCTTCGATGACCTGCTCGCCCGGACGGGTCCAGTCGAGGTCGGAAAGGTGCACCATGCCGTCCACGTCGCCTTCGAGGCCGATGAACAGGCCGAACTCGGTCTTGTTCTTGACCTCGCCCTCGACCTGGCTGCCGACCGGATGGCTCGAGGCGAAAGCCTGCCACGGATTCTCGAGCGTCTGCTTGAGGCCGAGCGAGATGCGGCGCTTGGCCGGATCGACCTCGAGCACCACCACGTCGACTTCCTGGGTCGTCGACAGGATCTTGCCGGGATGCACGTTCTTCTTCGTCCACGACATTTCCGAAACGTGGATGAGACCCTCGATGCCCGGCTCCAGCTCGACGAATGCGCCGTAGTCGGTGATGTTGGTGACGGTACCCTTGATCTTCTTGCCGATCGGGAACTTGGTGCCGATCTCGGACCACGGATCACTCTCGAGCTGCTTCATGCCGAGCGAGATGCGGTGGGTTTCCTGGTTGATGCGGATGATCTGCACCTTGACGGTCTGACCGATGTTGAGGATTTCGGTCGGATGGTTGACGCGGCGCCATGCCATGTCGGTGACATGCAGCAGGCCGTCGATGCCGCCGAGGTCGACGAACGCACCATAGTCGGTGATGTTCTTGACGACGCCTTCGACAACCTGGCCTTCTTCGAGGTTCTGCACGATTTCCGAACGCTGTTCGGCGCGGCTCTCTTCGAGCACGGTACGGCGCGACACCACGATGTTGCCGCGGCGGCGATCCATCTTGAGGATCTCGAAGGGCTGCGGGTTGTGCATCAGCGGGGAGACGTCGCGGATCGGGCGGATATCGACCTGGCTGCGCGGCAGGAAGGCCACGGCGCCGTCGAGATCGACAGTGAAGCCGCCCTTGACCTGGTTGAAGATGACGCCTTCGACGCGCTCACCCTTGGTGAACTTCTCTTCGAGACGAACCCAGCTCTCTTCGCGGCGGGCCTTCTCGCGGGAAAGCATCGCTTCGCCAAGCGCGTTTTCGATGCGCTCGACATAGACTTCGACGGTGTCACCGACCTTGAGGGTGGTGTCCTTGCCCTTGACGCCGAATTCCTTCAGCGGCACGCGGCCTTCGACCTTGAGGCCGACGTCGATGATGGCCATGTCCTTTTCGATCGCGGTGATCGTACCTTTGACGACCTGACCTTCGCCGGAATGGCCTGTGGTAAATGATTCTTCGAGCAGGCTCGCGAAATCATCGCGAGTGGGATTTGCAGCTGACATTGTTTCTCCTGGAGTGCCCCGCATCTAGAAGCGGGACGGGCGCCGTGGGTTAGCGTTGCGTTGGCCTGCCGGCGTTCCGGGCTACAAAAACCCTGGGCCGCTTTTTAAGCGGCAATTCCGGCGCATGAAGAATGCTGGCAGGCTGGTTCGTGCCCGATATGGGTATTTTCTTCGCCTCCGACAACGGAAATACGAGGGAAAACCCGGATCAGGCCTTGTCTCTCTTGGCCAGAACGTCGTCTATGATCGCCATGGCTGCAAGAAACGCGGCTTCTATAGCCATTTCGCTGGTATCAAGCAAGTGCGCGTCGGCCGCCGGCTTCAACGGTGAGTCCGCTCGACCCATGTCGCGCTCGTCGCGGCGCACGATATCGGCGAGGATCTCGGTGAAATCAGCGGTCCCGCCGATGCTCTCGATCTCGGCCAGCCGGCGCTGTGCCCGCACCTCGGCGCTGGCCGTCACATAGAGTTTGATGTCGGCGTCGGGGCAGACGACGGTGCCGATGTCGCGGCCGTCGAGCACGGCCCCGGGCGGCGTCTTGGCGAAGCCGCGCTGCTTTTCGACGAGGATGCGCCGCACCGTCGGATACACCGCGACCTTGGAGGCAGCCTCGCCGACGGCATGCGCCGACAAGACCGCCCGGTCGAGCTTTGCCAAGTCGACCTGGCGGGCCGCGGTTTCGGCGGCTGAGACATTGTCGAGCGGCAGCGCGTGCTGGATCAGCGCATAGGCGACGGCGCGATAGGTGAGACCGGTGTCGAGCAGGTTCAGCCGGTAATGGTCGGCCAACCGCCGGGCGAGGGTGCCCTTGCCGGCGCCGGCGGGGCCGTCGATGGCGATGGTGAAGGTCGAGCTCATTTGGCTGGTCTGAAAAATCGAAATGCCAACACCGCCGCGGCAATCAGAACCGACAGCGGCAGCGCTATAAACGGTACGACGCCAATTGTTACAAAAGCCATTGCACCGAACCCTTTGATCAGCACCGCAAGGAAAACCCATTTGTTGTTTTCCAGGAGGGTGGCTGCGTAAACCGACAGATACATCATCAGAATTGAAGTAACAAAATCCAAAAAAGAAAGGCAAAAATGCCTACGCGGTTTTTGAAAACAAAACGCTCAATTAGATAAGGGACCAACGCCGCTCCTAGGCAAGCTCCTAGGATTGGCCAGTCGTGCAACATTTGCTATCCAATCTCCGCGCCCAGCGCCTTCATCAGCCCCATGAATTCCGGAAAACTCGTCGCGATCATCGCCTGATCGTCGATGGTCACCGGCTTTTCCGTCGCCAGCCCCATCACCAGAAAGCTCATGGCAATGCGGTGGTCGAGGTGAGTCTGCACGGTGGTGCCCTGGCCGTTGGGATGGCCGCCGAGGCCCTTGCCGCTCGGTTTGCCGCGCACGGCGAGCGAAGCCTCGCCCTCAGTGCAGTCGACGCCGTTGAGCTTCAGCCCGTTGGCGACGGCCGACAGCCGGTCGGACTCTTTCACCCGCAGCTCTTCCAGCCCTTGCATCAGCGTTTCCCCCTCGGCAAAGCTGGCAGCGACCGCGAGCACAGGGTACTCATCGATCATGGACGGCGCCCGCTCGGGCGGCACGATGACGCCTTTCAGTTCGGAGTAACGCACGCGCAGATCGGCGACGTCTTCGCCGCCGGCGTTGCGCGGGTTGAGGATGTCGATGTTGCCGCCCATCTCCTGCAGCGTCAAAAGCAGGCCGGTGCGGGTCGGGTTCATCAGCACGTTTTCTATTGTGATGTCCGAACCCGGCACAATCAGTGCCGCCACCAGCGGGAAGCCGGCCGAGGACGGGTCGCCCGGCACGGCGATCGTCTGGCCGGTCAGCCTGCCCTGGCCTTCGATGAAGATGTGGCGCACGCCGCGCTCGTCGGTTTCGACCGACAGGTTGGCGCCAAAACCCTTCAGCATCTTTTCGGTGTGGTCGCGCGTCATGACAGGCTCGATCACCGTGGTGATGCCCGGCGTGTTCAGCCCGGCCAGCAGCACCGCCGATTTCACCTGCGCCGAAGCCATCGGCACGCGGTAGGTGATCGGGGCGGCGTGCTTCGGTCCATGCAGCGTGATCGGCATGCGGTCGCCTGGCGTCGCCTTCAGCACCTGCACGCCCATCTGGCGCAAGGGTTCCAGCACGCGGCCCATCGGCCGGCCCGACAGCGAGGCGTCGCCGATGAAGGTCGTCTCCATGTCATAGGTGCCGACAAGGCCCATGGTCAGCCGCGAGCCGGTGCCGGCATTGCCGAAGTCGAGCGGGCCTTCCGGCTGCAACAGTGCGCCGTTGCCGGTGCCGCGGATCACCCACTCGTCGCCGTTCTTCTCGATATGTGCGCCCATTGCCTTCATGGCCGCACCCGTGCGCATCACGTCCTCGCCTTCGAGCAGGCCGGTGATGCGAGTCTCCCCGGAGGCGAGGCCGCCGAACATGAAGGAACGGTGCGAGATCGACTTGTCGCCCGGCACGCGCGCGATGCCGGAAAGGGCTGGGGATTGGCGGGCGGTGGCCGGCTTGGGGGCGGCGGCGTGAGACATGGAATTTCCCTGGACGGAATGCCGGCAGGCCGGCGCTTTTCATTTGTTGCGGCGGTCTCGTATCACGGCGGGCCGAAATGGTCATCCCCCATGGTCGTCACTGACGCGAGGCCTTTCAATGCATGGTTTTGTGACGCCGGCTTTTCGCTTTGACAGCGCTGCAAACTGTGGTTAAGGGGACCACTCTTTTATTGACGAGGCTTGCCGTGGCAAAAACCGAACTTGGCACAAAACGTATCGACCCGGAGACGGGCCGAAAATTCTACGACCTGAACAAGGACCCGATCGTCTCGCCATACACCGGCAAGACCTATCCGCGTTCCTATTTCGAGGAAGGCAAGATTGCCGCTCTCGAGGAGGAAGAGGAAGTGGCCGAGAAGGAAGTGGACGCCGAGGAAGAAGAAGGCGTTGAGGTCGTCTCGCTCGAAGAGGCTGATGAGGACGTCAAGGGCGACGACCTGCCGGATCTTGGCGACGACGAGGACGACGTCGATCTCGGCGACGACGAAGATGACACCTTCCTTGCCGACGAAGAGGAAGAAGACGACGATGTCGCCGACATGATCGGCGTCGGCGACGACGACGACGAGGTCTGATCGGCCTTGAAAGCGGGCGTTTGCGGGCTTTCGAGGCCTGTGAAGAAAAAGCGGCTCTCGAAGGCTTGATATCTGAGAAGGGCGGGGTTAGAAGCCGCCTGCACTAACGGCGTGGTCTCCAACCCGCGCCGGATCTCTTCGCCGGAAACGGCGCCGGTTGACTGCCGGAAGTGGGGCCATAGCTCAGTTGGGAGAGCGCTTGAATGGCATTCAAGAGGTCGTCGGTTCGATCCCGATTGGCTCCACCAAACAGTCCCTCTGCAATTCGCAGCCAATGAATGTGCCGCACTGCGGCCATTGCGCTTGATGGCCAGTTCAGGCAACGCCGCTGAAAGCACCTCCATCAACGGAACGAACGAGCCATTTATCGAGAGCAGCTGCTCGCCGGACAAAGTCTTCACTGTTCATGGAGCGCTTAGAGACTGAAAGCCAATCCGATCACCACTCGGCGAAGGAGCCGTCCTTATGGCGCCAGATCGGGTTGCGCCAGCGGTGGCCTTCCCTGGCGCGTTCCTTGACATAGTCCTCGTCGATCTCGACACCCAGGCCCGGGCCGTCGGGAATGGCGACATAGCCATCCTCGTAGCGGAAGACATCCTTGTTGGCGGCATAGTCGAGCAGGTCGTTGGCGGCATTGTAGTGGATGCCGAGGCTCTGCTCCTGGATGAAGCAGTTGTAGCTGACCGCGTCGAGCTGCAGGCATGCGGCAAGCGCGATCGGACCGAGTGGGCAGTGCGGCGCCACGGCCACATCATAGGCTTCCGCCATCGCCGCGATCTTGCGGCATTCGGTGATGCCGCCGGCATGCGACAGGTCTGGCTGGATGATATCGACGACACCTTCCTCGAACACCGACTTGAAGTCCCAGCGGCTGTAGAGCCGCTCGCCGAGCGCGATCGGCGTCGAGCCAAGCGCGGCGATCTCCTTCAGCGCCTCGCGGTTTTCGCTGAGCACCGGCTCCTCGATGAACATCAGCCTGTAAGGTTCCAACTCCTTAACCAGGGCGCGCGCCATCGGCCGGTGCACGCGGCCGTGAAAATCGACGGCGATGCCGATGTTGGGCCCGACGGCCTCGCGCACCATGGCGACGCGTTCGACAGCGGCGTCGATCTTGTCATGGCTGTCGACGATCTGCAGCTCCTCGGTGCCGTTCATCTTGAGCGCCAGGAAACCGCGCGCAACCATTTCCTGGGCACCGGCCGCGACCTCCGCAGGACGATCGCCGCCGATCCAGGAATAGACCTTGATCGTGTCGCGCAATTTGCCGCCGAGCAGTTCATGCACGGGCACGCCGAGCGCCTTGCCCTTGATGTCCCACAGCGCCTGGTCGATGCCGGCAATGGCGCTCATCAGGATCGGCCCGCCACGATAGAAGCCGCCGCGATGCATCACTGTCCAGTGGTCCTCGATCAGGCGCGGATCCTTGCCGATCAGATAGTCACCAAGCTCCTTGACCGCTGCCTCGACGGTCAGCGCCCTGCCTTCGACGACCGGCTCGCCCCAGCCGGTGACGCCGGCATCGGTTTCGATCTTCAGGAACAGCCAGCGCGGCGGAACGATGTAGGTGGTGAGCGAGATGATTTTCATGCGCAGTCTCAGTTGCTCTTGAGTTTCTTGGCGCTGACGAGGTCGCGCGCCGCAAGGTCGAGGATTTTGTTTGCGGCCCCACGCGCCGCCTCGGCGTCGCGCATGCGCAGCGCCTCGACCACCTCGCGGTGCGCCGCCACGGCCTCCATGCGCCGGTCGAGCGAAATCACCGCCGTCGCCTCGAGCGAGAATTTCAGCCCGGTGTCGATGAGATTACCGATCTGGCGAAAGATCGGGTTGTGGCTCGCGGCATAGACGATCTGGTGGAAAGCGATGTCGCTGCGCGAGAAGGCGGCGAGGTCCTCGCCAGCGCCGGCCATGCCTCGCCATGCCGCTTCGAGATCGGCTATTTCCTGCAGCGTCGCGCGGGTGGCAGCGAGTTCTGCGACCAGCGGTTCGATGGCGCGGCGCGTTTCGAGGATGGCGTCGAAGAGCTTGTCGTCCAGCGCGTGCGGCGCGTGCCAGGCGAGCACCTGCGGGTCGATGATGTTCCAGTCGTCCTCGTTGCAGACGATCGTGCCGATGCGTGGCCGCGACAGCACCAGCCCTTTGGCGGCCAGCACCTTCAGGGCTTCGCGGATCACGGTGCGGCTGACGCCATACTCGACGCCGAGCTCGTTTTCGGTCGGCAAGGAGGAGCCGGCCGGATAGCGCCCGGAGAAGATGTCAGAGGCTATCGCCTTGGTCACATCGGGCATCACGCGCGGGCGGCGAGTGGTCGTATCTCCCGGGGTTTTTTTCAGAATCTCGGTCACCTCAGCCCTCCTCCAAGGCGGCGAACCGCTGGTTTCGCACAATCGGTCCGCCCTTAACGGATGCGGATCGATTGCGCTAGCGATCGCTGGTCAGAGCATGTACATTAATTATCATACCAGATCAATTGACGAGTATGATAAAAGCAATTAGAGACTCCGGCATCCGGGCTGAGCGCCCGGTCTATCGCTGGGAGGTAATTATGCGACTTTTGAAGACCGCGCTCGTCGCGGGCGCGCTTGCCGTGCTGTCCGTCACGACCATCGCTGCATATGCTCAGGACACCAAAATCGGTTTCATCGTCAAACAGCCCGAGGAGCCGTGGTTCCAGGATGAATGGAAGTTCGCTGACCAGGCCGCCAAGGAGAAGGGCTTTACCCTGGTCAAGATCGGCGCCGAGGACGGTGAGAAGCTGATGTCGGCGATCGACAATCTCGGCGCCCAGGGCGCGCAGGGCTTCATCGTCTGCACGCCCGACGTGAAGCTCGGCCCCGGCATCGTCGCCAAGGCCGCCGCCAACAATCTCAAGCTGATGACTGTCGACGACCGTCTGGTCGGCGCCGACGGCAAGGCGCTGGAAGACGTGCCGCATATGGGCATTTCGGCCACCAAGATCGGCGAAGCCGTCGGCCAGGCGATCGTCGACGAGATGAAGGCGCGCGGCTGGAAGGCCGACGAGGTCGGCGCAATCCGCGTCTCGTATGACCAACTGCCGACCGCCGTTGACCGCGTCGAAGGCGCCATCTCGGTGCTGAAGGCAAACGGCTTCAAGGCCGAGAACATTTTTGACGCCCCGCAGGCCAAGACCGACACGGAAGCTGCCCTCAATGCGGCGACTGTCGTACTCAACGCGCATGCCGACATCAAGAAGTGGGTCTCCTTCGGTCTCAACGATGAGGCGGTGCTCGGCGCAGTGCGTGCTTCCGAAAGCGTCGGCATCCCCGCTGACAGCGTGATCGGCGTTGGCATTGGCGGCGCGGATTCCGCGATCAACGAGTTCAAGAAGCCGACCGCCACCGGCTTCGTGGGCACCGTGATCATCTCGCCGAAGCGTCATGGCTACGAGACGGCGCTCAACATGTATGACTGGGTTGCCAACAACAAGGAACCGGAGAAGCTGATCCTGACTTCGGGTGCACTCGCCAAGCGCGACGACTACCAGAAGGTCCGCCAGGGCCTCGGCATCGAATAATCCTCCCTGTACAAACAGGCGGCGGCTCATCCCGCCGCCTGTTTGTCATGGCTCAAAAGGATCGGCTCGTGTCCTTTCTCGACTTCTCGCACGTCACCAAGACCTATCCGGGCGTCAAGGCGCTGTCGGACGTCTCGTTCGGCGTCGACAAAGGCGCCGTGCATGGCCTGATGGGCGAGAACGGCGCCGGCAAATCCACCCTGATCAAGATCCTCTCCGGCGACCAGCATGCCGATCAGGGCGAGATCCGCATTGACGGCAGGGTTCAAGCCTATACCTCGACCCGGGATGCCTTCGACAATGGCGTCATTGTCATTCATCAGGAACTGCAACTCGTTCCTGAACTCACCGTTGCCGAAAACCTCAGCCTCGGTCGTTTCCCCGCCAACGCCGGCATCATCGCCGGTCGCCGGATGCTGGACGACGTCGGCGCCAAGCTGAAATCGGCCGGTATCGACATCGACATGCGCCGCAAGGTCAAGACGCTGTCGATCGGCGAACGCCAGATGGTCGAGATCGCCAAGGCGGTCATGCTCGACGCACGCGTTATCGCGCTGGACGAACCGACCTCGTCGCTGTCCTCGCGCGAAAGCGAAATCCTGTTTGCCCTGATCAATCGCCTGCGCAGCGACGGCAAGGTCATCATCTACGTCTCGCACAGGCTCGACGAGGTGTTCCGGCTCTGCGACAGCCTGACCGTGCTGCGCGACGGCAAGCTCGCGGCGCACCACGCGTCGCTGAAAGGCGTCACCCGCGATCAGGTCGTCGCCGAGATGGTCGGCCGCGAGATTTCGGATATCTGGGGTTTTCGCGCACGAAAAACAGGCGATGTCCGCCTGAAGGTCGACGCTCTCAGCGGCCCCAAACTGCAGACACCGGCCAGTTTCGAGGCAAGGGCAGGCGAGATCGTCGGCTTCTTCGGCCTGATCGGCGCCGGGCGCTCGGAGCTGATGCGGTTGGTCTATGGCGCCGATCCGCGCTCGGGCGGCACCATCACCGTCGACGGCAAGCTGGTTCGCGCCACCGATCCGCGTGGCACGATCCGGGCCGGCATCGTGCTGTGCTCGGAGGATCGCAAGCATGACGGCATCATCCAGGGGCGCTCGGTCGAGGAGAACATCAACATCTCGTCGCGGCGCCATCACACGCGCTTCGGCGTGCTCAACCGCGCCAGCGAGATCGCCACGGCCGAGACCTTTATCAAGAAGCTGAAGGTGCGCACGCCGTCGCGCAAGCAGGACATCATCAACCTCTCCGGCGGCAACCAGCAGAAGGTCATCCTCGGCCGCTGGCTGTCCGAACAGGGCGTGCGGGTGCTCATTGTCGACGAGCCGACGCGCGGCATCGATGTCGGTGCCAAATCGGAAATCTACGAACTGCTCTACCAGCTTGCGCAGGACGGCATGGCGATCGTCGTGGTCTCGTCCGAACTGCCGGAAGTGATGGGCATCTGCGACCGCATCCTGGTGATGTGCGGTGGCCGCGTCAGCGCCGAGCTCACCCGCGACCAGTTCGCCGAAAAGGCGATCCTGGCCGCCGCTCTCCCCGATCAGAAAACCCCCGACGCGATCGCATCCTGAGGACTTTGGCATGACCGACCAGTTGAAAAAAATCCTGCTCGGCGAACAGGGCCTCGTCGTCATCTTTGTCGTCGCCTTCGCGCTGGTGTCGGCTCTGGTGCCGAACTTCCTTACGGACCGCAACATGCTCGGCCTGCTGCAGTCGGTGGTCACCGTCGGTATCGTCGCCTGCACCATGATGTTCTGCCTCGCCGCGCGCGACTTCGACCTGTCGGTCGGTTCGATCGTCGCCTTTGCCGGCATGGTCGCTGTGATGGCCTCGAATTACACCGGCTCGATCCTGCTTGGCCTGCTGGCGGCAATCGCCTGCGGCGCTTTCGTCGGCTTCATCAACGGCGTTGTCATCGCCAAATTTCGCATCAACGCGCTGATCACGACGCTGGCCACCATGCAGATCGTGCGAGGCTTTGCGCTGATCGCGTCCGACGGCCGCGCCGTCGGCATCAACAGCCCGGATTTCTATCAGCTGGCGCTCTCGAAACTGCTCGGCATACCGACGCCGGTCTGGGTGCTTGCCATCCTGTTTTGCATCTTCGGCTTCGTCCTCAACCGGACCGTCTTCGGCAAGAACACGCTGGCCATCGGCGGCAATCCGGAGGCCTCGCGGCTTGCCGGCGTCAATGTCGACCGGACGCGCATCTGGATTTTTGCGCTGCAAGGCGTCGTCTGCGGTATCGCCGGCATCCTGCTGGCGTCGCGCATCACCTCGGGCCAGCCCAACGCGGCGGTGGGGCTGGAACTCTCGGTCATTTCGGCCTGCGTGCTCGGCGGCGTTTCGCTCGCCGGCGGCCGCGCCACCATGTCGGGCGTCATCGTCGGCGTGCTGATCATGGGCATCGCCGAGAACGCCATGAACCTGCTCAACATCCCGGCCTTCTACCAGTACATCGTGCGCGGCGTTATTTTGCTGCTGGCCGTGCTGCTCGACAATCTGCGCTCGTCGGCTTTGGGCCGGCGATAGGCTGGAGGGACAAAAATGGTTGAGCGCCTTTCCGGCAAACGCATTTTCCTGACGGGTGCAGCGCAAGGCATCGGGCTTGCCATCGCCGAAGCCTGTTTGGCCGAAGGCGCAAAACTGTTCCTGGTCGACCGCGACGGCGCGTTGCTGGACAAGGCAGTCGCCGGTCTCGCCGCACCGCAAGGCCATGTCGGACATGCGGCAGTCGACATAAGCGACAGCGCCGGGATTGCGGCTGCCGTCAGCCAAGCGGCTGCCGAGATCGGCCCGATCAACGCGCTGATCAACAATGCCGGGGTCAATGTGTTCTCGACGCCGCTCGAGGCGACCGAGGAAGAGTGGAACCGCAACTTCGACGTCAACGTCAAGGGAGCCTGGAACTGCAGCAAGGCGGTGCTGCCGGGCATGATCGCGAGCGGCGGCGGCGCCATCCTCAACATCGCCTCGACGCACAGCTTCACCATCATCCCGCATACCTTCCCCTATCCGGTCGCCAAGCACGCGCTGCTCGGCCTGACCAAATCGCTGGCACTCGAATATGCGGCGCAAGGCGTGCGCGTGAACGCGCTGGCGCCGGGCTATGTCGAGACGCAGAAGGCGATCGATTACTGGAACAGCTTTGCCGACCCGGCCACAGCACGCGCCAACACCATGGCACTGCACCCCGGCGGCCGCATCGCCACGGCGCACGAGATCGCGCTTGCCGCGGTGTTCATGATTTCCGACGAGTGCCCGTTCATGAACGCGGCCACGCTCGTCGTCGACGGTGGACTGAGCCAGCTCCAGCATCCCGCCTGAACGCCGGAAAGACCATGACTAAGAGACGATCGCAGCAGTGGTTCGGCGGGCTGGGCAAGGATGCCTTCATCCACCGCAGCTGGATGAAGAACAACGGCCTGCCCGATGATGCTTTCGACGGCCGCCCGGTGATCGGCATCTGTAACACATTCTCCGAATTCACGCCTTGCCACGTGCATTTCCGTGGCCTGATCGAGCATATCAAGGCGGGCGTGCTGGAAGCCGGCGGCCTGCCGCTCGAATTCCCGGTCTTCTCTTGCGGCGAGTCCAATCTGCGGCCGACGGCGATGCTGTTTCGCAACCTCGCCTCGATGGATGTCGAGGAGGCGATCCGCGGCAATCCGATGGAGGGCGTCGTGCTGATGGCCGGCTGCGACAAGACCACGCCGTCGCTGGTCATGGGCGCGGCCTCCTGCGACCTGCCGTCGATCGTCATCTCAGGCGGTCCGATGCTCAATGGCCGCTTCCAGGGCCGGGAGATCGGTTCCGGCACCGATGTGTGGAAGTTTTCGGAAGACGTTCGCGCTGGAGTGATGAGCGAGCAGGATTTCGCCGATGCCGAGAGCGCCATGTCGCGCTCGCCCGGCCACTGCATGACCATGGGCACGGCCTCGACCATGGCCTCGATGGTCGAAGCGCTCGGCCTGGCGCTGCCCGGGAACGCCGCCTATCCGGCTGTCGATGCGCGCCGCAGCCGCATCGCCCGCATGACGGGGCGGCGCATCGTCGAGATGGTCAATGAGGATCTGCGCCCGTCGGCCATCCTCAAGAAGGCGGCCTTCGCCAACGCCATCCGCGTCAATGGCGCCATCGGCGGCTCGACCAATGCGGTCGTGCATCTCCTGGCCCTCGCCGGCCGTGTCGGCACCGAGTTGACGCTGGACGATTGGGATCGATATGGCCGCGACGTGCCGACCATCCTCGACCTGATGCCATCCGGCCGCTTTCTGATGGAGGATTTCTGCTACGCCGGTGGCATTCCGGCCGTCATGAAGGAGATGGCCGATCTGCTCGATCTCGACGCGCTGACCGTCAGCGGCAAGACCGTGCGCGACAACATCAGTGATGCCCAAAACTACAATCCGGAGGTGATCCGCCCGCGCGACAAAGCGCTCACGCCGCATGGCGGCATTGCGGTGCTGCGCGGCAATCTGGCGCCCGACGGTGCGATCATCAAGCCGTCCGCCGCCTCGCCAGCGCTGATGAAGCATCGCGGCCGCGCCGTCGTCTTCGAGGACATCGACGACTACAAGGCGCGCGTCGACGATCCCTTGCTGGACATCGACGATGCGTCGATCATGGTGCTGAAGAATTGCGGGCCGAAAGGCTATCCTGGCATGGCCGAAGTCGGCAACATGGCGCTGCCTCGGAAGCTGCTGAAGCAAGGCGTGCGCGACATGATCCGCATCTCCGACGCCCGCATGTCCGGCACCGCCTTCGGCACTGTCGTTTTGCATGCCGCACCCGAAGCCGCTATCGGCGGCCCGCTGACGCTGGTCAGGAGCGGCGACTTCATCGAGCTCGACGTCGAAGCAAGGAAGCTGCATCTCGACGTGTCGGAACAGGAATTAACGCGGCGTCGTGAAACCTGGCTACCGCCCGTCCCGGCGATGCGCGGCGGCTATCAGGGGCTTTACGTCGACCATGTCCTGCAGGCGGATCGCGGCGCCGACCTCGATTTTCTCGTCGGATGCCGTGGCCACGCCATCCCGCGCGAAAGCCATTGAGGTACGCGTGACAAAATTCAAACCAGATGATTTCCACGGTATTCACGCCATTCTCTACGCGCTGTTCGACGAGAATGAACAGCTGGACCGCGCGGCGATGCGTCGGCAGGTCGAGATCTGCCTCGCGACCGGCGTGCACGGCATGGCGGCGCTCGGCCTGGCAACGGAAGTCGCCAAGCTGACCGAGGCCGAGCGTCGGACGATCATGGACTGGACGGCGGAAGACACCGCAGGAAAAGTGCCGCTCGCCTTCACCATCTTCGGTTCTTCTGTGGCTGAGCAGGTGGCGCAGGTTCGCCATGCCGAAAGCGTCGGAGCGGATTGGGTGATCCTGCAGCCGCCGCCAGCCGGATCCTATGGTGCGCCGGAATACATCAAGTTCTTCGGCCGCGTCGCCGAGGCGACCGACCTGCCGGTGGCGATCCAGAACGCGCCGGCCTTTTTCGGGCGCGGCCTGTCATCGGACGAAATCCGCGAACTCGTCACGCTTCATCCCAACATAAGGCTGATCAAGGGCGAAGGTCCGGTCACCGACATCGCCGGGCTGATCGAGCGCGCCGAAGGCCGGATACCGGTTTTCAACGGACGCGGCGGCCTGGAACTGGTCGACAATTTCCGCATCGGTTGCCGCGGCATGATCCTGGCGCCGGATTGCGCCGACTATGCCGTGCGCGCCTATCATGCGTTCCGCGCCGGAGACGAAGTCACGGCCGAGGCTGAATATGCAAGAATATTGCCAGCTGCCGTCTTCGTCATGCAAGGCATCGAGAGCCTGGTCTGTTACGGCAAGCGGCTGTTCGGCGCCCGCGCCGGCATCCCGGTACATGACCGGGCTCCGGCGATGCGGCCAGGCGAGCCTGGCCTCGCAATGGTGGAGCGCTTTGCGATTGGTCTGGGTCGGTTGCCTGGCTGAACGGCAACTGCCTTTCAGTAGGTCGTCCGTCCACCCGACAGGTCGAACGTGGAGGCGGTTGTAAAGCTGTTCTCCTTGGAGACGAGCCAGGCGACCATCGCCGCGGCTTCGTCGACCTCCAGCAGGCGGCCGCGCGGAATGCGCGAGCGCATATATTCGATGTGCTCCGGCGTCAGCTGTTCGAGGATGCGCGTCTGCGCCGTGGCCGGCGAGATGCAGTTCACCGCGATGTCGTACTGCGCCAGCTCCTTGCCGAGCGACTTGGTCAGGCCGATGACCGCCGCCTTCGAGGCCGAATAGGCTGATGCGTTCGGGTTGCCCTCCTTTCCGGCCACCGAGGCTATGTTGACGATGCGCCCGTAATTGCGCTCCTTCATTCCCGGAACCACGGCGCGGTTGACGTAGAACGTGCCGTTCACATTGACATCGATGACCTTCTTCCACGTCTCGATGTCGTAGACGTCGAGCGGGGCGGCCGGGCCGGCAATTCCGGCGGAATTGACCAGAATGGAAATCTTGCCGGCCAACTCTTCGGTCCTGGCGCGCGCCGCGTCCACCGACACCCAATCGGCGACGTCCACGATCTCCGTCGTGGCGGCGTTGCCGAGTTCCTTCTTGGCGGTTTCGAGGCGGGCCTCATCGAGATCCCACAAGGTTACCGTCGCGCCGGAGGCGACGAAACGTCTGGCCATCGCAAAGCCGAGGCCCTGGGCGCCGCCGGTGACGACAGCGTGCTGGCCGTCAAGATCGATGCTGTTCATGTCGAGCGGTTCTTTCCGTTTGAGCAACTTCCGGGATAAAGGCCGGCCTGCGCAGGCGGGCGATATCGCTACATGGTTGCGCCAAGGCTCCATGGCACGAACTCGTTGTCGCCATAGCCGAGCGCTTCCGACCTGGTGCGCCCGCCGGATGCGACGCGCAGGATCTCGGCGAAGATTTCCTCGCCCTTCTCGGCCAGCGAGACGCCGTCCAGTATGTCTCCGCAATTGATGTCCATGTCCTCGCGCATCTGCTCGAAGATAAAGGTGTTGGAGGCAAGCTTGATCGAGGGCGTCGGCTTGCAGCCGAAGGCCGAACCGCGGCCGGTGGTGAAGCACAATATGTTGGCGCCGCCGGCGACCTGCCCGGTGGCCGAGACCGGATCGTAGCCAGGCGTATCCATGAAGACGAGGCCGCGCTCGTTGATCGGCTCGGCATATTCCAGCACTGCGCGCAGATTGGTGGTGCCGCCCTTGGCGGAGGCGCCGAGCGATTTCTCCAGGATGGTCGTCAGCCCACCCAGCTTGTTGCCGGGCGAAGGGTTGTTGTTCATCTCCATGTCGTGCCTGGCGGTATAATCCTCCCACCAGCGGATGCGCTCGATCAGCTTTTCACCCACCGCGCGGCTCTCGGCGCGCAAGGCGAGAAGATGTTCGGCGCCATAGATTTCGGGCGTCTCCGAGAGCACGGCCGTGCCGCCTTGCCCGACAAGCAGGTCCACCGCAGCACCCAGTGCCGGATTGGCGCTGATGCCGGAGTAACCGTCCGATCCGCCGCATTGCAGTGCTAGCACCAGTTCGGAGGCTGGTTGCGGCGTCCTTTCGGCGGCGTTCACCGTAGGCAGCATGTCGACGATCGCCTTGACGCCGGCCTCGACTGTCTTTCGCGTGCCGCCGGTTTCCTGGATCGTCATCGTGCGGAAAATCGTGCTCTCCTCGATGTTGTACGACTGCATCCAGCGCGGAATCTGGAACGCTTCGCAGCCGAGCCCGACCATCAGCACGCCGCCGACATTGGGGTTCGTGGCAAAGCCCCATTGCGTGCGCTTCAGCAGGTCGTAAGCGGGACCCTTGGCGTCGATGCCGCAGCCAGTGCCGTGGACGAGTGCGATGATGCCGTCGATATTGGGATAGTCGCGCAGGATGCCAGACCGGTTGACCTCGTCGGTGATGAACCGGGCGACGCTGGCAGAGCAATTCACCGACGTCAGGACGGCGATGAAGTTGCGCGTGCCGACCTTGCCGCTCGGCCGGCGGTAACCCATGAAGGTGGCCCGCTCGGCCTCGGCAACGATCTCGGTTTGCCTGGTATTGGTGCCGAAGACGTAGTCGCGTTCGAAATTGCGCAGATACACATTGTGCTCGTGAACCCAGTCGCCGGCGACGATGGGTTCCCGCGCAAAGCCAATGGTCTGGCCGTATTTCACGATCGGGTCGTCCGAGCCGATGTCGCGCAGGGCCATCTTATGCCCGCGGGGTATGCGCGCCTTCGCTGCCACGTCCCCGGCTTTGTCGCCGATCTTCAACGGATCGACCGCCAGAAGAATGTTGTCGGTATCCGACAGCTTGATGAACCGTGCCATAACCCAAACTCTGAAAAAGCTCTCCCCGACAAGGAGCGTCGAGAGGCAAAAGTGATTTGGAATATTAATATAATAGAATGTCAGTGGTCAAGGTGCGGTTTCGAAAGGCCTGGACTGCAGGGCGTTGCGGCGGATCGGTTAGGTGAGTGGCGTGCGATGAGTGCGCCTTGCGGCGCAGTTTGAGGGCGGCAAACGGCTGGATGAAACAACGGATCGCCGCCCGGCCGGGACACGGTCAGTCGAGATGGAAGACCTCTTCCATCGCCGCCCACCATTCGCCGTCGGCGCGCGTCGGCAGTGGCGTCTGCATGGGGTCGCACAGCTCCCACCATTTGCGCATCGCCGGCGACTCGCCCATTCGCGCCGCATCCTTGGCGAAGTCGCTGCCGTGATACTCCCAGCAGGCGAACAGAAGGTTCTCCGGTTCGCGCAGGAAGATCGAATAGTTGCGGATGTTGGCGCGGCTGATGACGTCGAGCACTTCGGGCCAGGCGGCGGCGTGGACGCGCTTGTAGTCCGCGATCGCCTCGGCTTTCACGCCGATACAAAGTCCCATTCTTTGCATGCCGGTGGCTCGCGAGGCTTCAGCCGAGAAGGTCGGCGGCGACTTCGAGCGTGTTGCGGAACGACGTCTCGAGATGGTGTTCCATCGCTTGCGCCGCACCCTCGGCGTCGTGGCGCTTGAGCGCGTCGAAAATGGCCTCATGCTGCTCGATCGTCTGTTCTCCATAGCCCGGTCTGGGGATGGCGAGATAGCGTCCGCGATCCATCTGTGCCTTCGAGATGTCGACGGATCTCCAGATCATCGGCAGGCCGCAGATCTCGGCTATGGTGCGGTGGAAGACATCGTCGAGCTGTATCGCGGTGGCATATCTGCCGCGGGATATGGCAAGCCGGTGCGCCGCCATGTTGTCTTCCAGCAATTCGCTGGCCGCCGCTGTGAACTTGGCGGCCGCGCGTCGGGCGCTCTCCATCTCCAGTGCCCGCCGAATGACATAGGCTTCTTCCAGGTCGGCCCGGCTGATCGGAGCGACATAGGTGCCGGTCTGTGCCAAGATCTTGACCAGGCCCTCGTCGCTGATGCGCTTGACCGCTTCGCGCACCGGGGTGCGCGACACCCCCAGGGCCTCCGCGATGGCGACTTCGTTGATGACCTCTCCCGGCTTCAGCTGCCCGACGACGATCAGATTGCGGATCTTGTGGTAGATCTGATCGCGGAGCGGAAGAGCCCGATTGAGCGTCGAAGGATCCAGGTCCATTGCAAATCCGTGTCTTCGTTCACCAGAAATGGCCAGATAATACTAGAATGTCAATCGGAGCGCATCCAATGGAAGCGGTCGGGTGTCGGTGGACACGATGTCCATAACGACCGCCGGAATCCAGCTTGCCAGAACTGTTATATTAGTGCAATAGTCATCATCCGCGGTGAGAAATTCAATCCGTCGAGCTGCGTTGAAGCGACTATTATACTAACATATCGATGGCCGATACCGAGGACGATCGGCCAGCCGCCAGGAGGAACCTAGCCAGATATGACTGTCGCCGCCGATTGCGCCTTGGACATGCGAGGCATCAGCAAGACGTTCCCGGGCGTGAAGGCTCTGTCCAACGTCAATTTCGCGGTGAAATTCGGCACCGTTCATGCGGTCGTGGGTGAGAACGGCGCCGGCAAATCGACGCTCATGAAAGTGCTCAACGGGTCCTACGCACCCACCAGCGGCACAATCAGGGTCGGCGGCGCCGAAGTGCGCATGCGCCGGCCCGCCGATGCCCAGGCGCTGGGCATCCGCATGGTGCATCAGGAAATCAATCTGGTCCCCGACCTTAGCGTCGCCGAAAACGTCTATCTCGGCCGCATGCCGGGCAAGTGGACCTTTCTGCGCAAGGGCGAGATGATCCGGGCTGCAGCCGCCGTCCTCGATGAGCTCGGAGCGGCCATCAACCCGCGTGAACGGCTCGGCAACCTGTCGATCAGCCAGCAGCAGCTCGTCGAGATCGCCAAGGCCTACGCGGCGCAGCCCAGGATCATCGTCCTGGACGAACCGACATCCAGCCTCAGCGAGCATGAGACGGCGGCGTTGTTCCGGATCTTGCGCAAGATGCGCGATGACGGAATCGCCATCATCTATATCAGCCACCGACTGAAGGAGGTGCTCGAAATCGCCGACGAGGTGACTGTGCTGCGCGACGGCTCAATGATCGAGACGCGGCCGATCGAAGGCATAAATGCCGCTCACATGATCAGGTTGATGGTCGGTCGCGAAGTCAGCAATGTCTTCCCGAAAAGCCCGGCCGAGATCAGCAAGTCGGTGCTGCGCGTCGAACGCATCAGCGACGGCACGCGCTTCCGCGATGTCAGCTTCGATGTACGCGCCGGCGAGATACTGGGCTTGACCGGGCTGGTGGGTGCTGGCCGCACCGAGGTCGCCCGCGCAATCTTCGGCCTGTCGCGGCTTGTCGAGGGCTCGGTCAGCGTCAACGGACGCAAGGTCTCGATCAACTCGCCATCCCAGGCGGTCAGCGCAGGCATTGCCTATGTTCCCGAAGATCGCAAGGGCGACGGCGTCGTGCCTGGAATGTCGATCCGGGAAAACATCAGCCTGCCCATATTGCGCCGCCTGAGCCGTTTCGGACGCATCAGCCGCAGCGCCGATCACGCGCTTGCCGCGGACTCGGTCAAGCAGTTTTCAATTTCACCGCCCGACGGCGAACGGCGCATCAGCCTTTTGTCGGGCGGTAACCAGCAGAAGGTGGTCATCGCCAAATGGCTTGCCGCCAAACCTTCGGCCTTGATCCTCGACGAGCCGACGCGGGGCGTCGACGTCGGCGCCAAGGCCGAGATCCACCACATCATCGGCCAACTCGTCGCCGGCGGCATGGCGGTCGTGATGATCTCGTCGGAGCTGCCCGAAATCCTCGGTGTCTGCGACCGCGTGGTGGTGATGCGCGATGGCTATGCCTCCGAGCCTCTCCTGCGCAGCGAATTGAGCGAGGAGCGCATCATGGCGCTGGCCACGGGGGAGGAGATGGCGTGACCGAAGCGGCCATGGAGATCGGCGGTGTGAACCGCAACGACCGCTTCACGCGTGGCAGCAGGCTTGTCGGTGTCCTGTCGAAGGCGGGGCTGGCCTTCGCCATCCTCGCCGTGATGCTCTACGGCTCCTTCGTCAGCCCCGCCTTCTTCACATCAGGCAATTTGCTCAACGTCCTGACCTCGATGTCCATCGTCGGCATCGTCGTCGTCGGCATGACCTTCGTGCTCGTGGTCGGCGGCCTGGCCGACCTCTCGGTGCCGGCCACCATCGCCTGCGGCGCCATCCTGTCGCTCGGGCTGCAGCCAATGATCGGGCCGCTGCCGGCCTTCGTCCTGGCCGTCGGCCTTGCCGGCCTCATCGGCCTGCTCAACGGCGTCTTGGTCGGCTATGTCGGCATCAACCCCATCATCGCCACGCTCGGCATCGGCACGATCGGACTGGGCATCGTCCAGGCGGCTGTCGGCGGGGTCATCGTCTATGGCAGCAATCCCGCCTCCGCCGAATTCGCCAAGGGCCGGCTGTTCGGCATTCCGGTCGTGGTGCTGATCTTCCTGGTCATTGCTCTTGTCGGCCATTTCGTCCTGTCTCGCTCCTTCTGGGGCAGATGGACGCTTGCCACCGGCGGCAATTACAGCGCCGCCGAGGCAAGTGCGGTTCCGGTGCAGGCCGTGAAGGCTGGCGCCTTCGTGATCACAGCACTCGCTTCCGGCATCAGCGGCGGCCTGCTCGGGCTGACCCTGCAGAGCGCGCGGCCGCTCATCGGCGGCGGCTACGAATTCAGTGCCATCACGGCGGTGGTGGTCGGCGGCGTGTCGATCGTCGGCGGCTTCGGATCGGTGCCACGGGCCATCGCCGGCCTCATCTTCGTGCAACTGTTGACCAACGTCATGGTGCTCGACGGTGTGCGCACGCCGATCCAGGGTTTCGTGCTCGGCATCCTGATCGTCGGCGCCGTCGGCATGGATGCGGCGCTACGCAAACGGGGCGTGGCGTGATGCGTTTTCTTTCGCTTGTCTCGCAGCATCGCGTCGTCATCATTCTCGGCCTGACGCTCATCGTTTCCGCGCTGGTGGTCCCCGGCTACCTCTCGGCATCGACCCTCGGCCTCGGCCTCGACCGGGCGGCGACGATCGGCCTGATCGCCATCGGCCTGACGGTGCTTTTGATATCGGGCCAGATCGACCTCTCCGGTGGCGCGGTGTTTGCCCTGGCCGGCATCGTGTCGGTCATCCTGCAGCGAGAGATCGGCATCCTGCCTGCTGCGATCGTCGGCATCCTGGTCGGTACCCTGGCAGGCGCCGTCAACGGCATGCTGGTCGTCGGCCTGAAGGTGAATTCGCTCGTGCTGACGCTCGCGACGATGCTCATCTTCCGCTCGCTCGCGCACTGGATCACCAACAGCCAGCCGGTGACCGGAACCGACATCATGCTCTCCCTGGCGCTGGCCAAGATCTATCTCGATGTCTTCACCCTCCGCAGCGCGCTGTTCATTGCCCTGATCGTGCTGCTGCATTTCTGGCTGACGCGCACCATACCCGGGCGCAACGTCTTTGCGGTGGGGTCCAACCCGGCGGCTGCCAAGGAAAGCGGTATCGCCTCGGACCGTATCGTCTTTCTCGGCTTTGTCTTTGCCGGCACGCTTGCCGGCCTGGCGGGCGTTCTCCAGAGCCTCGTCACCAACACCGGCTCGCCCGTCTTCGGCTCGGAACTGACGGTCGCCGTCATTGCCGCGGTCGTTGTCGGCGGAACTCGTCTCGAAGGCGGCAGGGGATCCGCGCTCGGCACGCTCGGCGGCGTGCTGACGATCGGCTCGCTGACCATCGCGATGGAGTTCCAGTCCGTTCCCGCATACGTCCAGCAGGTCGTGTCCGGGCTTATCCTGATCCTGCTCGTCGTGCTCGATCGGGCCGTTACCACCAAGGGGAGGGCTCCGGGCACGCGCCCGGCGCTCGTTCGCGACAATCCAATCACTCAAGGAGGAACCACATGATTGGGAGGAAACACATGATTGGCAAGAAAAGCATGCTTCACGTCGCCGCCGTGGCGGCTGTGCTGGCATCGACGGGCTGGGCCAGCGCCAAGACGGTCTGCTACGTGACGGCAGCGGATTCGCATGCCTACGCGACGCCGGCCAACAAGGCGCTTCAGGCGCGCGCCGCGGAACTCGGCATCAAGATCCTGAGCCTCAGCCAGGATTTTGATGTCCAGAAAGGCACCGAGCAGCTCAACACCTGCGTTGCGCGCAAGGTCGACGGCATCATCCTGTGGCCGCTCGACCCGCAGGCATACATACCGGGGCTGGCGCGCGCGCAGCAGGCGAACATTCCGGCGATCCTCATCAATTCACCGATGAGCGACGATGCCAAGCCGTTCATCAAGTCGTTCACCGGGCCTGACGTCTACGAGGAAGGCAAGCTGGCGGCGGACTCGCTGAGCAAGGCGCTCGGCGGCAAGGGCTCCGTCGTCATCATCGCCGGCCAGGCCGGCAACGGCACCACGATCGGACGCGTCAGCGGCTTCACCGACCGTCTGAAGGAAACCAATGCCGACATCAAGGTGCTCGACACGGTCAACGCCGACTTCGACCAGCAAAATCTGATCACACGCTTCGGCGACCAGATCAGCGGCGTCTACGCCAATGACGACACGATGGCCCGCGGCTTCATCGACGCATGGAAGGAGGCCAACCCCTCCAAGGCCGCACCGCCGATCGTCGGCATCAATGGCCAGAAGGATGCGTTCGAATCGATCCGCACCAATGAAATGTACTCGACCATCGTCCAGTCGCCCGTCGAGGATGGCCGCCTGGCGATCAACACGATGGCCGAGATCATCGACGGCAAGCAGGTCAAGGACCGGCTGCCCATCCCGCTGACCGTCGTCACCAAGGACAACGTCAACGCGGTCGAACCAGCGTTCTGATACGAGGAGGCCGGCCCGGTGTACTCGGGCCGGCCTCCTTTTCTTGCCAGAGAGAGAAATTCTAATAGCGGCGGCAGAATTGGAATAAACTAACTCTACAGAGTTTGTGGAATAAGCAATCTGCACTGGCGATCTGGTTTCCACCCGGACAGGACCACGCCATGCCCACTCTTTCGCATCAGCTACTCACCAAAGCAGGCATATCCGGCCGCCTTCGTCAGGCAGCGGGAGAGAGGCCATGAGCCGGGTCGTGCCAGACCGCATCAAGGTGCTCTGGTTTCTGCCGACGCATGGCGACAGCCGTTATCTTGGCACGGCCGAGGGCGGCAGATCGGTCGATCTGCCGTATCTGACGCAAGTGGCGAAGGCGGCCGACACGCTCGGCTACTATGGCGTGCTGTTGCCGACCGGCCGCTCGTGCGAGGATTCCTGGGTGATCGCATCGGCTCTTGTGCCGATGACCGAACGCTTGCGTTTCCTTGTCGCCGTGCGGCCCGGTTTGCAGTCGCCAACGCTGGCCGCGCGCATGACTGCGACGCTGGATCGCATCTCCAATGGCCGCCTGCTGATCAATGTCGTCACCGGCGGCGATCCGCTGGAGAACAAGGGCGACGGCATTTTTCTGTCGCATGCCGAGCGCTACGAGGTGACGCAGGAATTCCTTCGGATCTACAAGCGGGTGCTGAGCGGCGAGACGGTCGAACATGAGGGCAAGCATTTCCGCATCGAGGATGGAAGGCTGCTGTTTCCGCCGGTTCAGACACCCTATCCCCCGCTCTACTTCGGCGGCTCGTCCGATGCCGGGTCGACTGTGGCAGCGCAGGAGATCGACAAATATTTGACCTGGGGCGAGCCGCCAGCCGATGTCGAGCGCAAGCTGGACGGCATGCGTGAACTGGCGCAGAAGGCTGGCCGCAAGCTCTCCTTCGGCATTAGGCTGCATGTCATCGTCCGCGAAACCACCGAGGAGGCTTGGGCCGCGGCCGACAGGCTGATCAGCCGGCTCGACGATGCGACGATCGCCTCGGCGCAGAAGGTCTTTGCCCGCATGGATTCGGTCGGCCAGGCGCGGATGAGCGCATTGCATGGCGGCAATCGCGCCAAGCTTGAGATCGCGCCCAATCTGTGGGCCGGCGTCGGCCTGGTGCGCGGCGGCGCAGGGACCGCACTTGTCGGCGATCCCGACACGATCGCCGAGCGCATCGACGAGTACCGGCGCCTCGGTATCGATACCTTCATCCTTTCCGGCTATCCGCATCTCGAAGAAGCCTATCGCTTCGGCGAGCTGGTGCTGCCGAAACTGCCGACCGACCATCTGGTCAAGGCAGCCGGCTCGTCCGTAAACACCGGTCCGTTCGGCGAAACCATCGCCGGCGACCACCGGCCGAAGTCGCTCGCCAGCGCCTCGTGAACTTGCTTCCTGCGTCCTCGCGGTTGCACGTCGCCATTATCGGCGGCGGCTTTTCCGGCGCCGCGGTGGCGTGGCACCTGGCGCAAATGCCTCGGCCGGAGCGGATTTCCATTTCCGTGGTCGAGCCACGGCCGGTTCTTGGCGGTGGCCTTGCCTATTCCAGTGAGGAACCGTCGCACCGGGTCAATGTCCCCGCAGCCAGGATGAGCATGGCTCCCGACGACCCGCAGCATTTTGCACGCTGGTTGACTGGCAGCGGAGAACTCGAACACGACCCGGATGCCATCTGGAAGAACGGCGGCGCTTTTCCGCGCCGACGCGTGTTCGGTCGCTACGTCGCCGAGCATCTGGCGCCGTATTTCGGTTCCGGCGTTGTCCATCATGTTCAAGGTTCCGCCATACGCGTGACGCGCGATGCCAGTGGCGCGGGCTGGACCGTGCACACCTCTGCCGGACCGGTCGCCTCCGACATCGTCGTGCTGGCAGCAACGCATCCGCAGCCTGCAATTCCAGCCGCGCTGGTCCATCTGACGGAAGCACCGGGTTTCATCGCCGACCCGTATGCACCAGCGGCGCTTGCCGGGATTGGTCCGGAGGCGTCGGTGCTGATCGTCGGCTCCGGGCTGACCTCTGCCGACATGGTCGCCGAACTCGACCGTCGTGGCCATCGCGGCCGCATCCTGGCGCTGTCGCGCCGCGGCTTACGCTCGCGCGGACACCCCGATGTCAGGGGCGAGCCTTTTGGCGATTTTGCATCCGCGCCGGCCACGACGGCGCTCGGCCTGCTCAGGGCCATTCGCGCGACGCTGACAGCTGCGAGAGCGGCCAATGTCAACTGGCAGTCGGTCTTCGACCAACTGCGCCTGCAGGGGCCGGTGCTGTGGGCCGCACTTGCCCCGCCGGAGCGGGCAAGGCTGGTCCGCCAGCTGCGCGTGTTCTGGGACGTGCATCGCTTCAGGATCGCTCCGCAGGTGGCGGCGGTGCTCGACCGGCGTCATGCGGCCGGCACATTCGACACCATTGCCGCCAGGCTTGTCGCGTCGAACGATGAGGACGGCAGCCTGGCTGTCAGCTTTCAACGGCGCGGGCAGACACGGATCGAGACGACGCGCTTCGATGCCGTCATCAACACTACGGGTCCGGCTCATGGGCAGGCATTACAGCTGAACCCGGCGCTAAGCTCGCTGGCGGAAGCCGGCTTGATCAGGACGGACCAATATGGACTTGGCATCGAGACAAGTCTCGACAGCCGCGCAATCGGCTCGGACGGTGAGGCGGTTGCGGCACTCCTGGTCGCCGGCCCGCTGGCGCGAGGCACTTTCGGCGAGCTCATGGGTCTGCCGGAAGTCGCCCGCCATGCCCAGGCGGTCGCGGCGGAAATTGCCAAGCTGCTGGTTACGCTGCCGTCAGCGCAGGCGATCGGCGCCCATGCCGCGCATGGACCTCTTGCGGGCTGACATCCGCAGGCCGGGTTCGGCAGCGAAAATTGGTATTTCCGTCCCAAGAGTGCCGCAAAAACGGAAAATCCTTCTTTGTATATATCTTCTATAAACATAATAGATATCGGCGAAGTCCGGCTGCGGCCGGATCGATCAATGACACGGCCTGAATGGGAGACATTTCATGGCACACGCAGAGACCGACGCGATCAAGTTTGCCTACTGGGTGCCGAATGTTTCGGGCGGCCTGGTGATCTCCAACATCGAGCAGCGCACCAACCATTCGGCCGAGTATAACCGCAAGCTGGCGCAGATCGCCGAGAGGTCCGGCTTCGACTACGCGCTCAGCCAGATCCGTTTCACCGCCGGCTACGGCGCCGACGAACAGCATGAATCGGTGGCGTTCAGCCATGATCTGCTGGCGGCGACCACCACGCTCAAGGTCATCGCCGCGATCCTGCCCGGGCCATGGAACCCGGCGCTGGCGGCCAAGCAGATCGCCACCATCAGCTACCTGACCAACGGCCGCGTCGCGATCAATCTTGTCTCCGGCTGGTTCCGCGGCGAGTTCCACGCCATTGGCGAGCATTGGCTCGACCATGACGAGCGCTACCGCCGCTCGGAAGAATTCATTCGTGCGCTGCGCGGAATATGGACTGAAGACAGCTTCACCTTCCGTGGTGATTTCTACCGCTTCAACGAATATTCGCTGAAGCCGAAGCCGCCGCAGCCGCTGCCCGAAATCTTCCAGGGCGGCTCGTCGCGCGCCGCGCGCGACATGGCATCGCGCGTCTCGGACTGGTACTTCACCAACGGCAACACGCCGGCCGAAATCGCCAAGCAGGTCGACGATATCAGGATCAAGGCGAAGGCCAACAACCATTCCGTCAAGGTTGGCGTCAACGCTTTCGCCGTCGTTCGCGAGACCGAGGACGAGGCGAGGGCAGTGCTCGCCGAAATCATCGCCAAGGCCAATCCCGAGGCGGTCAACGCCTTTGGTCACGAGGTGAAGAATGCCGGCAAGGCTTCGCCGGAAGGCGAAGGCAATTGGGCGAAATCGTCCTTCGACGATCTGGTCCAGTACAATGACGGCTTCCGCTCGAACCTGATCGGCACGCCAAGGCAGGTCGCTCAACGCGTCGTCGACCTGAAGCGCGCGGGTGCGGATCTCATCCTGCTCGGTTTCCTGCACTTCCAGGAAGAAGTCGAGTATTTCGGCAAGCATGTCATCCCGCTCGTCCGCGAGTTGGAAAACGCCGAGGCGGCAGCGTCGCTGGCGGCGGAGTAGTCACCCCCACAGGCTGGCCGGACAGGCTCCGGTCGGCACGAATGAAAGCTACCCGGCGCGCTCGGGCCATCGAGCAGCAATGAGGATTTGCGCGCCTGCCGCAGCCATCGAGGACGATTGGAATGCCTCTGCCCAGTTATACGTTCGGAGTGATGGAGGCTTCCGCCTATGCGCCGGAGCTCTTTGCGCGCGGCTTGCCGTCAAGCTCGCGGCCGCAGCAGCAGTCCGAAGACAGCGAGCCGATCGGCTCCGTTGCCGGTGTCGCCCCTGCGTTGCTTTCGCTTCAGGGCATCAGCCTGTCCTTTGGCGGCGTCGTGGCACTGGCCGATATCGACCTGTCGGTTCTACCAGGCGAGATCCGCGCCATCATCGGCCCTAACGGCGCCGGCAAGAGCTCGCTGATCAACGTCATCAGCGGCGTCTACAGGCCGGATCGCGGTCATGTCCAGCTCGACGGTACCTTCTATGCCCAGGTCCCGACGCAGCGGCTGGCCCATCTCGGCGTCGCCAGAACCTTCCAGAACCTTGCACTGTTCAAGGGCCTCAGCGTCCTCGACAATGTCGCCTCTGGCCTTGCCTACAAGGTTCGCTCCAACTTTGCCGGCCAGGTGCTCGGCATCGGCCGCTCGCGTGGCGAGCAGCGCGATTCACGCAGCCGTGCCGAACAGGTCCTCGAATTCCTCCATCTCACCGCCATTCGCGACCGTCTTGTCGGCACTTTGCCTTATGGGCTGCAGAAGCGTGTCGAACTGGCCCGCGCTCTGGTGGCCGAGCCGCGCCTGCTTTTGCTCGACGAGCCTATGGCCGGCATGACAGCGAGCGAAAAGAGCGAGATGGCGGCTTTCGTCCGTGCCGCGCGCGATCGTTTCGCCACCACCGTGGTGTTGATCGAGCACGATGTCGGCGTCGTCATGGGTCTGTCCGATCGAATCGCCGTCCTCGACTACGGCCGCAAGATCGCCGACGCCACGCCCGATGAAGTCAGGAACGACCAGCGCGTCATCGATGCCTATCTCGGCGTCGCCTCGGACAATGAGGACGGGGCAGGCATATGATCGCCGGTTTCGACTACCAGTTCTTCATCGAAGTGCTCGTCGGAGGCCTGCTCTCAGGCGTCATGTATTCGCTTGTCGCGATCGGCTTCGTGCTCATCTACAAGACCTCGGGCGTGCTCAATTTCGCGCAAGGCGCGATGCTGCTGTTTGCGGCACTCACCTTCGTCAGCCTTTCCGAGCGCGGCATTCCCTTCGCGCTGGCGCTGGTGGTCACCTTCGCCATCATGGTGGCGATCGGCATCGCCATCGAGCGCACGGTGCTCAGGCCACTGACCAACAAGCCGCCGATCACCCTGTTCATGGCGACGCTTGGCCTGTCCTACATCATCGAAGGCGCTGCCCAGCTGATCTGGGGCACGCAGGTCCACGGCCTCGATCTCGGCATCGAGGATGTGCCGCTGGAAATCGGCGGCGTGCTGATCAGCCAGTTCGATATTTTCGCGGCCGTGGTTGCCGCCGGCATGGTCCTCTTGCTGTCGCTGTTCTTCCGCTACACCCGCATCGGCCTCTCCTTCCGCGCGGTCGCCGACGATCAGTTCGCGGCACTCGCGGTCGGCCTCAGGCTACCCCTGATCTGGGCCACTGTATGGGCCGCCGCCGGCCTCGTCGCGCTGGTGGCCGGACTGCTGTGGGGCGCACGCCTGGGCGTGCAGTTCTCGCTGTCGCTGGTGGTGCTCAAGGCGCTGCCGGTGCTGGTGCTCGGCGGTTTCGATTCCATCCTCGGCGCCATCGTCGGCGGCCTCTTGATCGGCGCCAGCGAGAAGCTCGCCGAAGTCTATATCGGCGACTATTTCGGCGGCGGCATAGAGAGCTGGTTTGCCTATGTCGTCGCGCTCGTCTTCCTGCTGATCCGCCCTTCCGGCCTGTTCGGTCAGAAGCTCGTCGAGAGGATCTGAACGATGACCGCGATAACAAGCGATTTCGCCGCCGCGCCGGTGCTGCCGAAATGGGTCGTGCCCGTGCTTTTGCTCGCTTTCGCTTACGGCGTCGTGCCGCTGATCGGCTCAAGCTATCTGTTCGAGGCCATCCTGCTGCCTTTCCTGGCGCTCAGCCTTGCCGGCGTGGGCTTGAACATCCTGACCGGCTATGCCGGCCAGGTGTCGCTTGGCAGTGCTGCTTTCATGGCGGCCGGCGCCTTTGCCGCCTATAATTTCAACCTGCGTGTCGAAGGCCTGCCGCTGGTCGGCAGCATCTTCCTGGCCGGCATAGTGGCGGCCGCGATAGGCGTCGTTTTCGGCCTGCCGAGCCTGCGCCTGAAGGGTTTTTATCTCGCGGTTTCGACCCTTGCCGCGCAGTTCTTCGTGCAATGGGCGTTGACCAAGTTCAGCTGGTTTTCCAACAACTCGGCGTCCGGCGTCATCGACGCGCCGAGACTGTCGATTTCAGGTTTCGCGCTCGACGGCGCCATCGGCCGCTATTTGTTCGCGCTGACCATCGTCACGGTGCTGACCTTCCTTGCCTATAGGCTGGTCTCGTCGCAGACCGGGCGCAACTTCATCGCCATCCGCGACAATGAAACCGCCGCCCGCATCATCGGCATTCCGGTGCTGAAGACCAAGCTTCTGGCCTTCGCCATCTCGTCCTTCATCATTGGCGTTGCCGGCGTCATCTGGGCCTTCGCCTATCTCAGGACCGTCGAGCCGGACGGCTTCGATCTCGACCGGTCGTTCCAGATCCTGTTCATCATCATCATCGGTGGTCTGGCTTCGATCCGCGGCGCGTTTTTCGGCGCCGCCCTCATCGTGGTCTTTCCACTCGCTCTGTCGCGCCTCGGCGGCTTCCTGCTTGGCGATCTCTTCGACTCGGGCGTGCTCGACATGAGCCAGCGCATCGTGCTGGGCGCGCTCATCATCCTGTTTCTGATCCTTGAACCCGACGGGCTGGTGGCGCTGTGGGACAGGGTCCGAAGACGGCTCCTGTTCGCCTGGCAGTCGACTTGAGCTGATGCATTGAAAATGAATCCAATCCGAAAATGAACAAGGGGCCGAACCCAAGACGGCCCATACCGGGAGTACCTCGACCATGACTTTCCTCAGCACAATCAAGGCGGCGGCGCTGTCCGCGGCGATGATCGTGTCGGTGGCCTTACCGGCCGCACACGCCGACGAACAGTATTTCCCGCTGCAGAGCTATCGCGTCGGGCCTTACGCGGCCGGCGGCACCGGCTTCTTCGGCGGCTTCATCGACTATCTCAACCTCATCAACATCCGTGACGGCGGCGTCAACGGCGTCAAGCTGACCTGGGACGAATGCGAGACCCAGTATGAGGTCGAGCGCGGCGTCGAATGCTATGAGCGGCAGAAGAGCCATGCCGGTGCCGCGGCCTGGAACCCGCTCTCGGTCGGCATCGCCTATGCCATGATCGATCGCATCACCGCCGACAAGGTGCCGCTGATCACCGTCAACCACGGCCGCACCGACTCCACCGACGGGCGTGTCTTCCCTTACGTCTTCCCGCTGCTGCTCAATCCCTACAGCGAGACATCAGGCATCGTGAACTACATCGCCTCCAAGGAAGGCGGCATCGACAGACTGAAGGGCAAGAAGATCGTCGTGCTCTATCATGGGTCGCCCTACGGCAAGGAAACCATCCCGATCTATGAATTGCTGGCGCAGAAATACGGCTTCACCGTGCAGCAGATCGAGGTGCCGCATCCCGGCAACGAGCAGCAGTCGCAGTGGCTGACGATCCGCCGCGCCAAGCCGGACTTCGTCGTCCTGCGCGGCTGGGGCGTGATGAACCCGGTGGCGCTGAAGACGGCGGTCAAGGTCGGCTTCCCCGTCGACCACATCGTTGGCAATGTCTGGTCGAATTCGGAAGAGGACGTGATCCCGGCCGGCGACGCCGCCAAGGGCTATACCGCCATCACCACCCAGGCTTCCGGGAATTCCTATCCGGTGGTGCAGGAGATCGTGAAGACGGTCTACGGCGCCTCCAAGGGCAACCTTGAAGACAAGTCGCGCATCGGCTCAGTCTACCACAATCTCGGCATCGTCAACGGCATCCTCAATGTCGAGGCGATCCGGGTCGCGCAGGAGAAGTTCGGCCACCGAACGCTGACCGGCGACGAGGTCCGCTGGGGCTTCGAGCATCTCAAGCTTGATCCCGCCAAGGTCGAGGCGCTTGGCGCCAAGGACCTGTTCCATTCGATCAATGTCAGCTGGGACAATCACGAAGGCGAAGGCTACGTGACCTTCCAGCAGTGGGACGGCAAGAAGTGGAACGTCGTCTCCGACTGGATCGCGCCGGACTGGGCGTTGCTGCGGCCGATCATCGAGAAGTCCGCCGAGGCCTACGCCGCCGAGAAGGGCATCAAGCTGCGCACCGCCGACGATGCCAATGCTGTGACCACCAACTGATCAGTCAGTGCCGGGCGTCGCGGACCAAGTTTCCGTCGCGCCCCGGCCTCTTTCGGTTTCCGAACCGTGAAAGAACAGCCTATGCCGAACGATGACGTCATTCTTGCCATGGACGCGGTCCATGCCACCTACAACCACGCCATCACGGCGCTGCATGGCGTCAGTTTTGAGCTCAGGCGCGGCGAAATACTGGCGCTGCTCGGTGCCAATGGCGCCGGCAAGACCACGACGCTGAAGGCCGTCTCCAACCTGCTGCCGGCGGAACGTGGCCAGGTCAATGCCGGCACCATCCGCTATGAAGGGTTCGATGTCTCGCGCCGCAAACCGGGTGATCTGGTGCGCGCCGGGCTGGTCCAGGTGCTGGAAGGCCGCCACTGCTTCAAAAGCCTCACCGTCGAGGAGAATCTGATCGCCGGCGGCATCGGCCGCAGCGGGAGCCGCGCCGAGATCAACGGGGATCTCGAACGGATCTACGGCTATTTCCCGAGGCTTCGGGAAAAGCGCCGGACATTGTCCGGCCTGACCTCCGGCGGTGAACAGCAGATAACCGCCATCGGCCGGGCGCTGATGTCGCGGCCGCGTCTGCTGGTTCTCGATGAACCATCGATGGGGCTCGCCCCGCTCATCGTCCAGGACATCTTCCAGAGCTTGAGAAAACTCAACCGCGAGACCGGCCTGTCCATCCTGGTCGCCGAGCAGAACTCGGCGGTCGCGCTCAGATACGCCGACCACGCCACGGTGCTCGAGAACGGCGTTTCCGTTCTCGCCGGCGCTGCCGCCGAACTTCGCCAGCGCGAAGACATCAGGGCCTTCTATCTCGGTCAATCAACCCCGGGGGAACAGGTGACACCCGCCACCAAGCCCGCCCATCTCCACGCCGTTGCCTGAGCCAAAATCCCAAGGAGCAGTGAAATGACCGTTTCGACCGTCAAAACCGACAAGGCTTCCGCCGCCGTGCCGCCAGTCGCAAGACCGACCGCGCCAGCGCACATCATCAAGGACGATGCGGAGGCGATTGCGATTGCCCACGCGCTCGCCGCCGAATTCGTCAAGGATTCCTCCCGACGCGATCGCGAGCGGATCTGGCCGGTCGCCGAACTCGATGCGTTTTCGCAAAGCGGCCTGTGGTCGATCAATGTGCCCAGAGCATTCGGTGGTCCGGAGCTGTCCTATGCGACGCTGGCGAAGGTGATCGAGATCGTCTCGGCGGCGGATTCCTCGATCGGCCAGGTTGCGCAGAACCATCTCGGTGTTGTAGCCGCCATCCGCACCGTGTCCGACGCGGACCAGCAGAGGCTGCTGTTCGCCGAAGCGTTGAAAGGCACGCGGTTCGGCAACGCCTTTTCCGAGTTCGGTTCCAAGCGCGCCGCCGATTTTGAGACCCGCTTCACCGACGCCGGCGATCATGTGGTTGTCAACGGCCGCAAATTCTATTCGTCCGGCGCGCTGCTCGCCCATCTCGTGCCGATCGTGGCGCTCGATGACGAGGGCCGCGCCTGGTATGCGATCGCCGACCGTGCCGCACCCGGCCTGACCGTCATCGACGACTGGTCGAGCTTCGGCCAGCGCACGACGCTGTCCGGCACCGTTATCATCGACAACGTCAAGGTGCCGAAGACCCATCTGGTACCCGGCTACAAGGGCTACGACAGGCCGACCGCCGACGGCGCCATCTTCCAGATCATCCAGGTGGCGGTCGACACCGGCATCGCCCAGGCGGCGATCGACGAGACCGTCAATTTCGTCAGGACCAAAAGCCGCGCCTGGATCGACAGCGGCGTCGACAACGCCTGGGACGATCCTTACACCATTCAGGCCATCGGCGACCTGACGCTGCGCCTGCACGCGGCGCAGGCGCTGCTCGAAAAGGCCGGTCATGCGATCGACCGGGCAGTGATCGATCCGACTGCCGACACGGTGGCGCACGCCCAGATCGTCACCGCCGAGGCAAAAATCCTGTCGACCGAGATCGCCATTGCCGCAACCAACAAGCTGTTCGAACTGGCGGGGACCCGCTCGACGCTGGCCGAACACAATCTCGACCGGCATTGGCGCAATGCCCGCACGCACACGCTGCACGATCCGGTGCGCTGGAAATATTCCATCCTCGGCAAATATTTCCTCAACGGCGAAAATCCGCCGCTGCACGCCTGGAGCTGATTCCCACCGGCGGGCGGGCGGCCTGCCACGTCAAACCTTCGACCATCCAAGAGGCCCACTGCCATGTCAAATCCAACAGTCGTCGGCTTTTCCGGCAACATCACCAGGCCGTCAAAGACGCGCGCCTTCGTCGACCTGGTCACCAGGGACATCGCCGCCAGCCACGGCCTATCGGCGAGCACCTATGATGTCGAGGACCTCGGTCCGTCGCTGGGAACGGCGAAATGGGCCCGCGATCTCGACGGCCAGGCGCACGCGATCCTGGAACAGATCCTCGCCGCCGACGTGCTCGTCGTGGGGTCGCCGACCTACAAGGGCAGCTATACCGGTCTGTTCAAGCATTTCTTCGACCTGATCGATCCGGCGGCATTGCGGGGAAAGCCGATCGTGTTGACGGCGACCGGCGGTGGCGAGCGCCATGCGCTGATCGTCGAACATCAGCTGCGGCCGCTGTTCGGCTTCTTCGAGGCCTTTGCGCTGCCGACCGCCGTCTACGCCACCGACAAGGATTTCACCGACGGCGTACTGCGCTCCGAAGCGATCCTGAAGCGTGCGGCGCAGGCGGTCGACGAGGTCGGCTTCGTGCTGGCCAACCGCTCGGCCGGCAGGATCGCCGCTGAATAGCCTGTCGTCAGCGGATTGAACTGAACGAAATCCGTGAGGGCAGCGCCCCCGCTTACGCGCAATTTACGACCGCCCGCTAAAACCGTTCCTGTCTGATTCGTCTGGGACAGGAACGTCATGAGCAAAGCCCTCACATCCTTCGCGCTGGTCGCCGTGCTGACCGCTCTGCTCATGGCGCTGAGCTTGGCTGTCGTCAGGCACGGCTATCCCTATGGCGCGATCGGCGTCAGGCGCCTTGACGGCATTGCCGACGCCGGCGTGTTCATCCCGATTGCCGCTGTCTATTTCTTCAGCGCGATGCTGATGATGATCCTGCCGATCAGGGCGGCCGGCATCGTCCTGACCCATGCCGCCGACGCCCTTTTCTGGACCGTGATCGCACTGTTTGCGACCATTGTCGGCTGTCTGGTCGCCCGATGGGCGTTCGGGCAGGGCAGCGCCGTGTGGGCGCTGCTCAACTGGCGGTTCCTGTTTGTCGCGGCGATCGTCGGTTGTCACTTCGTCATGAATGAGCTGCGCCGCAATGTGCTGCTGCGCAGCCTGTTCTTCGTGGTCTTTGCCGCCGCGACGCTGGCCTGCCTGTTCTGGTCGTTCACGCTCTGACGTGTCGCCGGTTAGTCGGCTGATCCGGCGGCGATGTTGCCGGCGGCCGTTTCCATCCATGTCCAGAGATAAGCGGCAAGACCGCGGTCGACATGGATGTGCAGCTTGCCGTCAAGACGATAGACGACGGCGCTGATGCCGGCGAAGGAAAGTGCTGCACTGGCACTTGGCTTCGCGGGATCGAGCGTCGTTCCACGCGCGATGAAAGCGTCGAGCGCCATGCCCTTGACTTCGAACACCTGCAAGCCGGCGCTGATCGCCGTCACAGCGAACCCTTCCGCGTGCCAGCCCATGGCGATGGCAAGCGGGCTGTTCGAGACGACAAGCAGCCGGTCGCGCGCCAGCCGCGCCGCGTAGCGGTCGCCCTGTGCGAT
This sequence comes from Mesorhizobium sp. M7A.F.Ca.MR.245.00.0.0, assembly GCF_003997415.1. Taxonomy (NCBI): domain Bacteria; kingdom Pseudomonadati; phylum Pseudomonadota; class Alphaproteobacteria; order Hyphomicrobiales; family Phyllobacteriaceae; genus Mesorhizobium; species Mesorhizobium sp. M7A.F.Ca.MR.245.00.0.0. The sequence continues at coordinate 93,061 of NZ_RZTE01000016.1, read as the reverse complement.
ACCAAAGGCACCCACGCCAGTCCCGCCGATGCTGGAAGCCCGTGCCCACGCGTCGAGGTCGCCGCTGACCAGCAACTGGTTGAGGCCGAAGACTGTTCGTACCGCAAGGCCCGGCGTGGCGATGACCGCGCCCTGCCAGTCCGGTGCAACGGACCATTTTTCCGCGAGATCACGCATGCAGCCGGTCTCCTGCCGGGTCGAAGGCGCAAGGGGCGGTAATTGTCGCCTTGCTGATCTTGCCGAGATGCTGGATGTCGATCGTCTCGCCATGCCGCGTCGCGCCGCGCTCGATCAGCCCAAGCGCAACCGGGCGGCCGAGCGTCGGGCTGTGGTAGCTCGAGGTGACAAAGCCTTGGCTGCGCAATCTGCCGTCGCTCCGTTTGATGCCATGCGCGCCGGTCGGCAGCGGCGCTTCGCCTTGCAGCACCGTCAGCCCGACAAGCTGCATGCGGTTGTCACGCGAGGCCTCCTCGGTGAACAATGAGCGGCGGCCGACGAACTCGGTCTGGCGCTTGACGCGCGGGCCGTCGACGCCGAGATCATGCGGCAACGTGGTGCCGTCAGTGTCCTTGCCAATGACGATAAAGCCTTTCTCGGCCCGCAGGATCATCAGCGCCTCGAGTCCGATGACGACGGCCTCGAGCGCCTGGCCGGCCTCGCGCAGATGCGCCCATAACGGCTCGGCGCGATCGGCCCGGATCGAAATCTCGTAGCTCCTGTCGCCGGTGAAGCTGACGCGGGCAATGCGAACTTCGTTGCCGGCGTAGGTGCCATGACCGATGGCCATATGCGGAAGATCGGCGTCGCCGAGCGAGAGACCGAGATCCAGCGCTTCGAGCAGTTTTCGGGCGTTCGGTCCTGAAACTGTCAACGTTGCCATGTCCGATGTGGCGTTGTGAATATAGATCGCGCCGCGTCCGAAGCGGTCCTGTCGCCATTCCTCCAGCCGGGCGTGAACGGCAGCGACATGCGAGGACGAGCACGAGACGACAAAGCGATGCTCGCCCAGCCGCACCAGAACGCCGTCGTCGAAGACCACGCCGTTCTCCGACAGCATGAAGCCGTAGCGGCAGCGGCCGGGCTTCAGCGTCGACATGGTGTTGTAGTACAGAAAATCCACGAATGCGGCCGCCTGCGGCCCGATCACCTCGATCTTGCCGAGTGTCGAACCGTCGAACAGCGCGACCGACTGGCGCGCGCGCCGTGCTTCGTCCGCGATCGAACGCTCCGCGTCAGCGCTGCCGCCATAATGGGCAGGGCGCAGCCAGCCGCCATATTCCTGGAAGACAGCGCCATTGGCGCGATGGACGTTTTCGAGCGGCAGCCGGCGCACCGGCGCCATCAACTCGCCGCCGCGCGCGCCGGCAAAGCTTGCCAGCGGCACCGGGGTGAATGGCGGACGATAGGTGGTGGTGCCGACCTCCGGCACCGTACGCCCGGTGATACCGGCCATCAGCGTCAGGCCGGGCAGGTTGGAGGTCTTGCCCTGGTCGGTCGCCATGCCGAGCGTGGTGTAGCGCTTCAGATGTTCGACCGAAACGAAGTTTTCGCGCGCCGCCAGCTCGACGTCCTTCACCGTCACGTCGTTCTGGTAGTCGATCCAGATGCGTCCCTTCGAGCCCGGCATTGGCCATGCCGCCAGAATGCCGGCCGTCGCCTCCGGCCCGGTGCTGCGTGGTGTTGCCGCGTTCGCCTGGCCAGCGAATGCCTTTCCCACGCCGGCAAACACATCCGACAAGGAGACCGCGCCGGCAGCGGCACCGGCAACAGCAATGCCGTCGACCGGATCGCCCGGCAGGAAGGCCGCGCGCGCCTCGCTCCAGGTGAGCTTGCCCTTGGCCTGGCCAAAGAGATGAATGGTTGGCGTCCAGCCGCCCGAGACCAGAACGCAATCGGCATCGAACCTCGTGCCGTCGTCGAGCGTCACGCCGTCGACGCGCAGCTTGCCGCTGGCGGATGCGAGAGAACGCCCTTTGACCAGCCGGACATTGGCCGGCGCGGCAGGCGTGCCGTCGCGCCGGATGTCGACAAGCCTGACTTCGGCGCCGGCCTCGGCAAGCGCCCCCGCCACCTCATAGGCGCTGTCATTGTTGGGGGCGACGACGATGCGGCGGCCGACAAGTACGGCATGGCGCTTGAGATAGGCGAGCGCCGCATCCGCCGATAGGATGCCCGGCAGATCGTTGTTGGCGAAAGGCAGCGGCCGTTCGATGGCGCCGGTCGCCAGCACGATCTGGCGCGGCCTGACCCGCCACAGCGTATCCGGCCGGCCGTCGAAATGACGCTGGTTCAGCCCGACCAGATTGTGGTCGTAAATGCCTAAGGCGGTGGTCGAAGGCAGGATGAGGTGACCGCCAGCGGCAAGCTCGGCAATCGTCTCCTTGACCCATACGGCCGCCGGCTTGCCATCGATCTCACCGGCACGATAGCCAAGCGATCCGCCGGGGCTCTGCTGGTCGTCGACCAGTGTGACGGTCAGACCAGCGCCGGCCGCCAGTCTTGCCGCCGCCAGCCCTGCCGGTCCCGCGCCCACCACCAGCACGTCGCAATGATGGTTGATCTGGTCGGCCATGCCGGGCGAGGTCCAGTCAGCATCGACCGTGCCCAGCCCCGCCATGGCGCGGATGCGCGGCTCGAACCTGTGCCAGTCCGGCCACATGAAGGTCTTGTAGTAGAACGCGGCCGGGATGAAGCGCGCAAAACGGTCCAGGAAGGCGTTGCGGTCGGCCAGTGCGCTGGGCGTGGCGTTGACGCTTTTCGCCACCAGTCCGTCGCGCGCCGGCTCGGTCGTGGCGCGCGTGTTGGGCGTCGCCCGCGAGCCGCCGATATCGACCAGCGCGTTGGGCTCCTCGACGCCGGCGCCCCATATGCCGCGCGGCCGGTGGTATTTGAAGCTGCGGCCGACGACCGCGACGTCACCCGCCAGCAGCGCCGAGGCGATGGTGTCGCCGGCAAAGCCCTGCACGATGGTTCCGTCGAAGCTGAAGCGGATCGGGCGCGAGCGGTCGATGGCGCTGCCGCCGGTGGCAAGACGTGAGGCGGTCACGCGGCATGCTCCCCGTCGAGAGCGGCCGAAGACAGCACCTTGTGGGTGACGGTGTCCCGCTCCATGACGAAGAACTCGCCGCAAATCATGTGGACCCAGATCTCGCGCGCCGTGCCTTTCGGGTTGCCGCGCAGATAGAGGTAGCCAGCCCAGCGATCGGTCGGCACGTCGATGGCATCCGGCCTGACATTGCCGGCATCGCCGCCATAGTGGAATTCGGTTTCGTCGCGCGGGCCGCAGAATGGGCAAGGAAAGAGCTGCATGGCAAACCTCTAATGCGCGATGCCGGAGCCGGCCGCTTCGTCGATCAGCCGGCCGGTGGCGAAGCGATCGAGATCGAAGGGGCGGCTGATGTCGTTGTGCTTGCCTGATGCCAGCAAGTTTGCCAGCAGCGTGCCGCCTGCGGGAATGGCCTTGAAACCACCCGTGCCCCAGCCGCAATTGAGGAACAGGCCGGGCAATGGCGATTCGCCGATGATCGGCGAGGAATCCGGCACGACGTCGACGATCCCAGCCCATTGCCGCATCAGTTTGAGCTGGCCGAAGATCGGGAACATCTCCAGCAGGCCGGCAATCACCCCCTCCAGCGTCGGCAGATTGCCGCGCTGAGCATAGGAGGGGATGCGGTCGAGCCCGCCGCCGATGACGATCTCGCCCTTGTCCGACTGGCTGACATAGACGCCGCAGCCGGGCGACAGCACGACTGTGTCGAGGATCGGCTTGACCGGCTCGGAAACGCAGGCCTGCAGCGCATAGGAATTGATCGGCAGCCGGAAGCCGGCCTTGGCCGCCAGCACCGAAGAATGCCCGGCTACCGCCATGCCGATGCGCTCGGCCCGGATCGCGCCACGCGAAGTCTGGACGCCGCGACAGCGGCCGCCCTCGATGATGAAATCGGTGATCTCGCAGTTCTGGATGATGTCGACGCCGAGCCGGCTCGCCGCCCGCGCATAGCCCCAGGCGACGGCGTCATGGCGCGCCGTACCGGCCCTGCCTTGCCAGATGCCGCCGAACACCGGGAAGCGCGCATCGGCTGAGAAATTATAGATCGGCGCCACCCGGCGCACATCGTCAGGTGAAAACAGCTCGGCATCGATGCCGTTGATCTGCATGGCGTTGACGGTGCGCGCCCCGATCTCCATCTCGGCAGTCGAGTGGCACAGATTGACCATGCCGCGCTGCGACAGCATGACGTTGTAGTTCAGGTCTTTCGACAATCCCTCATAGAGCTGGTGCGCCAGCCCGTAGAGTTCGACACTTTCGGGATAATAGTAGTTGGAGCGTACCACAGTGGTGTTGCGCCCTGTGTTGCCGCCGCCGATCCAGCCTTTTTCCAGCACGGCCACCCTGGTGATGTTGTGATTCTTTGCCAGGTAATAGGCCGTCGCCAGCCCATGGCCGCCGCCGCCGATGACGATGGCGTCGTAGGACGGCTTCGGCTCGGGCGATCGCCAGGCCGGTTGCCAGCCGGTCTGGCCAGCCAGGCCCTCCTTGAACAGCGACAGGGCGGAATAGCGTGTGGTCATGACGTGCCGGACAGGCCTGATGTTCGGAAAGAAATGTGGATCATCGAATGGTCTTTCGCACCGACGTCATCGGTTCGATCGGTCATGCCCGCATCGCCTTGCCCAGTGGATCATATGGCGACGAAGCGATGACGCGCGCATCTCTTTCGACGCCGACGATGTGGGTTGTCAACGGCGTATCGATATCGGCCGCTTCGCGCTCGACCAGCGCCATGGCGAGGCTCTTGCCGACCGTGTGGCCGTAGCCGCCCGAAGTGACGAAGCCGGCGAGCCTGCCTTCGTTCCAGATGGGTTCGTAGCCGCTGGCATCGGCATCCGCCGCGTCGATTTCGAGCGTCACCAGCGTGCGCCGGGATTCGACTTGCCGTTCCTTCAGAGCCGCCTCGCGGCCGATGAAATCGCCCTTGTCGAAAGCGATCCAGCGGCCCATTCCGGTCTCATCAGGCGTATAGTCCTGCGTGAACTCGCGTGACCAGATACCAAAGCTCTTTTCGAGCCGCAGCGAATTGACCGCGCCGAAGCCATATTCGGTCACATCAAGATCCTTGCCTGCCGATAGCAGCGCACGGCGCAGCCCCGCGTGTTCATTGGCCTGGCAATGGATCTCGTAGCCGAGTTCGCCGATGACCGACAGTCGCCCGACCTTGGCTCGAACCAGTCCGACATCGAGCGTCCTGCAGGCGAGAAAGCCAAAGGCCTCGTGCGAAACGTCCTGATGTGTGAGGCGCTCAAGCAACATTCGCGCATTGGGACCGGCGAGCGAGAAACCAACAATGGCGTCCGAAATGTCTCGGACGGTGACGCCGTCGCTCATATGCTGCTCGAACCAGCGCATATGCCACTGTCGCAGATAGTAGGATCCCATGATCCACCAGGAGCCATCGCCCCAATTGAAGACGGTGAGGTCGCCCTTGAGTTTGCCGTTTTCACCCAGCATCGGCGCGAGTTTTGCGCGACCCGGCCTGGCAAGCGCACAGGCAAGCAGCCGGTCGAGCCAGGCCTCGGCCTGCGGGCCGGTGATCTCGTAGCGCGAGAAGGCTGATATATCGAGCAGGCCGACACCTTCGCGCACTTTGCGGCATTCCTGTGCGACAATGTCGAAGGCGTTGGAGCGCTTCAGCGTCGGTGTCTCGACGAAGCCTCGCGGCGCGAAATAGAGCGGCACTTCCATGCCCCATGAATTGCCCCAGCGCGCGCCGGCGGCATCCATCGCGTCATGCGCGCCGGCTGTTTTCAAGGGCCGTCCCGCCGGCAGCTGCTCGTTGGGATAGCTCATGACAAAGCGGCGCGAATAGAACTGCCCGGTGGTCTGCTTGATGTATTCGCGGTTGGAGGCGAAGTCGCCATAGCGGGCGATGTCCATGCCGTAGACATCGGCTTCCGGCTCGCCATGGATCATCCATTCGGCCAGCGACTTGCCGACGCCGCCGCCTTGCAGGAAACCGGCCATGACGCCGCACGCCACCCAGTAATTGGGCACGCCGCGCACCGGGCCGACCAGCGGATTGCCATCCGGCGAGAAGGTGAAGGCCCCGTTCACCCAGCGTTTGATGCCGGCTGTCTCCAGGCAGGGGTAACGGCTGAAGCCGAGCGCCAGTTCGTCGGCTATGCGGTCGGTGTCTTCCTGGATCAATTCAATGCCGTAGTCCCACGGCGCCCCATCCATGTTCCAGTGCTTGTGGTTGACCTCATAGATACCCAGCAGAAGGCCTTTCTGCTCCTGGCGCATGTAGGTGAAGCCTTCGAGATCGACGATCAGCGGCAATTCCTTGTCCAGTACCTGGATTTCGGGCAATGCCTCGGTGACCAGATAATGGTGCTCCATCGGCGATACCGGCAGGTCGATGCCGGCCATCCTGCCAACCTGCTTGGCCCACAGTCCGCCGGCATTGACGACGTGCTCGGCAATCACCGTGCCCTTCTCGGTGACCACGTCCCAACCGCCATCGGCGCGGCGGTTGAGTTCCAGCACGCGGTTGTGCTCGATGATGTCGGCGCCGCGCAGCCTGGCTGCCTTGGCATAGGCGTGCACGACGCCCGAGGGATCGATATGGCCCTCGCGCGCGGCATAGAGGCCTCCCAGCATGCCGTCGGTGTTGAGGATCGGGCAGCGCTGCTTGATCTCATCGACACCGACCAGGTGGACATCGTCGATGCCCATGGTCTGGAAGATGCGGTAGGAGGCCTTGAGCCATTCCCAGCGCTCCGGGGCCGAGGCGACCGAGATGCCGCCGGTCATGTGCATGCCGATGCTCTGGCCCGATTCCTTCTCGACTTCGGAGAGCAGGTCGATCGTGTAGGCCTGCAGGGCGGCGATGTTGGGATCGGCGTTCAGCGCATGGAACCCGCCGGCCGCATGCCAGCTCGATCCCGCTGTCAGTACCTCGCGTTCGATCAGCGCGACGTCGTTCCAGCCGAACTTCGCCAGGTGATAGAGCACCGAGGCTCCAACCACGCCGCCGCCGATGACGATCGCCCTGTATTGGGATTTCATCCTGTCGCACTCCACCCAGTCAGTGGCGTACCCTACTGGTATTGTACATATGTGTCTAGAGCTTGGAAAGGCGATAGAATGAGCGGCCCATGACTCCGCTCTGCGCCGATGCAGCAGAGGGGGCTCCTCTGCTGCTGTCGGCAGCAAACGTGCTTGCTATTGGGGCGATGCGCTAAGCGAAATCGTCAGCCGCGGCGGCCGGGCGGGCCGTACTATCGGTTGCGCGAAAGCGTCTTCTCGACATAGCGCGAGAAGTCTTCGACATCCTCCGCCGGAGGCTCCTGGCCGGTGAAGCTGCGCAGATAGCCGGCGACGTGAGGCAGGCGGCTGCTCATCGGCTCGTTGAGCTCAAGCGAGTAATAGCCGATCTGCATGAAGTACAGCACGCGGGCTCGCACGAACGCGTCTTCTTCCTCATAGCCGTGGCGCATGAACATGTCGCGGACGGCGTTGACACGCTCCTCGTCGGCCTCGTCGAGCGCGCGCCTGATGGCAGGCGAGCGGCGGGCCCAGGCCCTGATCGCGAAATCCAGCTGCGGATCGAACAGTCTTTCGTCCACCCAGCATTCGAAAATGCTCATCACCCCGCGAATGACGGTCGCGGAAGGCCGCCTGGCCCGTTCGACGATGAACCTGGTGTTGGTCTGCCGCCAGTAGTCGAGCAACTGGTCGAGTAGATCCTGCCGGCTCTTGAAATACCAGTAGAAGCTGGAGCGCGACACATCGAGCTTCTGGCCAAGCGTCAGCACGCGGACACGTTCGACACCGTCCGAGATCAACGTTTCAAGCGCAAGTTTCAGCCAGTCTTCGCGAGTGGCCTTGATATTGCCGGTGGCGCCGGCGCGCTGAATCGTCGTTTCGAGAGCTGCCATCGGCACGACGCATGACATGCTGCCTCAGGCAAATCAAGGCTATGGACAGAAGTGTATAGAGGAAATCGGCCCAAGCCGACGACGCGCCATGGATATTGGCCGCATCGAGGCTCGATGAGGCAATGTCGTCACCCGCCACCGCGCGGCGCAAGCGGGGGGATTTTTGTCGCGGCTGCTGGTTCACTGTTTGCTTTCCCGCGAGGCAATTGTCTGGCAAATACCAGTTCAGACAGATGCCCGCGCGGCCAACAAGCAGGAACACACGATATGACGCTGTTTCGAAAGAACCTCATCGATGGCGAATGGGTCGGCGACGCCGGTTCGCGCAACATCAACCCCTCGGATACCGGTGACATCGTCGGCGATTATGCCTCGGCGGGTGTCGAACAGGCCAAGCAGGCGATCGCCGCGGCCAAGGCAGCGTTCCCGGCTTGGTCCCGTTCCGGTCCGCTGGCGCGTCACGCGGTGCTGAAAAAGGCCTCCGACGAGATTCTGGCGCGCAAGGACGAGATTGGCCGCAATCTCGCGCGTGAGGAAGGCAAGACGCTGGCCGAAGGCATAGGCGAGACCATTCGCGCCGCCCAGATTTTCGATTTCTTTGCCGGCGAAACGTTGCGTTTAACCGGAGAGGTCGTGCCAAGCGTGCGACCGGGCGTCGGCGTCGAGATGACGCGCGAGGCGGTCGGCGTGGTCGGCATCATCACGCCGTGGAATTTTCCGATCGCCATTCCGGCCTGGAAGATCGCCCCGGCATTAACCCACGGCAACACTGTCGTCTTCAAGCCGGCGGAGCTGGTTCCCGAGAGCGCCTGGACCATCGTCGATATCCTGCATCGCGCCGGCCTGCCAAAGGGCGTGCTCAATCTCGTCATGGGCAAGGGCTCGGTCGTCGGCCAGGCGATGCTCGACAGTCCCGACGTCAACGCCATCAGCTTCACCGGCTCGGTCAGTACCGGCAAGCGCGTTGCCGCGGCAAGCATCGAACACATGCGCAAGTTCCAGCTTGAAATGGGCGGCAAGAACCCTCTGGTCGTGCTCGACGATGCCGATCTTGCGATCGCCGTCGATTGCGCGCTCAATGGCGCCTTCTTCTCGACCGGCCAGCGCTGCACCGCGTCATCCAGGCTGATTGTGGCTGACGGCATTCACGACCGTTTCGTCGATGCCCTCAAGGACCGCATGAGCAAACTGGTCATCGGCGATGCGCTCGACGCGCAGACCCAGATCGGTCCTGTCGTCGACGCGACGCAGCTGAAGCAGGACGAGGACTATATCGCCATCGGCGTCAGGGAAGGTGCCACGCTCGCCTTCGGCGGCGAGCGGCTCGACCGCAAGACGCCAGGCTTCTACCTGCAGCCGGCATTGCTCACCGAGGCCACCAATGCCATGCGCAGTTCGCGCGAGGAGATTTTCGGACCTGTCGCCAGCGTCATTCGCGTCAAGGACTATGACGAGGCGCTTTCCGTCGCCAACGACACGCCCTTCGGCTTGACCTCCGGCATCTGCACCTCGAGCCTCAAGCATGCCACGCACTTCAAGCGCAATTCGGAGGCCGGAATGGTGATGGTCAACCTGCCGACGGCGGGTGTCGATTTCCATGTTCCCTTCGGCGGCCGCAAGGGCTCGAGCTATGGGCCGCGCGAGCAGGGCCACTATGCGGCGGAGTTCTACACCACGGTGAAGACGGCCTATACGTTCGCAGGCTGATCGGCCGTCGGCCGATCATGCCGGGCTGATCGGGCCGGCAACACCGCCCATGCCCATCTGGATTGGAGCGGCGCGAAAGGATGACAGTGCAAGATCTGACCTGGCTTAACCCGCCGCCGCACTATTCTATCGACGGCGACAGCGTTCGTGTGCGCACCGGCAAGGAGACCGATTTCTGGCGCGAGACCTTCTACGGTTTCTGGCGCGACAACGGCCACTTCCTGCACCGGCCGGTCGAAGGCGATTTCAGCGCCGAAGTCACGGTCAAAGGCGACTACGAGGTCCTCTATGATCAGGCTGGGCTGATGGTCCGGCTCAGCGAAACGCACTGGATCAAGGCCGGTATCGAGTACACCGACGGCCTTGCCTATTTCTCCGTTGTCGTCACCAACGACACGTCAGACTGGTCGCTGGTCGCCATTCATGCCGATCCGAACGGCGTCAGGATCCGGTTGACCCGTCACGCCGAGGCGATCCGCGTCCAGTACCTCGACGCTTCCGACAGCCACTGGAAGCCTGTGCGGCTTGCCTATTTCCCGACCTCGAAGACGGTCGATATCGGCATGATGTGCTGTTCGCCGCAACGCGAAGGCTTTGAGGTAACGTTCTCGGATTTCTCCCTCGGTCCGCCGATATCGCGGGAATTGCACGATTGAGACGTGCGGTCTTGCGCTGAACCGCAAGCACTTCGACCTTTGCCACAATCAAGTCTGTAGACCGCCGTGTGCCTCCGGCCGAGCCGGGGGGTTGGCCGCGGCACTGCGGCCGGCGAGATCGTCAGCCAGTTGCGATGCCGCCAGACGGTTCGAAATTTTTGGCCCCTGGTTCGGCTCAAGGCGGTGCAAGGCAGGACGTTGCAACGCTATTGGCATCCGCGCTAGGAGTTGCCAATGGGCAGGTTTCGAAGGGCTGTCAAAAGAGCCGTCTACTCCAGGGCGCTAAGGTTTCTTGGCGTTCCGCCCGTGCTGTGGTCGCAGGGCATCGGGCATTTCTGCGATTTCGCCGGGCCGCGCTGGTATCGCAACGCGCCAACTGCATCTACGCAGAGCGAGGCATTTTTCCGCCAACATTACAGCGGCGCGCATGGCATCGTCTGGCTGCGCCTGAGCACCTTGTCCAGGGATGCGCAAACCTGCGACCTCGACACGTTTGTCAGGATCGTGCTGCCGACGATTACGGCACCATTCACGCTGCTGACGACCGATGGGGATGCTTCGGTGCCGTCGGATCTGGCGAAGGACACCGTCGACCAGCTTCTCGCCAACCCTTTCCTGGTCTCCTGGTACAGCCAGAATTGTGATGGCACTCACCCCAGGGTGAAGCCTTTCCCGATCGGGCTCGATCTTCACACGCCTAGGTCCCTTGCCACGCCGGCAGGGCTTGTGAGGCAACTGGAAATCATACGCGCCCGGCAGGATCATGTGGACCGCCGCCCGCCCAGGCTATTCTCTGATTTCAGCATCAGCAATGGCTCGAAGCAGCGCCGGGAACTGCTTGATGCCCTGGGCGGATGTCCGCACGTCGATTTCCTGACGAAACGCGTCTCGCAACGCTCGATCTGGCAACGGTACTCGCAATACCCGCTCGTGCTGTCCACCGAAGGCAACGGCCTGGACTGCCATAGGACATGGGAGCTGTTTTATCTCGGCTGCATCGTCGTCACCAGGACCTCGCCGCTCGACCCGCTCTACCAGGGCCTGCCTGTCATTATCGTCGACGACTGGCATGAGGTGAGGGACCCCGATGCGCCGAGACGCTGGATAGAGCAGGTCGCGCATCTGACCGACCGGGACCATGTTTGGGGACGCTTGCATCCGCAAACCTATCTCGGCCCCATTCGGCAAGAGCTTCAGCACGCATCATGATAGGGCAGACCACGAAATTCCGGCTGGACGTCGTGCGGAGCGGGCTCCTGCAAGCGATGTGGAACGATGTCGCTCCTCCATATCTGGTGGAGTGAGGGATCAGGTGCCAGCCTCGTCCAGCCCCAGTCCGCCGCGGACGGCATTGCGGATGGCTTCTGGGCCGAACCTTGCCCAAACCGCTTGATGCGCGCAGATGCGCTGCCGTGCCCTGCGGTCCGCGTCCAGGCAAAGTCCGACAGCCGTCTCGGCAAGTCCTTCATCGGTATCCGACAGCAGCAGTTCCTCCCCGTCGACCAGGTCCAGGCCCTCGGCCGCCAGAGGCGTGGCGATCACCGGCACGCCCCACGCCATCGCCTCCAGAATCTTGATGCGGGTGCCGCCGCCTGCCGCAAGCGGGATGATGGTGAGATGCGCTCTCGACAGAAGCGGCGCCATGTCTTCGGGGTCTTCGACGAGCTCCACGCCAGGCAATCCTGCCAGCGCTTGCACGGCCGTAGTCGGGTTGCGCCCAGCGAGAATCAGTGTCGCGGTCGGCAAGGTCAGTCGGATGCGCGGAAGTATGGAGCCGGCTAACCTCTGGACGGCATCGACGTTTGGCGGATAGCCGAGATGGCCGACGAACAGGATCACCGGAAAGCCTTCGTCGGATTCGGGATCGGCGGGCAGCGTTTCGGGGCTGTGCCCGGCGTGCGGAATTCCGTTTGGAACGACATCGATCGGCAACTTGTGCCGGGAAAGCGCCATCAGCCGCTCTCGATCCTGGCTCGAGCAGACCCAGACCCTGTCGACAAGGGCAAGCGCCTTTCTCTCGAGACGCCTGATGCCAAGGCCCTCGCTGATCGTCGCCACCGCAGCCCGCTTCGCATCGACGTGCCGCAGCTGTCCCGCCAGGTCGGACTCGACATTGTGCATGTCGAGGATGAGCTGTTTCGTCAGTGCCCGCAAAGGCCGCAGCAGCTTGAACAGGCCGATACCCTCGATCACCACCGTGTCCGGGCGGAAGTCCCGAACTAGTGTCTCCAGCCGCGTCAAGGCGACGCGCGAGATGCGACGCTCCGCCCTTATACGCCACCACCCGATCGAGGCGGAGCGGGCCTCTCCCTTGATCGACAAGGCTTCGGTGCGGATCGACGGATCGGTTGTTTCCGTCGCCTGCGGCAGCACAGACACCAGGCAGACCGGGCCGAATTGCGCAGCAGACTCAGCATTGCGGTAGTTCCGCAGATCCGCGCCGGAGATCGGCGGAAAGGCTGGATCGTGGGACACAACCAGCACACGTTGTCCGGCTTTCGCCGCGGAGACAGCGTCGAGCGGTTGTGCGCCCGCGGGTTTCAAAGCGGACGCTCTGGGCTTTGCGCCTGAGACTTCATTCCAGACGGCATGCGCGACGGCCCCAAAACCATAACAATCGGCTTCGACTTGTTCAGCCGAACGAGGCTTTCGTCAAGCGCCGCATCGTCGCTGATTGTCAGATGCACCAGTTGCGGCGGGCTGCCGGAATATCACCATCGCCTGGACCACGCCAACCAGCGGCCCGCCAGACGCTTCCACGATGAGGTGAGCCTTGTCCGCCGATAGGCGTCGCCGGCCATCTTGATGCCTTGCGCCTGCGTCGGGAATGGATGGATGACGTCGGCCAGCGCACGCAATCCCATGCCCGATTTGATCGCCAGCGACACCGCATTGATCATCTCGCCGGCATGGCTGGCAACGACCGTGGCGCCCAGGATGCGGTCGGACCCCTCCCTGACGTGGATTTTGACAAAACCCTCCTCCTCGCCGTCCATCACCGCACGGGCGACATCGTGCATCAGCACTGTATAGGTCTTGACCGGGATGCCGTTCTGGCGCGCCTCCGCCGGATAGAGGCCGACATGGGCGATCTCCGGATCGGTATAGGTGCACCACGGAATGACCAGTTCGCTCAGCTTCCTGCGTCCGAGAAACAGGGCATTGCGTACGACCATGCGGGCTGTCGCTTCGGCGGTGTGGGTGAATTTGTAGGCGAGGCAGACATCGCCCGCCGCATAGATGCGCGGATTTGTGGTGAGGAGACAGTCGTCCACCTTGATACCGTCGGCATCGTAAGCCACCCCGGCGTTTTCCAGGTCGAGGCCGTCGACATTGGGCGATCGGCCGATGCCAGTGATGATCTCATCGACGGAAATCGTCGTCGTGATGTCGTCGCACACCAGGTCGGCGAGCTTCTTGTCGCCTTCCGTTCGTATCGCCACCACCTCGGTGTTGAGGCGAACCTCGACACCTTCGCGCGCCAGCGCATCCGAAAGGATCTGGGCGGCATCGCGTTCCTCACCGGGCAGGAACATCGGTTCGCGCTGCGCCTGGATGACCTTCGCGCCCAGCAGGCAGAAGGCCTGCGCCGCCTCGCAACCGAGCGGTCCGCCGCCGATGACCAGAAGCCGCTTCGGGCACTCCGTGAGATCGAACATGGTCTCGTTGCTGAGATAGCCGGCGTCGGCAAGCCCCGGGATCGTCGGCAGCCTCGGGCGCGCGCCTGTCGCGATCAGCGCCTTTCTGAAACGCAAGATTTGTCCGGCGACCGTGACAGTGTCCCTTCCGGAAAACCGCGCTTCGCCGAAATAAAGGTCGATGCCTTCGGAAACCAGGCTATCGGCGGCATCGGCGCGGCTGATCCGCTGCCGGATCTGCCGCATCCGCGTCATGGCGCGCTGAAAGTTGACGTGAAGACGGTCCGGCATGTCGCCGCCGAAATTCTCGGCATCGCGCATGTCGGCATAAAGCCTTGCGGTGCGGATGATCGACTTCGACGGGATGCAACCGACATTGACGCAAGTTCCGCCGATCAGGTTGCGCTCGATGAGCGCGACCTTTGCGCCGAGGCCGGCCGCTTCGTAGGCGGCGGTCAGCCCAGCCGGCCCGGCACCGATGACCACGATATTGTAGGGATCGTCCGGCTGCGGGTTCTTCCAGTGCGGCGGATGGGCGCCCTTGATCAGCTCAATGTCGTTGTGATCGACAGGAAAGGCGGTAGCCCTGGTCCGGTCACGCGACATCGCCGCCACCCGACGCCGGGCTTGCTGGCTGAGACAGCCAGCCGCCATTGAACCCGGCCTTGCGCAGGCCGTTGCGGATGTGTTGATTTGACCGCATCAGTCTCCAGATCAACCCTGACCGATGGTTCTCGATCATCATCACCACGATGCCTTGATCCAGCCCATAGTGGCCTTCCGACACCCAGCCGTGCCTCCCGAACTTACGCCGGTTCGCCAATGTCGGGTTGAAACCGCTCGGCAGTCGGAAATTACCGATCACCTCGGGGTAGCGGTCACCGAGATGGCGCAACGCCGCCAGGCAGATCTCCGGGGCGAAAGGCAGTGATGCCGGATAGGACCAAGGCGCGATCGTCCCGTCATCGGGCCCGAACGGCGCGCCGCGCGCGGCATAGCCGGAAAACCGCCGGCGCTGTCGCTCCACGCTGGTGCGAAAGCCGCCTGGCCCGTCGCCCGCCGAAAGACCCCAAAGGTTCTCGTCGTAGCCGCCATAGCCGTAAGGGTTGTGGCGTGCATAGTCGCGGTGCAGATAGGTCGAGCGGCGGCTGTTTTCGAAATAGTCCGAGTTCTTCTCGCGCATGAAGGCGTCGCGGATGCCGGCGAAATCGATCCAGGCATGCGAGAACTGGTGCATGAACAGCGGACCGCCATACAGCACGTCGTAGCCGTAGATGTTTTCCCACTGATAGGTCGCCGTCCAGCCCTCGTAGCTGTTGTCCGAGGTCGGGCTGTCGGGCGAAGCCATCGACAGGATGTAGAGGATCGTGGCTTCGTTGTAGCCCTCCCAGCCATAGTGGAGAAAGCCGCTCTTCGGCTTCCAGCCTTGTCGCAAGGTCGGGCTTGAGCCTTGTGCCCACCGCCAGTCGACGCGCCGGTAGAGCGCCTCGGCCAGTTGGCGGATTTCGGCTTCCTCGTCATCGTCACCGGAGAAATAGGCGCCCGCCACCAGCATGCCCGATATCAGCAATGCCGTATCCACCATCGACAGTTCGCAGCGCCAGACGCGCAGGCCGGTCCGCATATCGAGGAAATGGTAGTAGAAACCCTTGTGGCCGGTGACGTCGTCGCTATGGCTTTGCGGGCTGGCCGAGAAGAAGCGCAGCGCGGCCAGCGTCAGCTTCGCGGCGGCATCGCGCGCCATCCAGCCGCGCTCGACGCCGATCGGATAACTGGACAGCGCGAAGCCGACGACAGCGATGCTGGCCGGCGAATTCGGCCGCGACGTGTCGGCGACCAATCCGTTTTCGGGGTTCACGTTCTCGAGGAAATAGTCGAAGGCGGCGCGCTGATAGCGGTCCAGAAGCTCGTCGTCGGACAGCGCGGCAGGCTCGGCTCTAAGCAAAGGAAACAAGCTCCCGCCGGATGGTTGCAGCGTCCGTCAACCGCCAACCAGTTGCCCCGCACCGGCAGATCATCACGCATGCTGAACTGTCATGCCGCGTCATAGCTTTCCCGTATAGCTTTGTTGCGTCAACGTCGATTCGACGCCTGGGACTATACGCCCCTACGCTCCCGTTCGTTGCGTCGTCACGCGGAATTGAAATGCGTCCTGCCTCAGTAGGTGGCGCGGCCGCCGGAAACGTCGAACACGGCGGCGGTCGTGAACGAACACTCTTCCGAGGCAATCCAGCAGATCAGCGCCGCCACCTCTTCGACCTCGCCGAAGCGCGCCATCGGTATCTTGGACAGCATGAAGTCGATGTGCTCCTGGCTCATCTGCTTGAAGATAGCGGTGCGCACGGCCGCCGGTGTGACGCAATTGACCGTCACCTTGGTCTTGGCCAGTTCCTTGCCGAGCGACTTGGTCAGGCCGATCACCGCAGCCTTCGAGGTGCTGTAGGCGGAGGCATTGGGATTGCCTTCCTTGCCGGCGATCGAGGCTATGTTGACGATGCGGCCATAGTTGCGCTCGAGCATGTGTGGCACGAGCGCCTTGTTGCAGTAGAAGACGCCGTTGATGTTGATGTCGATGACCTTCTGCCAATCCTCGGTCGAATAGTTCCAGGTCGTCATGTTCGGCCCGGTGATCGCCGCACTGGTGACCAGGATGTCGACACCGCCAAGCGCTTCGATCGCCGACTGCTTGGCGCGTTCCACGCCGGCCGCATCGGCGACGTCGATGGCAACACCGTGGAGGCCGGGAAGGGTGGCTTTGGCCTGTTCGATCTGAGCCGGATCGCGATCCCAGACTGAAACCCGTCCGCCCTCTTCGACAATCCTCTGAGCCACTGCCAGACCGATGCCCGAAGCGCCGCCGGTGATCACCGCCGCTCGATCGCTGAACCGCCCTGTAAAATTCATCGGCATCCGATTTTCCCCATCATCTCAACCCGATGGACGATGACGGTACGCGACCGCCATACCATCGACTGCGACTGTGCGGTCACCATCAGGCGAGTTCAAGCCGGCATGCGAGGCCGATCGTCTGGGCCAATCCCGTTACCCGGGATTTCCCTCGAGCTCTCTGCCCAGCGCCTTCACCATCGCCACCAGCGCCGGTCCGATCTCGGCATGCGCGCGCTCTTCCGTGAAGATCTCGCCGATGCCGCCGCAGGTGATGGCAACCAGCGGCGAGCCGTCACTCGGACGGAACGGCACGCCGACCGCATGGATATAGCTGTGCCAGGCGCCGAACGACGTCACATAGCCCTTGTCTGCATACTGGGCGATCGCATCGTCGATCGCCGCCCCGATCATCGCCGCCCTGTCCGGCTCGGCCTCCTGCAAAGCCTCCACAAGGCGAGCGCGCTCCTCAGGTGAAAGGGCCGCCGCATAGGCCAGCCCCATCGATGTCTTCCAGATCGGCAGGTAGGAGCCCGGGTTGAGCCGCAGCGTGACAAGGCTCTCCGACCGGCAATTGGCCAGATAGACCATGTTGAGGCTGTCGCGCGTGCCGAGCGCCACCGCCGCACCGGTCAGGTCGGCCAGCGGCTGCATCAGCGGCCGGGCAACGTGAACGACGGCGCTGGAACTGAGCGCCGAATAGCCCAGCGCCACGGTGGCGGGTCCGAGGCTGTAGCGGCCAAGGTCCTTGTCGTAGAGGAGATAGCCGAGCGCGCTTAGCGTATAGGTGATGCGTGAAACCGTGGCCTTGGGCAGGCCGGTGCGGGCAATGATGTCCTGGTTGCCGAGTGAGGCATCGCCCGGGCGGAAGGCGCGCAGGATGCCGAGCCCGCGCACCAGCGACGACGAAAGCTGCGCGCCTTCGCCTTCAAGCTCCGTCTCGTCCCTGGTCGCTCGCTTGCGCACGCTGAGGTCTTTCTGGCGTCGTCGTCCGCCTGTCGGGCCAGCGTCGCCGGCGTTGTCTAAAAAATGAAATTAAATTCCATTTATATTGACAGGCGCTTTCCCCCACTGTCAATATGCTTCCCTCGATGGCATCTCCAAGCGCCCTGTGCCATCTTACGAAGCCCCTCCTTGTGAAGGTAGCCACGTGTCTCGCTATATTTTGCGCCGGCTTATCGCCATGCCGTTTCTGGTGCTCGGCATCGTCACCATCGCCTTCCTGATCACCACGGTGACCAAGGGCGATCCGCTGACCGCCATTGTCGCCGAACAGCAGATGAGCAACCCCGAAGTGGTGGCCGCCGCCAAGGCGCGCTGGGGTCTCGATCGTCCTTTCCCGGAACGCTATATGATATATCTCGGGAATCTGCTGAGCGGCGATCTTGGCACCTCGTTCATCACCAAGCGCAATGTCGGCACCGACATTCTCTACCGCTTGCCGGCAACGCTCGAACTGGTTTTCGCTGCGATGATCTTCGGCACCACGCTCGGCATTGTGCTTGGTGTGCTGGCCGCCTATTTCCGCAACAGCCTGATTGACCATGGCGCGCGGCTGTTCGCCTTGTTCGGCTCTTCGCTGCCGGTGTTCTGGTCGGGGCTCGGCCTGTTGTTCATCTTCTCCGTCATGCTGAACTGGCTGCCGGGGCCGGGCAGGGTCGATGCCCGCCTGGCATTGCCGCCCGGCATCACCGGCTTCCTGACCATCGATTCGCTTCTGGCTGGCGACTGGACCGTCTTCAAGGACGCGCTCCGGCACCTGCTGCTGCCGGCCTTCGTCCTCGGCTGGACGGTTTCCGGCACCATATCGCGGCTGGTGCGCGCCAACATGCTTGATGTGATGAGCCGCGAGTTCGTCCTCACCGCGCGCGCCAAGGGCGCGAGCGAATTCCGCGTCGTCATCGTCCATGCGTTGCGCAACACCATGGTGCCGACCCTGACCGTCATCGGCTATTCCTTCGCCTATCTGATCACCGGCGCGGTGCTGACAGAAACCATCTTTTCCTGGCCGGGCATGGGCTCCTATGCCGTCGAGGCGGCGCGCGCGCTCGACTTCCCGGCGATCATCGGCGTCACCATCGTCGGCGGCCTCGCCTTCCTGGTCACCAACCTCATCACGGACATCCTCTACGTGGTGGCCAATCCGCGCGTGAGGTTGAGCTGATGTCGGCGGTCACAACCAAATCCCATTCCGCCGCTGTTCCCGAATGGCTGACCGCGCCATTGGTCATCGGCACGGTCGTCATCCTGTTCTGGCTGTTCATGACCGTCTTCGCCGCCTTAATCGTGCAGTTCGATCCGCTCGAAATGGTCGCGCGCCGCTTGCAGCCGCCGAGCTGGGCGCATTGGCTCGGCACCGATGCGCTCGGCCGCGATGTCTTGAGCCGCACCTTGCACGGGGCGGCGCATTCGCTGCCGATCGCGGTTCTGGTTGTCGTCTCGGCCGTCGTCATCGGCTCGCTGCTCGGCGCCATTTCTGGCTTCGTCGGTGGCCTGACCGGCGCGGCGATCATGCGGCTTGTCGACGTGACATTGTCGTTCCCGCCTATGCTGCTGGCCATGGCCGTCGCGGCGTCGCTCGGGCCGGGCCTCGGCAATGCGGCCATCGCCATGGTGCTGGTCTGGTGGCCGGTCTACGCCCGCCTGATGCGGGCGCAGGTGCTGGAGGTGAAGGAGCGTGATCATGTCGAGGCGGCGATCGCCGCCGGCGCCAGGCCGCGCCGCGTGCTGTTCACGCACATATTGCCGCTTTGCTGGACCCCGGTGCTGATCAGCGCGACGATGGATCTCGGCCAGGTCGTGCTGCTTGCCGCGTCGCTCAGCTTCATCGGTCTCGGCGCCACGCCGCCGACGCCCGAATGGGGGTCGATGATCTCCGATGGCGCCGTCCATTTCTACCAATGGTGGATCGCCTTCGGTCCGGGCGTCGCCATCCTCACCATCGTGCTCGGCTTCAACTTCATCGGCGACGGCTTGCGCGACATTCTCGATCCAAGGTCGGATTAAGCGATGAGCGCACAGATATCTACAGCGCCGCCGGGTGCAGTCGACAAGGCGGGCAAAGGTGAGCCGCTGCTGTCCATACGCGGCCTGCGGGTAGGCTTCCGGCGGGCAGGCGATCAGTTCGAAGCGGTGCGCGGCATCGACCTCGAAGTCGCCAAGGGCGAAGTGGTCGGCATTGTCGGGGAGTCCGGCTCGGGCAAGTCCGTCGGCATGCTCGCCGCGCTCGGCCTGACGTCGAAGAACGCGGTCGTCACCGGTTCGGTCCGCTTCAACGGCGACGAACTGGTCGGCAAATCGTCACGCGAAATGCGCAAGATCAGGGGCGCGCGCATCGCCATGATTTTTCAGGACCCGCTGTCCTCGCTAAACCCGGTGATGACCGTCGGCGCCCAGATCGCCGAGGCGGTCAGGCTGCATCAGCGCGTCACCCGCAAGCAGGCCATGGCGCGGGCGGTGGAATTGCTCAATCTGGTGGCGATCCCGCAGCCGGAGCGCCGGGTGAACCAGTATCCGCATGAATTCTCCGGCGGCATGCGCCAGCGCGCGGTCATCGCCATGGCCGTCGCCAACGATCCCGATTTGCTGATCGCCGACGAACCGACCACGGCGCTCGATGTGACGGTGCAGGCGCAGATATTGGCAGTGCTGCGTTCGTTGCAGGAGCGGCTCGGCCTTGGCCTGGTGCTGATTACCCATGATCTCGGCGTCGTCGCCGGTCATGCCGACCGCGTCGCGGTCGTCTATTCCGGCCGTGTCGTCGAACAGGCTGGCGTATCCGAGCTGTTCGCCGACCCGCGCCATCCCTATACGCGCGGCCTCATTGCCTCGATCCCCAATCTCGAGGAAAGCCGCGAGCGGCTGTTTTCGATCGATGGCTCGCCACCCGCACTTGGGCGCTTGCCGGGCGGCTGCGCCTTCCATCCGCGCTGCATCTATGCCGAGGCACGCTGCAGGACCGAGGATCCGCCTTTGCACGACATAGGCGGCCGCTTCTCGGCCTGCCATTTCGCGACGACCTTGCCGCCCTTCCATAGCGCCTCGCTGGCGGCGGCAGAACTGGACAGTGGAAGCATGGCCCCATGAGCGCAGTGGAGCAAACTCAAGTCGAAACCAAGCCGGCGGCAGCGCTTTCCGTGCGCCATCTTGTCAAGGATTTTCCGGTTCGCGGTGGCCTCGTCTTCGATCGCGCGGTTGCCCATGTGCGTGCGGTGGCCGATGTGTCCTTTGACTTGGCGCCGGGCGAAACGCTGGGCCTCGTCGGCGAATCCGGTTGCGGCAAGTCGACTCTCGGACGCTGCCTGATGCGGCTGATCGAGCCCACCAGCGGCGAAAGCTGGTTCCGGGGCCAGAACCTGCTCGCCCTCAACCACGAAGACATGCGCCTGATGCGGCGCTACATCCAGCTGGTCTTCCAGGATCCGTACGGGTCGCTGCATCCGCGCATGCGCATCGCCGACAACATCGCCGAGCCTTTGCGCATGAGCGACATGTCGGCGGCCGACCGCCGCGCCCGCGTCGCCGAATTGCTCGAACTCGTGCGGCTCAATCCCGATCACGGCAAGCGCTATCCGCATGAACTGTCCGGCGGTCAGCGCCAGCGCGTGGTCATCGCCCGCGCGCTAGCGCTCAACCCGCAAGTGGTGATCCTCGACGAACCGGTTTCGGCGCTAGATGTTTCGGTGCAGGCTGGCGTGCTCAATTTGCTCAGGGATATCCAGCAGTCTTTCGGCACATCCTATCTGTTCATCGCACATGATCTTTCGGTCGTGCGCCACATCTCGCACCAGGTCGCGGTGATGTATCTCGGCAAGATCGTAGAGATCGCACCCGCGGCCGAACTCTATTCGAGGGCGCTGCATCCCTACACGCAGGCGCTGCTGTCGGCGGTGCCGCTCGCCAATCCCGAGAAGGAGCGCAAGCGCGAGCGCATCGTACTGACCGGTGACGTGCCGAGCCCGCTCAACCCACCATCCGGCTGCCGCTTCCGCACGCGCTGCTTCAAGGCGCAGGCGATCTGCGCTGCCGTCGAACCACCGCTCGATCCGGCTGGCGGTTCGCATCGCGTCGCCTGTCATTTTCCGGAGCCGGTCAACACGTTCAAGACTGTGTGATTGGCCTGCCGAATTCACCCGAAGGAATCTTGATCGTGACTGAGGACCATTCCGAGAATGCCGGTACGGCAGGATCCGCGCGCCTGCCGCTCGAAGGCATCAAGGTTCTCGATCTTTCCCGCGTGCTCGCCGGTCCTTGGGCAACGATGAGCCTTGCCGATCTCGGCGCCGAGGTCTGGAAGATCGAGAACATAGATGGCGGCGACGACACCAGGGCGAGGTCGGTGCCGAGCTACAAGGGTGTCTCGACCTACTATCTCTGCGCCAATCGCGGCAAGCAGAGCATCGCGCTCGACATGAAAAGCCCGCAAGGGCTGGCCATCGTGCGCGAACTGGCGGCGAAGGCCGACATCGTCGTCGAGAATTTCCGCTCCGGCACCGCCGACCGCCTCGGCGTCGGTTTCAAGGAACTCAGCGCGCCAAACCCGCGGCTGATCTACTGCTCGATCTCCGGCTATGGCCAGACCGGACCCGATGCCGGACGGCCCGGCTATGATTTCGTCATGCAGGCCGAAAGCGGCCTGATGGCCATCACTGGCGAGAGCAATGGCGAGCCGATGCGCGTCGGCGTCGCCATCACCGACATCGTCTGCGGCATGGTCGCGACGCAGTCGATCCTGGCAGCGCTTTACGAGCGCGCGACGACCGGCAAGGGCCAGTTCCTCGACCTGTCGCTGATCGACTGCGCGCTCAGCCTGCTGATCAATGTCGGCAGCGATTACCTCAACACCGGCCGCGAGGTCGCCCGCTACGGCAATGCGCATCCGACGGTTGTCCCCTATCAGATATTCGAGGCCTCCGATGGCGGCTTCGCGCTGGCCGTCGGCAATGACCGCCAGTTCGCGGCGCTGTGCGAGAAGGTCCTTGATCTGCCACATCTGGCTGGGGATGCGCGCTTCATCAAGGCAGGCGCGCGTGCCACCAACCGCGAGGCTTTGATCCCCGAATTGGCGGCTGCCTTCAAGACCAAGCCACGCGACCACTGGATGGCAAACTGTGCCGCCGCCAGCGTGCCGGCCGGCACGGTAAAATCGATACCGGAAGTCTTCGATAGCCCCAATGTGCGCGAACGTGGCCTCGTCCAGACCTTGCCGCATCCGCATCTCGGCTCCGTCGCCATGGTGCGCCCGGCACAGGGACTTGCCGCGCAGCTGACCGCCGACTTTACCGCGCCGCCGATGCTGGGCCAGGACACAGCTGCCGTGCTGGCCGACGTGCTCGGCTACAGCGCCGAGACCATCGACCAACTGATCGGCTCCGGGGCTGTCAGCGTCTATGCGCCTGCAGCCGAACCGATCCCGCCTGATCTTCCACGGAACGTGGCAGCCCTCGTCTCGCATTTGCGGGTCGACTGAGTGGTTCTTCACTTCAAGAGCGCGAAGAGCCGTTCCCGGAAATGCTCGGCCAGCTACTTCTGCTGGCCGTAATTCTTGTACCGCCCGCGAATGGCGGCAAGCTCGGTGCCCTCGATGATCGCCGGTGTGCCGGCGCTGCGCGCCAAAAGGTATTGCCGCGCCAAGGTCTCGAGCTTGATGGTGCGGATGAGCGCCATGTCGAGATCGCCGCCGAAAGCGATCATGCCATGATTGGCGAGCAGGCAGGCTGACCTGTCCTTGAGCGCGACGACGGCAACCTTGGCCAGTTCGCTTGACGCGAACAGCGCATAGTCCGAACAGCGCACATCATCGCCACCGAAACCAGCGACCATGTAATGGAACAGCGGCAGTCCCTCGCGCAGGCACGATAGCGCCACGCAATGGTCGGGATGGGCATGCACGGCGGCACCGGCCTCGGGGAAAGCCTTGTAGATCTCGGCGTGCATTTCCCATTCGCTCGACGGCCGGAACGCCCCCTCCCAGCTGCCATCGAGTTGCATCGGCACCATCTGCTCCGGCCGAAGCGCGCTTGTAGCTATTCCCGTCGGCGTGATCATCATGCCGCTTGTCGTCCGCACGCTGATGTTGCCGGTGGTGCCGACATTCATCCCGCTGGCGTCCAGCGTCTGCGTCGCGGTGATCAGGCTGGCGCGTGCAGTCTCGGTGTCCATCACGATGCTTTTCCTGTGGTTGGCCGCATGACAGGTTTTGCCGGTGGCCATATATCGATCGCCGGCGCGACGGTGGTCGCCCGTGTCATGTCTTGCAGGACGTCGGCGAAAATATCCGGGCCGCCGAGCTTCCCCGATTTCAACATCAGCGCCAGCGGCTCGGATGGCAGGCCGGGGAGGTGGGCAGTGGCACGCGACAGTCCCGGCCCCTCATAGGCACCCATGGCGATGCGGTCGATGCCGAGCGCCTTGACCACCGAACCGGCGGTCTCGCCGCCGGCGACGACCAGCCGCCGCACACCGAGTTCGAGCACAAGAATGTGTGCAATCCCGGCCAGCATCTCTTCCGCCTTTGCCGCCACCGCGTTGCGGCCATGCGCCTGCTGCAGCGCTTCGACCGTCGCTTGCGGCGCCGTCGTGGCAATGGCGATCATCGTGCCGGGCAAATGCCGCTGGGCGAAGGCACGCGCTTCGGCCACTACATCGGCGCCGGCGAAGGCGCTGGCCAGATCGATCGTCAGCAGTGGATTGTTTTGCGCAAAGCGTTCGAGCTGTTCGATGGTGCGGTCGGCAACGCTGCCGGCCAGCACCGCCGCTGGGCCGTTTATGGCCGGCAGGCTGGCGGTAACGAGATCGACTGAATTCAGCAGCCCATGCGTGAGCCAGGCCGGTGGCAGATGCGCGGCGACCGAGGAATTGCCGGTCATCAGCGGCAGGTCGAAGGTCGCTTCCGCGATCGCAACCAGGTCGCGCTCGCGGATCGTGTCGGTGACCAGCAGCGTCTCGCCGCCCGCGCTGTGCTCTCGTATGGCGTTGCGGATGGCCTCCGCCCCGGCATCGACGACGAGATAGGGCACCAGCCCGACCTTGCCTTTGCTCTGCGCCTGCAGCACGCGAACCAGATTGGAATCGGTCATCGGCGTCAGCGGATCGAAGCGCTTGGGCGATTCACCCAGCAATTGGGCGCCGCCGAACAGGTGTCCCTGATAGACGGTGCGGCCGGTCTCACACAGCGCCGGAGTGAACAGCGTGACGCCGCCGCCGAGGCGCTCGAGCAGCGCCTCGGCGCAAGGACCGATGTTGCCGGCAGGTGTCGAATCGAAAGTGGCGCAATATTTGAAGAAGATCTGCCGGGCACCAGCTTCAAGCAGCCGGTCCGCCGCCGCCAGAACCTGGCGCACCGCATCGCTGGCCGCGATGACGCGTGTCTTGAGCAGGATCACATGGGCAAGATTGCCTGGTGGGATCGGCGCACTCAGTCCGACCGTGCATCCCGTTGGAATGCCGCGCGCCACCAGCATCGACGCCAGCTCGGTGCCGCCGGTCAGATCGTCGGCTATGGCGCCGAACAGGAGTGAAGGCGTCGCGGTCATGCGCCCCGTCTCATGTCCGTCTGCACCATGGCTGCCCGTCTCGCAGTTGCCTGTCTCATGTCGGTGGTCAGGCCATTCGTGGTATCATATACACAGCCCACGCGACGCAGGCGACGCCGGCGCCGCTGCAAGAACGGAGAGCGGATGTGACTGCTTCTATCGCGCCGATCGCGCGCGACAATCTGACGACGCGCGTCTACGAGGAGCTTCGCCGCGCCATGATGGAGGGCCGCTTCTGGCCGGGCCATCGCTTCAAGATCCGCGACCTTGCCGCCAGCCTTCAGGTGTCTGAGACGCCAGTGCGCGAGGCGCTGATGCAGCTGGTCCGCGAAAAGGGTCTGGAGATGGAGGCCGGCCGTTCGATCACCGTCGCCCAGCTGTCGCTGGCCCAATATCTGGAGTTGCGCAGCATCCGGCTGCATCTCGAAGGCATGGCGGGGGCGGCGGCAACAACGCGCATCGAGCCACGGGAGATCGACCGTCTGGCCGAGGTGCATGACAGACTGATTGCCAACGAGGACAATGGCCATTGGTTCGAAGCCGTCCGCGACAATTGGGAATTCCATCACTCGATCTACCAGGCGGCGCAAATGCCGGAGTTGCTGGCCATCATCGAGGGCATCTGGCTGCGCAACGGACCGCTGGTGAACTATCAATACCCGCACGCCAGGCCGACCTACGACGGCCGCCACCGGCACCTCGACATTCTCGACGCGCTGCGGGCGCGTGACGAGAACGGCGTGCGCAAGGGCATTCAGCAGGACATGATCGAAGGCGGACGCCTGTTGGTCAAGGTTCTCGAACGGCTGAACGACGGTGCGGTCACGCCGGAGGAACTGCGCCGCGCGGCGCAGAACGGCCGCCTGGTGTCGGCCGTCGGCTGAGCGATTTGTTCCTTCCCACCGCATCGGCGCCGGTCACGCCACCTGCGCCGCTGCGGCCATGCCGGCATCGGCAGCCTGCAGGGCGAGATCTATGTCTTTTGCGGTATGCGCGGCACTCAGGAACATGTTGTGCCGGGGGTGGAAATAGGCGCCCTCGCGCAAGGCGGCCGAGCAGAAGGCGTCGGCCTTTTTGAATTCGGCATCGCCGTCGAAGAGCACCATCGGCATCGACACCGGGCCGGTCTGGTGAAGCGACAGGCCATGCTTCTTCGCTGCGGCATCGAGGCCTGAGCGCAGCCTGTCGCCGGCTTCAGTCATCCTGGAGATGGCGTCGGTGTCGCGCAGCGTGTTGATGGTGGCGATCGCGGCGGCCATGGCGACGGCGCCATACCAGAACGACCCCGTCACAT
The DNA here is from genome assembly GCF_003997415.1 of Mesorhizobium sp. M7A.F.Ca.MR.245.00.0.0. Taxonomy (NCBI): domain Bacteria; kingdom Pseudomonadati; phylum Pseudomonadota; class Alphaproteobacteria; order Hyphomicrobiales; family Phyllobacteriaceae; genus Mesorhizobium; species Mesorhizobium sp. M7A.F.Ca.MR.245.00.0.0. Next base: position 66,408 of record NZ_RZTE01000016.1, on the reverse strand, counting down.
AGACCTTGGTCGCGGCTTCGCGAAACCGGTCGGTGCCGGTGATCGCGGCAAGCGGATAGCCATTGGCGATCGCCTTCGAGAAAGCGGACAGGTCCGGCCGTACGCCGAGCGGTTCCCAGCTGCCGGCGAGATCGATGCGGAAGCCGGCCCTGACATCATCGACGATCAGCGCCGCGTCGGCGGCGGTGGTGAGCTCGCGCGCCCGTCTGGCGAAGGCGGCGGTCGGCAGTTCCTGGTCGCGGGCGATATCGTGGCGGAAAGCGGTGACGACGACGGCGGCAAGATCGCTGCCGGCCTGCTCGACGGCTGCCTCGAGGCTGGCAACGTCATTGTAGTCGAAATGGATGATATGGGCGCGGTCCTCGGCGGTGACGCCGGCGAGCGAAGGCGTGCACCACGGCACGGCGCCGTGATAGGAGCCGCGCGCGACCAGCACCTTGCGCCGGCCAGTGCCGGCGCGTGCGATCGTCACGCAGGCCGTGGTGGCGTCGGTGCCGTTCTTCTGCAGCATCGCCCAGTCGGCATGCGCGACGGTCTTGACCAGCAGTTCGGCCAGCTCGACCAACACCTCGCCAGGGCCGTTCATCGCATCGCCCAGACGACGCTGCCGCTCGGCCGCTGCCTCGACCGCCTGATGATGGTGGCCGAGGATATTGGGGCCCCAACTGCACATCAGGTCGATGTACTCGCGGCCATCGACATCCCAGACCCGGCAGCCGTCGGCGCGCTCGAAGAATTGCGGATAGGCGGAGCCGAGATAGCGCGTCGCCATGTGCCCCCACATGCCGCCCGGAATGACCGAGGCCGCGCGCTCGCGCAGCAACTGGTCTTTGGAGTTGATCAGGGAAGGCATAGCGAGTTCTCCGCATATTGATATATCATATATTGATCTTAATGCTGGAAGGCAGGATTTGCTGACCGTCCAGGATGAGGAAGCGGGAGGCGGCTGGCCGCCTCCCGCGTCTTTTCGCTCAGTGACTGAGTTCCGCCAGCGGCAGGTTGCAGCAGGCGCTGTAACGCACGCCCTTGACGTCCGATTTGTAGGCCAGGATCAGGTTCGGGCTGATCAACGGCAGGATGATCCTGTCCTTGATCATCTCCTCGCCGGCCTGATGCCACAGCTTGGCGGCCTCGTCGCCGCTTGCCGCAAGGGCTGCCTTGTAGATATCCGCTTCCTTCGGATTGAGCACCGACGGGTCGCGCTCCGCGCCGGCGCGGCGCGCCCACGGGCTGCCCTTGGTCATGGCGAAATAATCGACGTATTGCGACGTGCCGTAATAGTCCGGCGCGTAGAACACCGCCGTCATCGGGATGCCGTCGCCATTGACGCGTTCGCGCCAGTTGGCGAAGGGGATCGGCTGCAGGTCGAGCTTGATGTTGATCTTGGCCAAATCCTGCTGAACCTTCTGCATCAACAGCGACAGATCGACGCCATAGACGTTCATGCCGGGAAACGCCGCTTCCATCTCGAAGCCGTCGGCATGGCCGGCCTTGGCCAGAAGTTCCTTTGCCTTGGCGACGTCATAGGGTTGCGCCTCGAAGCCCGAACCGCCGGGGAAGCCGAGCGGGATCGGTGCGCTGATCAACTGGCCCTCGGAGCCGATGGTGAAGTCCAGGATGCTCGGACGGTCGAGACCGAGCGAAATGGCCTCGCGCACTTCGGGCGTCAGCGGAACCTTGTTGGCCTTGGCGCCGGGCGACAGCGCCACATAGATGAAATTGTAGGACGGCACGGTCTCGATTTTCACGTCGCTGCCGGTCATCGTCTTGGCCGTGTCCGGGTCGATCTGCATGGCGATGTCGGCGGTGCCGCTCTGCAGCATCTGTGCCTGGGCCACCGCATCCTTGGTCTGGCGGATGACGACTTCGCTCAGCGCCGGCGCCGTGCGCCAGTATTTGTCGTTGCGTGCCAGCCGCAGTTCCGAATTGGGCTCATAGGATTTCAGCACGAACGGTGCGCTGCCGGCCGAATGCGCCAGAAACCAGGCCTCGGCATTGTCTGTCGTCGAAGCGTCCGCATCGGCCTTGGCGCCGGCTTCGGAAGCAACCTTGCTGTTGACGACCGCCGCGTAGGGCGCCGCCGCGATGTTGAGGAATTCGGAGCTCGGCGCGACCATCTTGACGATCATCGTATGCGCGTCCGGGGTCTCGATCGAGGCGACATTGTCCATCAGGAACGAGGCGCTGCCCTTGAGGTTCTTTAGCCTCTCCCAGGACCATTTCACGTCCTTGGCTTCGACCGGCGAACCGTCCGAGAATTTGGCGGCCGGGTCGAGCGAGAAGGTGAAGCTGCTCTGGTCGGCATTGCCTTCCCACTTCGAGGCGAGCAGCGGGATCAGCTTGTTGTCCTTGTCCAGCGTCAGCAGCGATTCATAGACGCTGGAATTGTAGATCTGGCAGGTGTCGCAGAAGGCGCGGTGCGGATCGAGCGAGTTGAGGTCGATGTTGCGCGCAATGACCAGCGGCTTGCTGTCCTGCGCGAACGTGGCCGGCGCCCAGAAGGCGCTGGTGGCCAGCAGCACGGCTGCCAGCATCTTCGCCCTGGTCTTGTTTCTCTGTAGGATGCTCATGTCAGTTCTCCCATTTTCTTGTCGGATCTTTGTGGCAATGCGTTCGCTCTATCCACCCACGGCAGTGAGGGATTGAAGCGCGGCCTTGAGCTTTTCAGCGCCGCCCAGTGCGGCGCGGTTGAGCGGGGCCGATACGACGGGAGCCGAGAGGCTTCCCGTCACATGCAGGATCTCGTGATCGAGATAATCGAACACGCGATCCTGAATCTCCTGTGTCAGTCGTCCGCCAAGCGATAGCCCACGCTGCACCTGTTCGATGACGGCTACCCGGTTGGTCTTGCGGATCGAGGCCTCCACCAGCGGCCAGTCGAGCCCGGTCGGGTCGAGGCTGCGCAGGTCGATGATCTCGGCATCGACGCCGGTCTCCTCGACCACCTGGCTGGCGACGGCAACCATGCTGGCGCTGGTGAGCAGCGTACAGGCGCTGCCCGGCCTGACGATCTTCGCCTTGCCGAGCCGCACGCAATAGTCGCGGTCGTCCGCAGGCACAGGGCCTTCGCTCGGGAACAGCTCGACATGCTCGATGACGACGACCGGATCGTCGCATTTCAGCGCTGAATTCATCAGGCCGATATAGTCGAAGGGCGTCGTCGGCGCGACGATGCGCCAGCCGGGAAACAGGGCGAACAGGCCGGACGGATCGCCCGAATGCTGCGAGCCGTAGCCGGTGTGCGGCGAGACGCGCACCCTGACCACGATTGGCACCGGAAAGCCGCCGCCGAACATGTGGCGCACCTTGCTGACCGCGTTGAACAGCTGGTCGGCGGCAACCAGGCAGAAGTCGCCGAACATGATCTCGACGATCGGCCGCAAGCCGCAAAGCGCTGCACCCAGCGCCACGCCGACAAAGCCATTCTCGGCGATCGGCATCGCCAGCACACGCTCCGGCCAGCGCTCCAGCGCGCCCTTTGTGGCGCCCGAAACGCCGCCGCGCAGCCGGTGCACATCCTCGCCCATGATGATGATGCGCGCATCCTGCTCCATGGCGCGCGCAATCACCTCGGACGCGGCAACCATGAACTTGACCGGCCTGGTGTCGGCCGGCAGCACGTCCTCGATCTCAAGGAAGCGCTCGCCCTTCAGTTCGGAAAGATCGCCGCGGATCTGGTTGTCGACGTCGCTTGGGTCCGGCCACAGATGATCAGGAATGCGCAGCGCGTTGCCGCTCATCTCGGTCAGGGAATCGGCAGCGGTGTTGACCACCTCCATGACGCGCTGGTCGAGTGTACCGAGGTCCGAAGCGTTCAGGATGCCCATCGTCTTCAGGCGAGCCGCCATCGTCGCAAGCGGGTCGCGCGCTTTCCAGACGTCTTCCTCGGCGCGCGTGCGGTAGCCGAATTCGCTGCCCGGGCGGGCGCCGCTCTGGTGTAGAAACCGATAGCAGAGCGCCTCGACCAGCACCGGGCCGCCGTCTTCCTCAATCGTCCGGCGCGCCTCGCGCATGGCATGGTGGACTGCCACCACATCCATGCCGTCGCATTCGATGCCACGAAAGCCGAGCATAGGTCCGCGCGAGGCCAGCCGCGTCTCGCGCGTCTGCTCGTTGATGTGCGTCGAGACGGCATAGAGATTGTTTTCGGCGAAAAAGATCACCGGCAGCCGGTAGAGCGCGGCGATGTTCATCGCCTCATAGGCCGGCCCTGCCATCATCGTGCCGTCGCCGAAGAAGGCGACCGAGATGTTGCCGGTGCCGAGCAGCTTGTCGGCGAGCGCGTAGCCTGCCGCATGCGGCAGGTTGCCACCGATGATGGCGCTGGTGCCCGGTATGCCTGATGCATCGTCGCGCATGTGCATCGAGCCGCCACGGCCGCCGCAATAGCCTGACTTGAGGCCCATGATCTCGGCCATCAGGCCGCGAACCGATCCCTGCATGCCTGGGTTGAAAGCATCATGCAGCGGGTCGAATCCGCCGGGCGTCTGCGCGTTGACAAGCTTGGCCAGCACCTGGTGATGGGCACGGTGGGTGCCGTTGATGCGGTCGCCGGTGCCGAGCACGGACATGGCGCCGACCGCCGTGGCCTCTTGTCCGATGCTGGCGTGGGCCGGACCATGCACCAGCCCGGCATTGGCCCGATCGAGCACCTTTTCCTCGAAACGGCGGATGAGCAGCATCTGGTGATACCAGCGCACCAGGCTCGACACCTCGGCGTCGGTCCAGTCCGAATCGTGGACCTCTAGCCGCAACCAGGGCGCCGATGGCTGGATCGATGTCTGCTGGACCATGTCAGCTATTTCCGTTCTGGTAGATGATATATCAAATATTTTCTCAGTCGATTGGGCCGTTCATTTTTCCTGGGGCCACGATGCTAGCTAGAAGGTTGCAGGCAAATGGAATTAAATTTCATTTTTGCGAGAAGGCAAAGACTAAGCCGGGACGGCGCGGTTCCGCAAGAGGAATTTTGAGACTGCTAGCAGCGCCGATGTCGGTTTCTTGGGCCGACAGGTTTTCTAACGTATTGGATATTGGTATGATATAATCACACCGACATTATAGGAGAAATCATGGCTGCCACCGAAAAGCGCACCTTCAGCCTGCCAACAGAGCAGGCTGCTTTCATCGACCGTCTCGTTGAATCAGGAACCTACGCGACCAGCAGTGAAGTGATCCGCGCCGGCCTTCGCGCCCTGCAAGAGCGCGACGCGGCCGTAGAGCGCTGGCTCCGCGAGGAGGTTGTGCCGACCTATGACAGGTGGAAGGCGGATCCTTCCCGAGTTATCCCAGCCAGCCAGGCTTTTGACGACATCCGCGCTCACCACGCCGCCCGCTTTAAGAGGGATGTGTGAAGCGCCGGCATATTGTTCTGTTGCCGGAAGCCTTAGCGGACTTAAGATGGATATACGACACCATCGAGATCGCCGCCGGCAACGTCACGGCCATACGCTATATCGAGCGTATCGAAGCCTACTGCCAGGGTCTCGACTACGCCTCGGAGCGCGGAACACGCCGTGACGCTCTGCGGCCAGGGCTTCGGGTTGTCGGTTTCGAGCGCCGTGTAACGGTGACCTTTACAGTGGAATCCGACCAAGTGGTGATCTTCCGTGTGTTCTATGGCGGCGCCAATTGGGAGGATGAGCTCTAACCTGCAACGGGAAAAGCGTAACCCGCTAGCTGTCCGAACCCCGGCTATCGGTCGACCCGATGCTGGAAGAACTGCAAAAATAATTCACGCTCCGTGGTGATGTCGAGCTTCTCGTAGATGCGCCGGCGATGGTTCTTGACCGTGCCGACGGTGATGCCGAGGCGTTCGGCGATGTTGGCCGTCGGGTGACCGGCGAGGATCAGTTGGACCAACTCCCGCTCGCGCAGTGACAGCTCCGGCCACAGGCTGGCTGGAATGGTCGGTTCCTGCCGGGGCGAGGCGCCGGGGCCTGTCGGCGCTGACGTGCGGGAGAACTCCGTTCCGCGCGCCTTGATGTCGAGCACATGCAGCGCCTCGAATACCGGCAGCCGTTCATCCAGCAGGGCGATTTCGCTGTCCTTGAATGGCGTGGTAGAGCGGTCGAGGAAGATGCCGAGGCACCAGTCGCCGCCGTCCGCCAGCATGATGCCGACTTCGTCGCAGATCTCCGACTGCGCCAGGAAGCCGGCTATGTACTGGCCGCGCTTGGCCTCGTCGTCGGCGAGCCGTTTCAGCGGCATGATGCCCAGCCTTCGCTCGCGTCGCCACGACGCATAGAACGGGTCGAAGACATAGTAATTGTCGAGATAGCGCCGGACCATTTCGTCCGAGAAGCGTCGGTGCTTGATGAATTCGGGTGTCTGCGTCGTCGAATAGCGCGTCACCGTAACGAGGTCGTGCTCGATATCCGCGCCGATCAGGTCGATCAGGCAGTCGACATGCCTGTCCGTGCCGGTGGCGGCGATCGCTTTGGCGAGCGGCGCCCAGATAGTCTCCATGCGCATGCCCTTTTCTCGGCGATGTAAGCTCAGCCGTCATTATGTCTTTAGGCATATGGCGCGAAGCCGCCCATCGAATCTAGCCTAGCGTCAACCTAGACCAGATTCCGAGGCGACCGTGACCCAACCCAATCTCACCGGCCCCATCGTCGGCAATCCAATCGTCATCGGTATCGACGCCGGCGGCACCATGACCGACACGATCCTTGTCGATCAGGACGGCCACTTCAAGATCGGCAAGTCGGCGACCACGCCGAAGAACGAAGCCGAAGGTTTTCTCGCGTCTGCCGAGGACGCGGCGGACGCCTGGGGCATCTCGCTGGAATCATTGTTTTCCGGCGTCAACGTCGTGCTCTATTCCGGCACCGGCATGCTCAACACGCTGTTGTCGCGCACCGGCCGCCGGCTCGGCCTGATCACCACCAAGGGCCTCGAGGACATGATCCTGATGGGCCGGGGGCTGCAGGCCTGGGCCGACTATTCCTATGCCGACCGGCTGCATGCCGTCACCCATCACCATCCAGATCCGCTGGTGCCGCGCCGCCGCACGCATGGCGTCACCGAGCGCATCGACCAGTTCGGCGACATCGTGCTGCCGCTCTACGAACACGAGGTCTCCATCGCCGCGAAAAAATTAATCGCCGACAAGGTCGAGGCGATCTGCATCATGACCATCTTCTCGCATGTCAATCCGGTGCACGAGAAGCGCATCGCCGAGATCTGCCGCGCGGAGGTCGACAAGGCCGGCGCCGACATCATCGTCTACACCAGCCATGAGGTCCGCCCGGTCATCCGCGAGCAGTCGCGGCTGAATTCGGTGCTGATCGAGGCCTACGCCACCTCGCGCGGCCGCAAGCAGCTTAGGGGTATAGAGGACGTCTCGAAGAAATACGGCTTCAAGTATGGCGTGCAGACGCTGCTCTCCTTCGGCGGCCTGACCTCGATCAACCACCCGCGCCTGCATGAAACCATGATCTCCGGCCCGATCGGCGGCATTCTGGGCGCTGCCTATGTCGGCAAGCTGATCGGGAACGACTCGCTGATCTGCTCGGACATGGGCGGTACCTCCTTCGACATGGGCGTCATCACACGCGGCCAGACGCGGATCGAGAACGAGCCGCTGATGGACCGTTTCAAGCTCAACGTGCCGACGCTGCATCTCGACACGATCGGCGCCGGCGCCGGCATGATCCTCAAGGTCGATCCCCTGACCAAGAAGGTCTCGCTTGGGCCGGAAAGCGCCGGCTCGGATCCCGGTCCGATCTGCTTCGATCGCGGTGGCACCGAGCCGACCATCGCCGATTGCGACGCCATCCTCGGCCGCCTCAACCCACACTATTTCCTGGGCGGCAAGGTCGTGCTGCAGGTCGAAAAGGCGCGCCGCGCCTTCGAGGAAAAGTGCTCCAGCGTGCTCGGCGTTGGTGTCGAGGAAGCCGCGGAAGGCATGATCGACATGCTGGAGTCCGATGCCAACAACGCGCTGCGCCGGGTCATTTCCGGGCAAGGCATCCATCCCTCCGAATTCACGCTGCTGTCCTATGGCGGCTCGGGACCTTTGCATCTGGCCGGCTGCTCCAGGGGCATCGGCTTCAAGGACATCATCACCTTCCAGTTCGCGGCCGCCTTCTCCGCCTTCGGTTGCACCACGGCCGATTTCATGCGGCGTCATTCCGTCTCCACCCAGCACGATATCCCGTCACGTGCCGACGAGGCTACGCTGGCCGCCTTCGGCGCCAAGGTCACCACGGTCTGGAACGACCTGACCAAGGCAGCGGTCGACGAGATGATCGCCGACGGCCATACCAGGGAGAAGATCAGGACCGTGCCGTTCCTGATGATGCGCTACACCGGCCAGCTCGAGGACGTCGAAGTCATGGCGCCGCTGGCCGAGGTCGGTTCGGCCGACGACATGCGCGGGGTTATCGACGAGTTCGAGGCGGTCTATGCCAAGGTCAACCATCGCGTGTCGCGCTATGGCGAAGCCGGCTTCACCATCACCGAACTCGGGCTGATCGCCACCGCAGACAAGGTCAAGCCGGTGCTGCTCAAGCGGCCGCTCGGCAAGTCTGATCCGGCAGCCGCCCACAAGGGCGTGCGCGAGGCCTATATCGGTGGGCGCTGGCACAAGGCCAATCTCTACGAGATGGACCTTTTGCAGCCAGGCCACGAAGTCATCGGCCCGGCCATCATCGAACATCCCGCCACCACGCTCGTCGTTCATCCGCAGGACCGTGTCCATGTCGATGAATGGACGCTGCTGCACTACACCCACGCTTGAGAGGGCGACCGCCATGTTGGACAAACCTGCCTCGGCCCTGCGCCTTCGCGAAAGACTGCTCGATTCCGAGCGGCTGATGGAGGAGACCGGCTGCTATGACGGCATCACGGAACTCACGCTGCGCAACCAGGATCCGCTGAAATTCGAGACGCTGCACACCAAGCTGCGCGCCTATTGCGTCTCGGCACGCGAAATGGCGCGCCGCATCTCGGCCTCGCCCGGCGTGCGCGAGGTCGGCGAAATGGTGGTCGCCATCTACACGCCCGAGGGCGACGCCATCGCTCTCTCCAACGGCATCATGGTGCATGTCCATACGATGAGCCGCTTCATCAAATGGATGATCAAAAACGGCTACGAGGACAACCCGCGCATCCGCGAAGGCGACATCTTCGCCAACAACGACGCCTTCATAGGCACCGTGCAGGTGCCCGACGTGATGGACGTGGTGCCTATCTTTCATGAAGGCACGCTTGTCGGCTGGGCCGGCGCCGTCTGCCACGAGCTGGAGGCCGGCGGCATTACCCCAGGCGGTGATGTGTGTCTCGCGCAGGAGCGCTTCACCGAGGGTCTGTTCGTCTGCGCCGAGAAGATCGGCGAGAACGACGAGATCCGCCGCGACTACGTCATCCGCTGCGAGCGCAATCTGCGCATGCCGATCTACTGGGTGCTGGACGAGAAGGCCAAGGTCGCCTCCTGCATCGATATGCGCGAAAGCGTCAAGCAGCTCATCTCCGAGATCGGCCTCGACTACTGGATGAAGGTGTCGAAGGAGTTCATCGAGGAGGGCCGTCGCGCCCAGCTCGCCCGCACCCGCCAGCTCACCGTCCCCGGAATCTATCGCGGCCATACTTTTTACGGCCACGTCACCGCGGGCAAACCCGGCTTCCAACTGCTCGGCGATCCGGACTGGCTCTACAACATCCCGATCGAGATGGAGATCACCACCGACGGCAAGATCACCATGGACTTCGAGGGCACGCAGCCCTGGGGCTACCATTCGATGAACTGCACGCCGGCCGGCATGGATGGCGGCATGTTCGTCACCTTGACCCAGCACATGAATTTTGAAGGTCTGGTCAATGATGGGGCCTGGATGGCGACCGAACTGAAACTGCCGCACGGCACCTGGACCAATCCCGACAACGAGATGGTGGCGACCGCCACCTCGTGGGCGTTGCTGCTGCCAGCCTATGGCGTTTTCCAGCGGCTTTTGTCGCGCAGTTTTATCGCGCGTGGCTTCGTCGAGGAGGCCTTCGTCGGTCAGGTCAACAGCCCCATGATCGAAATGGGTGGCGAGAGCCAGTACGGCACGCCGTTCGGCATGGCCCATTTTGAATGCGCCGCCGCCGGCTCCGGCGCGCTCGCAATCAAGGATGGTCTCGACACCGCCTATGTCGGCTGGAACCCGGAATCCGACATGGGCAACATCGAGGTCTGGGAACAGTCGATGCCGATGGTCTATATCGGCCGCTCGATCGTGCCCAACTCCGGCGGTGCCGGCAAATATCGCGGCGGCTGTTCCTTCGTCTCGACCTGGCTGATCAACAAGACGTCGCATCTGCGGCTCCACACCTCCGAACATTCTTCGCGCGTGTTCGACAATGGCGGCATGTGCGGCGGTTATCCGGCGCCGACCTGCCAGAAGCATCGCGCCGTGCGCAACTCAGACATTCACGAACTTGCGGCAAAAGGCGAACCGCTGGCGCATGCGCCCGGCATCGATCCGCATGTCTCCGACTACGAGCGGAACATTGGTGGCGACCATGTCGTGGTCGAGGGCCCCTACATCACCGCGCCGCACAAATCCGGCGACATCTTCAGCCATTCCTACAATGGCGGCGGTGGTTACGGCGACGTACTGGAGCGCGATCCGATCAAGACCGCCTGGGATGTCGAGAACGGCTTTCTCACCCGGCAAGCGGCGGACCAGGTTTTCGGCATTGTGCTGAAGGACGATGAAGACGGCTATCCCATCGCCGATATCGACGCCACGGTCGAGCGCCGCGCCGCCATGCGCAAGGAGCGTCTGGCCAAGGCGGTCCCTGTGGTGGATTGGATCGCCAAGGAGCGTGGTCGTGTCGAAAAGGCCGATTTCGCCCCCGAGGTGAAGAAAATGTACGCCAGCGCGATCAAGCTGTCGCCGCGCTTCACCAGCGAATTCAGCGAGTTCTGGAACGTCGATGCCAGATCGATCTTCATGCCGGGAGCAAAGCCATGACCTCGTATAGCAAGGAAGTCCTGGGCGATCTGGCCGCAGGCAAGCTGCCCTGGCCACAGACAAGGCGGATCATGAGTGCCTACAAGGACGATGACCGTTTCTTCAAGATGGTTGCCGTCTATCAGGATCGTGTCGCCTGGAAAGATCCGATCCTGCTGCCGGTCTCGGACCATCTGTTCATCTGCCAGAGCGGCGATGAGCGCATTACCCGCTGCGAATGCGGCCACTCCTTCGGCGACTATCGCAAGAACTGGAAGTTGAAGGCTGCGATCAACGTCCGCAACACCGAGGGGGCTTTGCGCGAAATCTATCCCAACAGCGATCTCCCCGATCCCGAATGGATGGAGATCCGCGAATTCATCTGTCCGCAATGCGGCACGCTGCACGAAGTGGAAGCGGCGGCACCTGGCTATCCCATCGTCCACGATTTCGAGCCCGACCTCGAAGGCTTCTATCGCGAATGGCTAGGCAAACCGCTCCAGCAAACATGAAACGCTGGCGATGGAGGCTGCGCCGGTGTGATTGCCAAATCCGGTCAGGCCTGATTGCCTGCCCGGAACGAAGCGGAGATCGTGCGCCATGAACAACCTTTCCGGCCGAAGCGCCATCGTTACCGGTGGGTTCTCGGGCATGGGCTTCGCTGTTGCCACGGCTTTGGCTGAAGCCGGCGCCAATGTCGCCGTCGGCTCCTACATCGCGCCGGCCGGCGCCGACAGGTCCGATGCCGCCTATTATCCCGGCGCGGACGAGATCGAGCGCGTGCGTGCGGCTCTTGCCGTCCACGGAACGAGGGTTCACGCCGCACACCTTGACGTTCGCGACAGCGACGTCGCCAATCGGTTCGCAGCTGACGCCGAGGCGGCCATCGGCCCCGCCGATATCCTGGTCAATGCCGCTGGGACGACCGCGGAGCAGCCGGTCTGCGGCCATTCCGATGCGTTGTGGGAAAAGATTGTCGACACCAACCTGACCGGCGCCTTCCGCGTCACGCGTGCGGTACTGCCGGGCATGATCGAACGCGGCTGGGGCCGCATCGTCAACATCGGCTCAACCGCCGCCTCGGTCGGCTGGAAGGACAACCCAGCCTACTGCGCGTCCAAAGCGGGGCTTCTCGGCCTCACACGCTGCGTGGCGCTGGAGGGGGCAGCGCATGGCGTCACCTGCGTCATGATCAGCCCGACCTGGGTCGAGACCGAACTGATGCGCCGCAATGTGGCGCAGGTCGTCGAGCGCGAAGGCAAGGGGCGCACCGCTGAGGAAGCGATGGCCGAGATCGCCAGGGGCAACCCGCAGCAGCGCATGCTGCAGCCGCAGGAGATTGCCGGTCTGGCGGTCTTCCTGTGCTCGGATCTTGCCAAGGGCATAACCATGGAGAACATCCAGATCACCGGCGGAGCGCTTTGGTAGCGTCTCGGACGCGCAACCAGCTGATCTCTCCGCAGATGCCTCGCTGTAAGACAAGGTGACCGGATTTGCCATTGAGCGCCGGGCGCAATAGGTTATATTGCACTGCACAATGGAGACGCCGTTTATTGCACGCCCATATTTGCGAAGATTCCGGCCGGCTCATGGCTTGCCGGCCCTGGGTCGTGTCGGCGGAACCCTGAGATGAAGATTCCAAAGTCCCTGCTTATCGATCCCGAGAAGAATTCGGTCTATGGCGCCTTTGCCGTAGCCGTTTCGATCTGGGCGTTTTCTTATTCGGTCATCTTCGGCCAAATCTTGATCCTGGCCTATTATGCGGTCTGGCTTCCGCTCATCCTGGTCGACTACCGGCGGTTTCTGCGGCATCTGTCCAGCGCCTGGCTGCCGCTGCTGTTTGCGGCCTATATCTGCTTCTCGGTTTTCTGGTCACAGGCTCCCGGCGTCACCGCAAGGACGTCGGTCCAGTATTTTTCCCATATTGCCTGCGCCTACGTAGCTGCGCGCACCGTCAGCGTGCGCACGCTGACCATAGGGGCGCTGATCGGAATATTCGTCGTCCTTCTCTATTCGCTGAAGGTCGGGAACTATTCCGAGGATGTCCTCGACGGCACCGTGAACTTCGTCGGCGCCTTCGCCTCCAAGAATCAGATCGGCTTTGTCGGCTCGCTCGGCATCTATTTCTGCGTTGTCTTCCTTGCCTTCTACAGGCGCGGCCGGCTCAGCTTCATCCTGGCGGTGCCCGTCGTGCTACTGTCGGCCTATGTTCTGGTCGCTTCGCATTCCGCCACCTCGATGGCGTCGATACCCGCGGTGCTGGCGCTGGTGGCGCTTCTTGCGATGAGCAAACTTCTGTCACGCCGCTATCGCCGGGTCATCTTCCTGATCGGCGCCGGCCTGCTGGTCGTGACGGCCTTCGTCGCCTTGAATCTCGGGCTGATGGACTTCGTCCTCGGCCTCTTCGGCAAGGATTCGACGCTGACCGGGCGAACCTATCTGTGGGAGCAAGGCTGGAACACGGTCCAGAAATCGCCGATTCTCGGCGTCGGCTATGCCGCCTATTGGGTGCAGGGCTTCGCTGAAGCCGAGCGGCTGTGGAACGAATTCTACATCACCACCCGCACCGGCTTCCACTTCCACAACACCTATATCGAGGCCCTCGTCGAACTCGGCTTCGTCGGAGCGACGCTGGTGTCGCTGATCATGCTGCGCACGCTCTACGGCCACGTCTCTGCGGTGATCTTCAAGGCATGGCAGGCGGACTCGGTGATCCTTTTCGGCGTGATGGTCCTGCTGCTGATCCGCTCCTTCGTCGAGGTCGAGATACTGAACCCCTACATCATGGGTTCTTTCCTGATGTATTTCAGCTTCTTCAAGCTGGTGCGGCTGCCCGTTACCCGCAGGCGGCGGTCACCGGCTCTGGAGCCGGCTGACGCGGCCGGGGGCGAGACTGACTGGCCTCGGTATACCGGCCATCCGGCGGGCGCAGGTCCCTCATAAACTATCATCTCGCGGGCTGAAGGGAGCGGCCTTCCTTTTTTGAGCAAGCATGTGCTCGGACGGGAAGCCTCGATCCCGAGACGGCTATTATGGTTTCCGCAGGGAGATGTTCAAACAACTGAGCCAGAGCCTCATCCCGATTTGTCGGGTGAGGCTCTGGCTCGAAACACTGGATCGTGTTGGAAGTCGGTCTATTGGCTGGCCAGCGGCGCCAGCTTGATCTTGATCACATCGCCAGGCAGCACCGGAGTTTCTTCCTTGGCGGCTATTTCGGTGGTCTTGCCGTCGACATTGCGCACCAGTGAATAGAGCAGGGTCGGCTGCTGATCATTTGTCATAGCGGCCGCCATCGCGGGATCGCTGGCCTGGGCTATCAGGCCTTTCTGCATGTTCACCTTCAACGCGGCCTCGTTCAGGTCGGCCTCGGTCTGCTGCCGGTCAGTGGCGAGACTTGAACTCAAGGTGTTCTGGGCATCGATAGCATCCTGCTTCGCCTTGCTGATCGCCTGCTTGGCGGTGAGGATGGCGGTTTCGTAGTCCAGGATCTTGCCCTGCAGGTCGGCCACGGACTGGCGCGAATCCAGCAGTCGGGCATTGGCGATCAGGCCTTTTTGCGCCAGCGGACCAATGCTGGCGAGTTGCTGCTGCGCCAAGTCGACCTGCTGCTGCTGATTGACGATCTTCTTCTGCAGCGACTCGATTTCAGATTCCAAAACCCCCTTCAGGTCGTCGAGCGCCTCGAGTTTCAGCTTCAGCGCCTTTTGGTCGGCCGTCAGAATCGTCATCTCGTCCGCCACGATGGCCGGCAGTCTCGGATCGCCCTCGACCTCCTTCGGCACGTCGAAACTCGCTTTGCCGGCCATATCCGCATCGATGCGGGCGCGCCTTACGATCAGTCGGATGCGCTGGTCGTCGGAGATGTCGAACATGCCCTTGGCGGTGACCAGGTCCTTGCCGAGCTGGGGGCCGTAGTCGGCGTTGCGCCTGATGCCGCCGGCGACGCTGATCGCCTTCAACACCGTCAGGTCCGGGACATAAGGAAATTGGCCTGGGTTCTGGACTTCGCCCGAAATGTAGAAGGGCCGGAACTGCGCCATCTCGACCGAGGCTTCCGGTCGGTCCGACAAAGCGAGCTTTTTCTGCAGCGCCTCGCCGATCGCCGCCGCGATTTCGGACGTGGTCTTGCCGGATGCCGGCAACTCGCCGGCGAACGGCACCGACAGCGTACCGGATGGACCGACCGTGTACTCGCCATTCACCGCCGACCAATCACGAAATGTGCCTTCGACTGTCTGCCATTCGGCGACGCGGATGGTGAGCTTGTCTTGCGAGCCGAGGCGATAGTCGCCGGCGGCGGCGATGTGCGGGACGACGAGCGCCATGGCAAGGCATGTGGCCAGCAAACGCGCCCGCCGCAGCCGGCCGGAATCCGGGCCGCTGCGAAAGGCTTCGAACAAATCTGTTTTCAACTCAACGTTCCGATCCGCTATAGCCCCATCGCCCGATGAGCTTGCGTCGAATGGCCGATGCCAATGTCTGGCATTGGCCACCGGCCGGTCAGTAAGAACCACGCGACATCCAGACGGCCGGGACGGTCTTGATGATGATGCGAACGTCCTCGAACAGCGACCAGTTCTCGACATAGTGGCGATCGAAGGCGACGCGGCTGTCATAGGACACATCGTTGCGGCCGCTGACTTGCCACAGGCCGGTCAGGCCCGGGCGGGATTTCAGGTAATAGACGGCGGACGTGCCATAGATCTCCAGCTCGTCGCGCACGACCGGACGAGGGCCGACAAGGCTCATGTCGCCCTGCAGGATGTTGATGATCTGCGGCAGCTCGTCGAGGCTGAGTTTCCTCAGCACAGCTCCGACACGGGTAACGCGCGGATCGTTCTTCAGCTTGCGGGTGGCGATCCATTCCGCGTTGGCGTCCGGGTTGGTGGCGAGATAGGTTGCCAATACCCTGTCGCCGTCCGGAACCATGGTGCGGAACTTCAGGCAAGGAAAAATCCGCCCGCCGCGTCCAATTCGCCTGTGACCGTAGAAAATCGAGCCGCCGTCGGAAAACTTGACCAGCAGCGCTATCATGACAAACAGCGGGCTGAGTGCGATCAGTCCAATCAGTGAACCGGCGATATCGAAGCTGCGTTTGAGCAAGCCGCCGATCGGTGGCGGAAAATCGATGTCAGCCTGCGAAAAGCTCGCCGTGGCCGACTTGGCAACGTCCCTCATGCCGTAAACTCCATGCGTTGAACGAATGGTTCAGCGCACGATACCAAAAAAATGTTGCAGCGCAACACACAATTTACCACCCCATTGAAATAGTCACGTCATGAATTGACTAAATAATAAGCTTGTCATGCACAAATTTCGGCGTATTTAGCACATTTGTGACAATAAATGGGCACGGCCGAAAAAATAGAGGCCTTTGTGGGGCGGTTTTTAGGCGGACCTACCTATTTGCCAAGGCAAGCTGCAAATTAGTGCTTTATCATGCCCTGATGCTTGGTGAAAACCGTATAAAATACTACTTAATATTGTCTATCTTACTGAAAAATGCCGAGGAGAGGAGGTCGGCTTAGCTCCCGTTGCGTGCATTGCAGCATGGCAGAGTCGATCGCAAAAGCTCGATCAAAAATATCCGAAGTTGCCCTTGCCGCCTATTGCTCGCCTTAATAGAATTGCAAATTATACCTGTCACGGTGACGACAGGTGGAAAAGGCCGGAAGCAACCGGTCGAGAGTGGGCGACCTTAACAAGCCCACATGACAAGGGACGGCGCTCGGGTGGGGCAATCGTGATAATACCCGAGCCGGTTTATGGGCTGTTGGGTATGGCACTTCCAAAATTCATCCTCGGGATGATTTTCGCTCTGGCGATCGTCGTCGGCTGGTCCTGGCTGGGCGGAGCGTCGATAGGCACGATATTGGTGCGCGTCATCATCTGCGCCGTGATCATTCAGGCCGGCTATTTCGTGCTCATCTACACCATGATCGCCAGGAGCGCGCCGACGCCTGCCGACATAGCCCGTGACGCCGAGCGCAAACTGAACGCACCAGAGGTCGCCGAAAGCGAGAAGCTGGGCGGTGCCAGGCGCGGCCTGCATTGATGCAGATTGCTCAAACCTGCCCCCGGTTTGTAGGCATGCTTCGAAACAAGAGACTAGGCGCCGCGTGAATCCGTTTCGGCGCGTCTTGTCGCCGGCTCACGCGACATCGGCGGGTTCGCTCTCTGACTGTTCCCCCGACAGCATCCTCGACAACCGGCTGCCGTTTTTTTCCTTCAGCCGCTGATATTGGCCGACCTCGACGATACGGCCGTTTTCCATCGCCACCACCCAGTCGGCGAAGGCGATCATCGACGGCCGGTGCGCGATGGTCAGGATCGTCATCGTGCCGCGCAATCCGTCGATCGACCTGGCGATCAGCGACTGGTTCTGCCAGTCGAGCGCGCTGGTCGCCTCGTCCAGGATGAGCAGTGACGGCTTGCGCAGCAGCGCGCGCGCGAGCGCGATGCGCTGGCGTTCGCCGCCCGAGAGCCGCACGCCGCGATCGCCGACCACCGTCTCGAGCCTGAGGTCGAGCCGTTCGACAAACTCGCCGGCGTGCGCCTGATGCAGCGCGGCCCACAGGTCGCCATCGCTGGCCCGTGGCGCGGCAAGGCGCAGGTTCGCCGCGATCGTGTCGTGCAGGAGGAACACGTCCTGCGGCACATAGGCCACCTGGTCGCGCCAGCGACGGCGATTGCTGGCATCGATCTCGACGCCGTCGACAAGCATCATGCCGGTGGTGGGCTCCAGCAGGCCAAGCAGCATATCGGCGATCGTGCTCTTGCCCGATCCGGACGGGCCGATCAGGGCGGTGACCTTGCCGGCGGGCAGGCCGAAGGTGATGCCGCTCACCACCACCTTGTCGCCAGCATCTCCATAGGCGAAGGAGACACCGCGAATATTCAATCCCGTATTGAGGGAGAGTGTCCCGGCGTCGGCGAACTCGGTATGGCCTGGTTCGCGTTCGGCATCGAAACGTGCCTGCAGGCTGCGCATTGCCGTAAAGGCGGGCAGGTTGATCAGCACTTGCTGGGCTTGCGTCTGCATGTCCATGAAGCGCGGCGCGATGCGCATGAAGACCAGGAGCAGGACGACGATCTCGGCCAGCGACAGGTTGAAGCGAACCAAAGCCACATAGATGAACAGGCTCAGGCCCACCACGCTCGCCACTTGGAATACCGCGGTGCCGATGGTGCTGTTGCGCACATAGTCGATATTGTCGGCCTTCATCTTCTCAAGCGTCGACCGCAACTGCGCGAAATAGCTGTCCTCGACGTTCAGGCTCTTGGCCACCTTGATGCCGCCGAGAAATTCCGAGACCGTCCGGTACTGATCCTGTCGATTGGCGGTCAGCACACGGCCGAAGGCAGTGGCCCGTGTCCGGAAGGGCTGCAGCGCCACGAACATCAGCATGCCGATGACGACGGCAAACAGCGTCATGACCGGCGAGATGAACATGGAAACCAGGAGATAGCCAGCCAGAAGAACGGCGATCTGCACCAGCATCAGCAGTGAGAACGCCGCGCCCTGGACGCGGTCGATGTCGCCGGTCAGGGCATGATCGAGATCGGAACTGCGCATGCGGGTAAAAACGCCCCAGCGTGCCTTGCCGATGCTTTCGAACAGGTTCATGCGAACGCGGTTGACGAAATCGAACAGCAATTTGGCCATGTAGACCGACTTGAAGCGATTGAACGCCGCCTGCGCTGCAACAAGCCCGACCAGCATGCAAAGCACGGTCGTCAGTTGCAGCGTGCCGTCAGGCACCAGCCAGCGCACGAAATCATTGTTGGGCAGCCGAACAGCGAAATCCTGGTCGGCGCGTCCGACCAGATGCAGCAGCGGGATGAGCAGCAGGATGGAGATGCCCTCGGTCAGGCTGCCGAGGATGAGGAAGAAAAGCGCCGTCCATGTTCGCCGGCCGCCGATCCGGGCAATGGCGGCGCCGAATGCGGCAATTTCTCGAAACAGCGACAGGCGAAGGGTTGGGGACTTCGACATGGTTGCGCTCACGACCGCCGGCTGCCAGCCGACAGATCCTTTTCGATCAGCTCCACGGCTTCGCCGATCCTGTCCAGGCCCGTCGGGACTTCCAGCCGGTACACGCCGATATGGTTAGCAATCCATGAACATTGCTGAAGATGCGCCGCCGCGAAGTCGTCGGGGAGGGCCGCGCGGCCGAAGCGCGTCACATAGGAGAATTTGATGATGGCCGGCAGGGCGGCAATGGCGGGCAAGGGCGTGATGCCAGCCCTTTCGCCGCGCTCGAGGATATAGATCCTGGTCGCCGGCACCTTATCGCCCGAAAAGTCACCGTTCAGGCGATGCTGCATCTTGTCGATCGCCGGATGCACTTGCGGCCGCACTTCCGCTTCCCCGAGCGAGATCGCCGCCGCGGCGTCGGCCGCCAGCTTGATCTGCGGAAAGCCCGGAACGGTCATTGGCTCACTCGGATTGGCGAGGTCCAGCGCCACCACATCATCGGTAAGCAGTCGATGCCCGGCCCGGATCATCGCACTTGCGGTCGTCGACTTGCCGGCACCCTTGTCACCCATGAAGATGGCGCTCGTGCCGGCGGCGGCGATGGCGCTGGCATGCAGGACAAGCAGGCCGCGCCGGTGCAAGAGCAGCGCCATGACCGGGCCGAGCAGCGGAAACGCCAGCAGCGCGTCGTCGACGCCGGGCGCCGGTTCAATGTCGATACGGTTGGAATCGGTGATCAGGAACGCGCCCACGGCATGCCAGGCCAGATATTGCCGGTCCGCCTCGAAGCGAAAGTCGGTCGCGGCTTCGGGCGCCGGCTTTGGCAGGTCGATCGCGCCGACGGCGATCACGACATCCGCCGCCCCGGGCGGCGCCGGCTGCAGTTCGGGCAACATCACCTCCGACGCGATGGTCAGACCATAGGCGCGGTAGAAGCGGCGTTCTCGCATGGCCCGGCCATGCGGACGGGGATTATCACTGTATGCGGCCATCGGCTCGTTGCGCGGCATCACGTGGGGCTCCCGCCGTGCTGGAGTTGCCGCAGCCAGAGCGACAGCGAGGCCGAGCGCCAGACATACTGGACATCCAGGGGGGCTGCCTGATCGGGCTGGCGCAGCAGTCGCGCATAGGCAGCACTCACTTGCGGCAGATTGACATAAGGCGCGATGCGGCCTGCATCCGAGACCAGCAGCTGTTCCAGGAGGTCGCGATGATTGCGCAGCATGCCGTTGACGAGATTGGCGGTGAAGTCGATCTTGTCGCGTCGCCACTGCACCGCCTCCGGCAATACGCCTTGCATGGCGCGACGCAGCACATAGCGACCAAAGCCGTGGCTCAGCTTCTCCTCGCCCGGCAATGCCAGGCAGAACTCGACCAGCGGCTTGTCCCAGAATGGGTATCGCGGCTCGACGCCGAAATTGGCGGCGGCCTTGTCGAGAACCTCGAAAGCATGCGGGACATAGCCGTTCGACAGGATCCAGCGATGGCTCAAGGCGTCGCTGGCCTGAACGCCGGGCGGCATATAGCCGGCCCGGTGAAACCGGTCGACAAGTTCGGTGCGCTTGGCAAGGTCCGGATTGATCAGGTCGCGCCAGCTTCGTACGCGCTGCACGTGCGTGGGCTTGCGGATCCTGTTCAGGGCACGGTTGGCCAGATGCCTCAGCTTGGCGATGCGCCAGGCCGGCCCGTAGAGGGTCAGGAACTGGAGATAAAGGCCAAGCGTGCTGTCGCCATAGGTATTGGAGGCGCTGCGGACCTCGCGCCACAGATCCATCCATCGGCCGCCATTCGCAAGCTCGTGCAGGTGACCATGGCCTTGGGAAACGACCTCGTCGCCGCCATGGCCGTCCAGCAGCACCTTGATGCCCTTGGCGCCGGCAGTCCGGTAGACACCGCGGGTGAGCGTCAGGCCCGGCGCCAGGAACGTTCCTTCCTGTTCCTCCAGCACGCGTTCGAATTCGGCGAATGGGGCATAGTTGCCGACCGGGATCAGTGTCGCGTCGACCTTCTGCTGGTCGAGAACGGCATCGATGAAGGGCCGCTCGTCCATCGGCGAGCCCTTCTCGAAAATCAGCGAGAAGGTCGGCAGCTTCGGCTTGCGCGCAGCGGCATTCTGCAGGCCGGCGACACAGGCGATAGATGAGGAATCGAGGCCGCCGCTCAGCATTGCGCCGACTGCCGAGGTCCCTCGCATGCGGTTGCGCACCGATTGCGAGAACAGATGGGCGAATTCCTCCGATGCATCCGACCGCAAGGGCCGCGCCGACGGCTCGATCTGCCAGTATCGACGCAACATCACCTGTTGCGCGGTGACGGTCAGGCTGTGGCGGGCCGGCAGGCTGAATATATCGCTGTAGGGGGTCGACTGCGGGTCGTCGGGAAGCCCGGCCAGGAAGCCGGAGATCTGGCGCTCGCTGACACGTGCGCGGATACCTTCGACGCCCAGGATCGGCCCGATCTCGGACGCGAAGGCAAAACGCCGGTCCGCCGCGTGGTAGTAGAACGGCTTGACGCCAAAATGATCGCGCGCGCAAAACAGCGATTGCCGCTCGTCATCCCAGATGGCGAACGCGAAATCGCCTTGGAGATGCTCCGGACAGGCTTCGCCCCAACGCAGATAGGCCCGCATCAGCACGATCGCGTCGGCCACCGACTGGTCGCGGATACCGAGCCTGGCCAGCAACTCGTCACGGTTGTCCAGCCGGCAATCGGCGGTGATGGCGAGCCGGCCGCCAGCCATCGTAAAAGGGCCTGGGCCGACCTCATCCGATGTGTTGAGCCAGGCGTGGCCAAGGGCGATGCTGGTGTCCAGCCACCAAGAACTGCCGTCGGGACCGCGATGGCGCATGCGCGCCAGCATTTGCTGAATGTCTGCCGCCGCGACCGCCGGTGCGTGTGCTCCGCGCAGCAGGATTCCAGCGACGCCGCTCATCGGCTGCTGTGGTCGACGAGATGGGCGAAGCCGTCGATCGATCCGCCAAGCACGATATGGTTGTCGCTGACCAGCCAGGCATGTGCTTTCAACTGCTCGCCCGTACCACGTTCGATGCCGATGCGTATCGTCGATTCATTGCCTTGGCGGGCGAGAATATACTGGCCGGAGAGCGCCTGGGTCAGGCACGTAGCGTAAGGGACGAAACGGGCCGCGGCGGCAACGCCCCAGGCGACACGCCGCAGTTCGCCCATTGAAGCGCACTGCCGCGCGTCTAGGCGCGTCACCAGGCTGCGTACACGATTGTAGGACAGCAGCGTCAGCCCCAGCCGAACTGTCGCCACCACCAGCAGGCAATGGCCAAGGAAGATCATTTCCGAGCCGCTCAGGGAGAAAATCCTGACCAGCCCGTGCCGGCTTTCGCCGCGCTTCGACTGCTTGAGGCCTGTTTCCCTCGCGGGTTCCTGCCGTAAAGCCGTGGCCCGCGAAACCAGGGCCCGCGAAACTATGGCCTGCGAAACCAGCGCCTTGTGCTGGGCCGACTTAGACAAGTGCCTCATGATGCCGTCTCGCAAGCCCATTATCGGTCAGGCCCTTCAGCAATGCGTCGACATCGGCCTGGCAGCGCACCGGGTCGACATTATAGCACGCAAGCACGGCGCTGCGGATCTCGCCGATCGACCGGGGCTCCTGGATCAAATCCCAGATGAAGGCGCCGACGCCATTCAGGCTGTAGTAGACATTGGATTTGAGATTGAGCAGCGCCAAGCCATCGCCGAACTCGCAAGCCACGGCATCCTTGGTCGCACTCACGCTATCGTGGTCGGCCAGATCATGGTCGGATAGCTTCCCGTTCATCCCCGCACCTCACTGACAAAACGCTTCGACATCTCCGGTTGGCGCAGGAGAAGTCGGGAGGCTGGCCCCCCGACCCCTCTTACGTCTGCTTTTGAATCCAGAGTCCCAAAATGTCACTCTGGAAACGGCTATAAGTCTCAGGAGAACGTCAGGTCGCCGATCGGCGTGTGCGCGGGGAACGATGCGTCGATCGCCGTGTTGCCGCCGCCACCCTGGGTGATGGTCTCAATCGAACCATGAACCGTCAGGCTTGGTGTCTCGTATTCATGCTTTTCAACATTCTGTTCCATTTTACTCTCCGATTTAGGACTGGAAACGGCCTGTCGAGTGCCGTCAGCACTTTTATGCTGCAATGCAATAGCTGCACGGCAGCATTTATGAGTCAAGACTGTTTTACTTTCCGTTAATCAATTACGTTGCTGGCGTCAGGACATGAGCGGCCATGCCTAAAACTTGTCACTTTTTAGCCGATTCCTTGGGCATGATGGCAGCGCCTGTGCTGATTCTTTAAGCATATGATTTTGCTTGCATAAATCGTTTGCTTTGTGCTTATTTTTAGGCTTCGCTAATGGAAAGAATTTTCTGTTTGGAAAATTCGGCCGGGGATCGGCTAAAAGACCTGGCAAGGATATCTCAGCCGCGGTTCTCACTTCTTTACGACGATCTCGATAGGCGCTTTCGGTTGCAAAAATTCGCACTGCAAAAGGAAAGGCTTTACGGCATCGAGGTTTTTGGTGATGTTTGCTTCGCACATGCAGCATAAGTGTTCGCGCAAACCGCTTTCTTGGGAGATTGTGCGCTAAATGGCCTTGCCTGACGGCTCATACGAACGATTGCGCGCCGCCGGCTGTGCCGACGAGGTGGCCTACGTGCAGGCCTGCCTGCGATTGTATTTTGCCGGGCCGCACGCCGGCGCGGGCGACATTTCGATGCGTGATCTGGACGGTGCCAAAATTGCCGACATCGCCAGGCTGAACAAGGTCGCCACCTTTGTCCTCAAGGCCCTTTCGCGCGCACCCGCGCTTGAGAGGCCGCCTGAGCTTTTCCGATGGCTCGACACCTACCGCAGGAGAACGGTTTCGATGAACGCGTCCTGCATCATGGATTCCATGGCGGTCCATGATGTGCTGCGCGCCAGCGAGATCGATTTTGTTTTTCTGAAGGGTCCGTTCCAGCAGCAGCTTCTCTACGACGACCACTTCATGAAGCCGTCCGGCGATGTCGACATTCTGGTTTCGCCGCTCGGATTTTTCAGGGCGCGTGATGCGCTTCGCAAGATCGGTTATGAGGTATCAGGCAAGTCGAACTCCGTCTGGTGGGTCCGCTTCCTCGGCGAACAGCACATGACCCGGGACGACGGGCCGAGGTCGTCCACGGTAGATCTCCATTACCGCCTTCAGCAGCCCGGCTCGCCAAGCCCGCGCGACGCGGACGGGTTTCTGCGGCGCAAGCGACAGGTCGAAATCGCCGGTGCGACGGTGCCGTTCACCTCGGTGGCCGATACTTTGCTTTTGTCCTGCATCAGCGTCGCCAAGGCACTTTTCAACCGGGAACCCTGCGCGGGCTACGTCTGTGATATCGGTGCCAGCGCCGCCCGCCTCGACGAGGGGGATCAGCAGCGTTTGCTCGATGCCGCAACCGTGCAAGGTTTGGACGACACGCTGCTGCTTGGCCTGCGCGCCGCCGATGTGCTACTCGGCGGCGCTGGCACGCTGCTGTCGCAGCGCGCGACCAGGATCCTGTCGCGCATCGGCAATGAGGATCTGCTCAGCATGGTCATCGCGCCATGGCTGCCGTCGCTGCGGTGGCCACAGCGGCGAACGGTGCTGTGGGAACTGTGCGGCCGCGCGCCGGTCCGCTATCTGGCCGAAGCCGGCTGGGCGGCGTCCGCCGATATCAGCCGCCGCATCTTCGAGCGGCCGGGGAGTCGCTGAATGAAGGCAAATTGGGTGCTGATGGCAATTCTGTAGGGCATCGAAGGAGTACGGGGCGAGGGCAAATCGATATTACCTGTACGAGAGGCAAATCCATGTCGATGACGAAATCCGAGGTCTGCGTGATCATCGCGGCAAAAAACGCGGCAGCGACAATCGCCGTCGCCATCGCATCCGCGTTGCGCGAACCGGAAGTGGCGGAGGTCGTCGTTGTCGATGATGCCTCTACCGACGACACCGCCGATGTCGCACGATCCGCCGATGATGGCAGCGGGCGGCTCTCCGTGATGCGCCTCGATGTCAATCGCGGCCCCTCCTTTGCCCGCAACGCAGCCATCGCCGGCTCGAAATCGCCGTTCATCAGCATTCTTGATGCCGACGATTTTTTCCTCGAAGGCCGGTTTCGCAACCTGTTTGCCGGCGCCGATTGGGATTTCGCAGCCGACAACATCATGCTGATCAGGGATGATGCGACGGGCGACGCGACGAAAATCGTGGCGCCGCAATTTGCCGCCGATCCGGAATTCCTCGATTTCGAGCGCTTCGTCGAAGGCAACATCTCCAGGCGCCGCGTGCAGAGGGGCGAACTGGGCTTCTTGAAGCCGGTGATAAGCCGTGCCTTCCTCCACCGCCACGGGTTGAGCTACGACGAGAGCCTGCGGCTGGGCGAGGACTATGAACTCTACGCCCGCGCAGTCGCATGCGGGGCGCGGTTCAAGGTCATTCGCTCCTGCGGCTACGGCGCCGTCGTCCGCGCCGATTCTTTGAGCGGCCGCCACAAGACTCAGGACCTGAAGCGTTTGGCCGATGCGGATCTGGCGCTGCTGGCGATCGACAGTCTGCCGGAAGGCTCGAAGGCGGTGCTGCGGCGGCATGAACGGCACGTGCGCGACAAATATCGGCTGCGCAATTTCCTTGACGTCAAGGCTGAGCGGGGGCTGGCATCGGCCGCGGCTTACGCTTTCGCCAGCCTGTCCAACCTCGTCCCCATCGTCCAGGGCGTGGCTTCCGACAAGCTCGAGGCGCTGTTTCGTCGCGTCGGCCTTATGTCCAGCCAAAAGCCTGTGCCGCCGCGGCGCTTTCTGATGGCTGGAACCAGCATGGGCAAGGAACGCTGAGAGCGAGGCCCGAGGCCTGCGGTTTGTCCGCTCGCGACACGTCATCACGCAAACCATTTCGGCTGGATTTATGAGTTTACGAATTGGGTGGTTGCCTCGCGGCTCCGACGATGGCAGTCTATGTTGCGGTGCAGCATATTGGACGACCAGCCGAACTGGCCCCCGATCGGATTGGTCCGATGTCTCTCCTTCAGAGGAGCAGGACAATGCAAGGCGAGTTTTTGAGCCCCGGCTGCGGGGATCGGCCAGAAGCCCGGCCCACAAGCCGGCGATGACAGGAATCTGAGTTCATGGCCTCGATATTCGGTTTCAGATCAAGGGATCCGGCCCGCGACCGGCAGGCCGATGTTTCACGTCTTGATCGTCTGGCAAAGCTGTTCGAACAGATTGCGGCCGAGATCGAGGCCGAGAGAATCGGGCTTGAGAATCGCTACCGGACAACGTCGACCAACGCCGCCTTCCTGGTCGAAGCCATGGAAAACGGCTCAGCGTCCGACAAGCGGTCTTCGGAAGTCAGCGCACTGACACAGTCGATCCTGAATTGCGAACGCCGCATTGCAGCGCTGTCGCGCCAGGACGGCATGATGAAAGAGCTCCGTCATTCGCTGGATATGGTCTTCGACGAGGACGCCGATTCGGCCGCCTCGGCGGAATTCGCCTGGCCGGCAGGCGCCGACAGAGGTTGAAACGTGAAGGCTCGGAACTGTTGCAACAGATTTGATGCAAGGCGGGAAGCAATCGAGAGGGTCACAGGGAAGGTCAAGGTTGGCCCGTTCAGGAGCGGTTCGCACGTCGACTTTGGGTTGGGGACACACAGCGCAAAGGTGAGTTTGATATGAAGTCGAATCCGAAACCTACGACAGCAATTGACGCGCCGCCTCTCGCATATCGGACCGGACAAGCCGCCTGGCGACGGCTGGGGTCGCTCGGTGCGTTGCTGCTGGCTGCTCTCGGTGGTTTCCTGGCAACCCCTTCCTACGCCCAGGACATTCCGACATCGCCGTCCTTCGTCGATGATTTCAAAAGCTTCGATCGCGCGCGCTGGTATGTTTCCGACGGCTGGAACAACGGCAGCCATCAGAATTGCACCTGGTCGAAAGGCATGGTCGAACTGTCGAATAATGTGCTGTCGCTCGGCTTCGAAAAGCAGACGCTGAAGGATCGCGACTACGTCTGCGGCGAGATCCAGACCAAGCAGCGCTTCGGCTACGGCACCTATGAGGCACGGCTGAAGACCGATACCGGCTCCGGCCTTAACGCGGCGTTCTTCACCTATATCGGTCCCAGCGACAAGCAGCCCTGGGACGAGATCGACTTCGAGGTGCTGACCAAGGACACCTCCAAGGTGCAGGTCAATGCCTATATCGCGGGCAAGGGCAAGAACGAGAAGCTGGTCGACGTGCCTGGCGGCACGGAGAACGCCTTCAACGACTACGCCTTCGTCTGGCAGAAGGACAGCTTGCGATGGTACGTCAACGGCCAGTTGGTGAACACGATTACCGACCCGGCGAAGCTGCCCAGCCATGCACAGAAGATATTCTTCAGCTTTTGGGGCAGCGATACGATGAAGGGTTGGATGGGAGCGTTCGCGGATCCGGGCCGCAAGCTTTCCCTGCAGATCGAGCGGGTTGCCTTCACGGCGCTCGGCGAACCCTGTCAATTTCCGGAATCGCTGGCATGCAGTGTAAAGTAGTTGGGAAAGTCGATTTGAACCGGCGGGACCGAAAACGGTCCGCTGCCTTGCATGGGAATAAAACCGAATGAATTTGACGGTGTTTGGAATTGGCTATGTCGGCCTCGTGCAGGCTGCGGTCCTTGCCGAAGTCGGGCACCAGGTGGTGTGCGTCGACATCGACGCCGCCAAGGTCGAGCGGCTCAACCAGGGCCTGGTTCCCATTTTCGAGCCCGGTTTGGAAAACCTCGTTAAGGAAAACCATGCTGCCGGCCGCATCAAGTTCACCACCGATGCCGCCGCCGCTGTCAGGCATGGCGAGATCCAAATGATCGCGGTCGGCACGCCGCCGGGCGAGGACGGCTCGGCCGATCTCAAATATGTGCTGGCCGTCGCCGAGACCATCGGCCGCGAAATGGACAAACCCAAGATCGTCGTCGGCAAGTCTACGGTGCCGGTCGGCACCTGCGAAAAGGTGAAGGCCAGGATTGCCGACACGTTGAAGAAAAGAGGCCGCGAGGACCTGGCTTTCGATGTCGCTTCGAATCCCGAGTTCCTCAAGGAGGGGTCCGCGGTCGCCGATTGCATGAAGCCGGACCGCATCATCGTCGGCACCGACAGCGAGGACACCGAGGCTGTGATGCGCGAACTCTACGCGCCGTTCAACCGCAACCACGAGAAGATGATCGTGATGGACGTGCGAAGCGCCGAATTCACCAAATATGCCGCCAACTGCATGCTGGCGAC
This sequence comes from Mesorhizobium sp. M7A.F.Ca.MR.245.00.0.0, assembly GCF_003997415.1. Taxonomy (NCBI): domain Bacteria; kingdom Pseudomonadati; phylum Pseudomonadota; class Alphaproteobacteria; order Hyphomicrobiales; family Phyllobacteriaceae; genus Mesorhizobium; species Mesorhizobium sp. M7A.F.Ca.MR.245.00.0.0. The sequence continues at coordinate 38,226 of NZ_RZTE01000016.1, read as the reverse complement.
CAAGATCAGCTTCATGAACGAGATGGCCAATTTGGCCGAACAACTCGGCGCCGACATCGAGGAGGTCCGCAAGGGCATCGGCAGCGATCCCCGCATCGGCTACCATTTCATCTATCCGGGTCTGGGTTATGGCGGTTCGTGCTTCCCCAAGGACGTGCGGGCGCTGATCAAGACCGCCGAAGGCGTCAAATTTGACGCCAAGCTGCTGCGTGCCGTCGAGGAGCGCAACAACGCACAGAAATCGGTTCTCTTCGACAAGGTGGACCGCTATTTCAAGGGCAATCTCAAAGGCAAGACCTTTGCGCTCTGGGGCCTGGCCTTCAAGCCCAACACCGACGACATGCGTGAGGCCCCGGCGCGCGTCCTGATGGAAGCGCTCTGGAAGGCCGGCGCCAATGTGCAGGCCTATGATCCCGAGGCGATGCAGGAATGCCAGGCCATCTACGGGCTGCGCGACGACCTGCTTCTGTGCGGCACCAAGGAGGCGGCGCTGCGCGGTGCCGATGCGCTGCTGATCGCCACGGAATGGAAGAGCTTTCGCGCGCCGTCCTTCGACGCGGTGAAGGATGCGCTGATTACGCCGGTCATCTTCGACGGCCGCAACCTCTATGACCCCAAGGTCATCGCCCGCCACGGCATCGAATATCACTCGATCGGCAGAATGGCGGCATGAGACCAGGCCCTGGCAGACGGAAATACCGGTCCGCACATGGCCTGCGGGCGCTGGGACTGAGCGCGTATTTCTGTGTGGAGTTGTAGCCGATGGTGCTGGACGTAAATCCGGAGAAAATCACCAAGGATCATTTCGATCTCGTAGCGATCGGTTCCGGCTTCGGTTCGGCCTTCTTCCTGCACGAGTTCGCCAAGCGCCGAAAGGCACGCATTCTGGTGCTGGAGTGGGGGCGCCACAACACCCATGAATGGCAGCTCGAGCAGAACGTCAACACCGACATCGAAGACGAAACGACCTATAAGACCAATTCCAACAAGCCGTGGAACTACACGATCGGACTGGGTGGCGGGACGAACTGCTGGTTCGCGCAGACGCCAAGATTCCATCCCAATGATTTCCGGCTGAAAAGCACCTACGGTATCGGCAATGACTGGCCGATCAGCTATGACGACGTCGAGCCGTTCTATTGCGACGCGGAAGACATCATGTCGATCTCCGGCGATCCCGACATGGCGGCGATGCTGCCCCGCTCGAAGCCGTTTCCGCAACCGCCGCATCGCATGTCGACACCGGACAGGATGATGAAGGCGGCGCAGCCCGGCCAGCACTTTGTCATGCCAACCGCGCGGGCGCGGCTGCCGACATCACAACGCACCTCGTGCTGTGCCAATCTGCGTTGCTGGCTGTGCCCGGTCGACGCCAAATTCACCGTCAACAACGGGTTGATGCACGTCTTCGAGCATCCCGACGTCTCGGTCTGCCTCGGTGCGGAAGTGCGCCGGCTCGATCACGTCGGCGGCGCTGTCCGTTCGGTCACGTTCAGCCATGACGGCAAGGAATACCAGGTCAGCGGCGATCTCTTCATTCTCGGCGCCAATGCCATCCAGAGCGCGGCGATCATGCTGCGATCCGGCCTGGGCGGCGAATTCGTCGGCAGCGGCCTGCATGAATCCTACGGCTGGAATTTCGAGGTCTATCTGGACGGCGTCGACAATTTCGATGGCAGCACCATCACCACCGGCCTGAATTTCGGCCTCTATGATGGTCCTCACCGATCGGAGCATGCGGCGGCACTGGTCTATTTCGAGAACCGCTGGCAACACGGACTGCGTGCCGAAAAAGGGCGGCTACGCCAGGCGCTGCCGCTTGTCGTGGTCACCGAGGACTTGCTAGATCCCGAGAACTTCGTCACGCTTGACGAGGATGAGAATGCCTTCGTCAGCTTCAAGGCGCCATCGGACTATGCGGTGAAGGGCATGGCGCGCGCTCTGGAGAAATTGCCTGGCCTTCTGGCGCCGCTGCCGATCGAAAAGCTCTTCGACCGCGGCATTCGGCCGAGCGAATCGCACGTCCAGGGCACGCTGAGGATGGGTACGGGCCCAGCCGATTCGGTCATCGACAGCGGCATGATCCACCACCAGCTCAGAAATCTGGTCGTCGTCGGCACAAGCACCTATCCGAGCTGCTCCTGCGCCAACCCGAGCCTGACCGCGGCAGCGCTGTCCTTGCGGGCGGCGAGCCGGATCGCGTGAAAGGAGGTATCGCATGATCGAGATTTCCAGACGCTCGGCCCTGGCCGTCATGGCTGGCGGAGTGGTTTCGACAGGGGTCGCCTACGCCGCCGTTTCCTCGTTCTCGGACGAGGATCTGGTGCGCGTCACGCTGGAAAAATACCTTGGCAAGTTGAACATCCGCATCGAGCATCTGCAGCAGTTCGTGCTGGCGTTCCGCAACAGGAATCCGTGGAACTTTCCAAGCGAAAAACTAAGCGACGCCGTCACGCTGGTGGAGGAACTCAAATTGGGCGCAGCACGCCGCCTGCTGCCCGAGCGAAAGCGGGAAGATCTGGTGCATTTCGACCGCTGGGTGGTCGCCGAATTCCATATGCTGACGGACTATGCCTGGCGCAGTTCGCCCAACGACCCGATCCGATTTACCGGCTGGCAATCGTGTACCAATCCCTTCGCCAATCTGGAGCCGCCGAAACTTGCCTGACGTCGAAAGCGAGGCGGCGGACTTTGCCTGTTGTCTCCGAGCAAGGAATACGAGATGCGACAAGGAGCCCGATCATGAAAGTTCTCTTTGCAGGCGGCAACGGCTACCCGCCCGAGTTCAGCGGCGGCGTTCAGTCGAGCACGCATCATCTGGCCGAACAGCTGATCGAGCACGGTCATGAAGCCGCTGTGCTCGCCGCCCTGTTCGGTGATGGTGTCTTCGGCTTCAAGGCGCGCGCCAAGATGAAGCTGCTGCGGCAGCCGGCGGTTGTCGACAGCTATCCCGGCTATCCGGTGGTGCGGGCCTGGTTTCCCTGGGAAGCAGCGGGCTATGCCGTCGAGAGGCTGAAGCCCGATGTCGCCGTGGTCCAGTGTCACAAATCGGTTCCGATCGGCAAGGCGCTGCAGGCGGAGGGCGTGCCTCTGGTCGTCTATCTCCGCAATGTCGAGTTCCATGAACTGGGCGGCGATCTGCGCGAATTGCATTCCGCGCTTTACATCGCCAATTCTGACTTCACCGCACGTACTTACAGACAGGAGTTCGGCATCGAGGCGGTGGTGATCCCGCCAACCATCAACCCGGCGCACTACTCGACGCCGACGACGGGCCAGTTCGTCACGCTGATCAACCCTTATGAGGAAAAGGGTTTCGAGCTCGCGGTGCGGATTGCCGGCGCCTGCCGCGAAATTCCATTCCTGTTCGTCGAAAGCTGGAAGCTCGACGACGATCATCGGGCGCGGATCGAACAGACGATCGCTCCCTTAGGCAATATCGTCCTGGAGAGCCGCACCAGCGACATGAAGACGGTCTACGGCCGCACGAAGATCCTGCTTGCTCCCAGCAAGTGGGAAGAGGCCTGGGGCCGCGTCGCGTCGGAGGCCCATTGCAGCGGAATCCCCGTTGTCGGCTCGCGGCGCGGCGGTCTGCCCGAAGCGATCGGCTCCGGTGGCGTGGTGCTGGATTATGATGCACCGCTGGCCGACTGGGTCGCGGCCGTCAGGCGGCTGTGGAACGACAACCAGGAATATGACCGGCTTTCCAGCCTCGCCCGCAGCTTCGCGGGGCGCCCGGAACTCGACCCCGATCGCCAGTTCATCACCTTCTTCTCGATACTGGACAGGGCCATGCAGCAACGCGCGCGGCAGGCGGCCTGACGGCGCCGCCTGAGCAGGTCAGGCCGGGCGTTTGACCCGGCTTTTCAGCGTCTCGTAGCCGCGGGCGCCAAGCAGCGCGCGGGCAATGGTCTTGGCGGCGCTTTTGCGGCCCTCTTGCGACTTGATCTGCCGCAGCCTTGCCGGCAGGTTCCTGGCCGCCTGGCCAAGTGCCGGCAGCGACAGCGTGTTGGGAAAGCTGACCATATGCGTTTCGACGCACAGCACCGGCTTGCCTGACAGTTCGGTGATCCTCAGCGCCTGTTCGTGCTCGCTCTCGATGAACAGGATGGCATCGGACTTGCGGTAGAAATCGGCCTTGAAACTGCCATGCGCGCCGAGCCGTTGCCGTTCCGCCTTGCTCGGCAGGTCGAGCATGATCAACTGGTCGTATTTGATCTCATGCTTGGCGAGCCATGCCTCGGTGAGCGCGCGGTATTTCTCCAGCCGGCTGGTGACCAGCCAGCCGATCCTGTGGGTCGCGACATGGAGCGGCCGCGCTTCGCTGAGGAATTTTTCATAGGCCGGGCCGTCGTCGTTTTCCGCCTCTGTCGGATCGAGGCACAGCACGCCGTCAATGTCGACGCAGCATTGCGCCAGGAATTTGTGATGCATGAAGTTCCACTGGAACATGCGCGGATGCGGCACGACTTCGAAGACGAGGTCGGTTTCCTGGTGCTGGGGCTCAAGGCCGAACACGGCGGCAAAGGTGAACTCCGCCTTGATGCCCGCAGCCTGGATGCGGGCGCGTGCGTCACGCATGGCGTTGCCGCCGGCGACGCTGTCGTCGATCACCAGCACCTTGCGCATCTCGGAAACCTTGCGGTCGAGAGCGGCACGGCGCTTGGTGACGCCAGACGTATAGATACGCCCTTCCAGGAAGCTGTCGAGATCGGTCATCGGGATGTTCGCGGCAAGGCTGACCAGCGTCGCTGCCAAAACGCCGCTTCTCGGCACACCGACCACCAGGTCGATGTCGCGCGGCAGCCGGTGCAGGCCCCTGACAATGGCGTCGTTCATATCGGAGATCGATCGGTAGTGCATGGTTCAGACCTGGTCCTGGAGGAGATGTCCGTAGCAGTCGAAGACGCCCAAATTATTGCGCTTCGCGCGCCGCCGCCGCAGGCAGCCTTGCCGGCAGCATCTTGAGGGCCTCGCGCAAGGCTTCGCGGCCGGAGGCGAATGCCAGTGCGATGACGATGGTGATGAGGTAGGCGAGCACGGCGCCGCTGGCCAGGGCGACGACATGCTGCTGCGGCAGCGCTGGCTTGATGAACCAGATGCCGGCCAGTGCCAGATGGGCGCCAAGCACGAACGGCGTTGCGGCGCGAAGTACATGGTGCGCCTGAAGCGGCCCGCTCTTGCCGACATAGAGCCACAGGAACGGCGTCCGCAGATATTCGCTGATCGCATAGGCGATCGCCACGCCCAGCGCGCCATAAGGCAGGCCGAGCATGAAGGCCAGCACCGACGTCACGGCCGTTATGATGCCCCAGCGCATGAAATCGCCGGAGCGGCCCTGGCTGACGAAAAGCCACCCCGCCGGATTGTTGAGCGGCTGCAGCAGCCCGGCAAAGCCGAGCGCCAGGAAAATCGAGGCGCTTGCGCGCCATTGCTCGCCGAGCACGAAGGGGATCAGCACATCCGACATCGCGGTGGCGAAGGCGACGCCGGGAAGCGCCACCAGCAGGATCAGCGGCATGACGCGCAGATAGGCGCTGCGGTAGCGATCCGGCTCATCCTTCAGCCTCGAAAGCGCCGGAACCATCACCTTCGACAGCGGGTTGGTGATCTGGCTCAGCGGAAACAGAAGCAGCTTGTAGGCGCGGTCATAGAGGCCGAGTTGCGCCTCGCCCCAATATTTGCCGATCAGCACATTGTCGAGGTTGCGGGCAAAGAAATTGGCGAAGTTGAAGCCGGTGATGCCGGCGCCGAAATTGATCAGCTCGCCGATGCCGGCGACCTTGCGCGGCAGGCCCGGACGCCAGCGCGAGCTCGCCCAATAGCAGAGCGTCGGCAGCACGGCACCGGTCAGCGTGCCGGCAAACAGGGCCCAATAGGAGCGATCGATAAAGGTCCAGGCGATCGACACCGCAAGCCCGGCAATGGCGCTGGCGACGTCGATGACGGCCAGCCGGCCGAACTGCATGCGGCGCGTCAAGAGCGCCAGATGCTGGGCGCCCAGCCCATAGGCCATGATCTGCAGCCCGAACGCAGCCACCAGGCCCGTCACGCGCGGCTCGCCGTAAAAGGCGGCAACCAGCGGCGCCGCACCCGCAAGCACGCAAGCCAGGATCGCGCTGACCGCGACGTTGATCCAGAAGAGGTAGTTCACCTCCTCATGCCGGATGCCCGACTTCTGGATCGTCGCCTGGGTCAGGCCGAAATCCTGGAACAGGGCGATAAAGGCAAGCACCGGCGCGCACATCGCCACGACGCCGAAATCCTGTGGCGACAACAACCGCGACAAGACGATAACGGACAGGATCTGTGTCGCGACCCGCACCGATTGCGCCATGGCCGTGACAACCGCGCCGCGCCCAACCGATTTGCGCAAGGAGCCTTCTGGCGGATCGAATGCATTGGCTTCCAAATTCAGGATTCCTGATTTTTTACGTTGATTTCCGAGCCCGAAAATCCACGACCGCCGCCGACCACAAACTACGGCAATAATTTTGCAGTGCAACAGAAAACGTGGACCGCCGCACCAAAAATGTTGCGATGCAGCAAGACCTGTACTAGCATTCCCTCGGGTGGGCCAACAGCGGTCGAGTTTTTATGCTGCATGTCTTGTACCTTGTGCACGACGTTTCCGACCCGGCGGTGCGCCGGCGGATCACGATGCTCAGGGCAGGTGGGGCCCAGGTCACTTTGGCCGGCTTCCGTCGCACCGCGAATCCGATTGCGGATATCGAGGGACTGCGGCCGATCGACCTCGGCGCGACGCGTGACGGGCGATTCGGCCAACGCCTCGCGGCCGTCGCCAAAGCAGCCGTTTCGATAGGCTCGAAGCTTGGCGGTATGCCAAAACCGGATCTCATCATCGCGCGCAACCTGGAAATGCTGGCGCTTGCCCGCCGCGCCAGGTCAGCCTTCGGTGCATCGGTTCCGATCGTATACGAGTGCCTCGACATTCATCGGCTTGTGCTGCGCAACGATGTCCTGGGCAAGGCGCTGCGCGCCACCGAGCGCTTTCTGGCCAGGGATGTGAAGCTGCTGGTGACCAGTTCTCCTGCCTTTATCGCCAATTATTTCAAGCCGTTCGGCCAGGTTGCGGCACCCATCGAGCTGGTCGAAAACAAATATTTCGAGGCCGCGACGATCTTGCCCGGCGCTCTGGAGACTGAAGAGAGCCCGGTCGGTCCGCCATGGCGGATCGGCTGGTTCGGTGCGCTGCGCTGCCGACGCTCACTCGAGCTGCTGGCCGATTTCTCCCGCCGCATGGAGGGCCGCTTCGAGATCGTGCTGCGCGGACGTCCGGCTTTGTCGGAATTCCCTGACTTTCACGGCTTTGTCGAAGCCGAGCCGTGGCTGTCGTTTCTCGGGCCCTACCGCAATCCGGAAGACATGGCGGCGATCTACAACGATGTCCATTTTTCGTGGGCGATCGATTTCTTCGAGGCGGGGCAGAACTCCGAATGGCTTCTGCCCAACCGGCTCTATGAAGGCTGCCGTTTCGGAGCGGTGCCGATCTCGATGGGCAACACCGAGACCGGGCGGTTCCTCAAACAGCAGGATATCGGCGTGCTGTTGCCGCAGGCATCGCCCGAAGGGCTCGAAGCCGTGCTCGGCAAGATGGAAGAGCATCGCTTCGCCAGGCTGAAGGAGCGCGTTCTGGCCCGCAATCCGAGGACCTGGAGCTACGATCGCAGCGATTGCCGGGCGCTTGTCGAGCGGCTGCGCAGCCTGACGGCCGTGCCCGGCTCCTTTGCCGCCGAGGCATTGGCATAGGATGGCTAAGGATGGACAGAGGCAAGATGGACAGAGGTTGATGACGCAGACGGACAAACCCTCATCCAGCCTGATCGTCATTCCGTGCCTGAATGAAGCCGCCCATATCGGTGCGCTGCTCGATCAATTGCGGCCCGCGGCCGCCCGGCTTGGCGCCCGGATCATCGTCGCCGACGGCGGCAGCACCGACGGCACGCTTTCCATCGTCGAGGATGTGATTGCCAAGGACCCGCGGGTTATCCTGCTCCACAACAGGCGGCGCATCCAGAGCGCGGCGATCAATCTCGCCGTCGGTACCTTCGGCGATGGTGCCGACTATCTCATCCGCATCGATGCGCATGGCGGTTATCCCGACGATTATTGCGACCGGCTGGTCGAGGAAGCCTTGGCCACGGGCGCGGATTCGGTTGTCGTTTCGATGCTGACCAGCGGCAGCGGTGCCGTGCAGAAGGCGGCCGCCGCGGCGCAGAACTCCAAGCTCGGCACCGGCGGCTCGAAGCACCGGCATCTTTCGCAGGGACAGTGGATCGATCACGGCCATCATGCACTGATGCGGATATCGGCGTTCGGCGCCGTCGGCGGCTACGACGAAGCGTTCAGCCATAACGAGGACGCCGAACTCGATTATCGCCTGCGCAAGGCCGGCTACAAGATCTGGATGAGTGGCAAGACGCAGATGGTCTACTATCCGCGCGCCTCGCTCTCAGGCCTCTATTTCCAGTATCTCGGCTACGGTCGCGGGCGTGCCAAGAATGTGCTGAAGCACCGCGTCATCCCAAAGATCCGGCAGATGGTGCCGCTGGCGGTCTTCCCAGTGGTTCTTCTTGCGGCCTTCTCCTTCGTGCATTGGATTGCGGCAGTGCCTTTGTTGCTGTGGGTGTCGGTGTGCCTGGGCTACGGACTGGTGACGGCTATCCGCCAGGGCAAGGCTGACGTTGCGCTGGCCGGTGTCTCGGCCATGGTCATGCATCTTGGCTGGTCGGTTGGCTTCTGGCTGCAGCTTCTCGGCCTCGGCTCGCGACGCGGAGTGGCCTGATGGCGGTGTCGGCAAAGAACCGCAGCATCGACATCGGCGTCTGCACGTTCCGCCGGCCGGAGCTGGCTGACACGCTGCGCTCGCTCGACGCCATGGAGATGCCGGCGGGATTCGATATCCGCATTATCGTCGCCGACAATGACGATACCCCGACGGCCCGTGACCTGGTGGCGGCGCTGTCGCGGGAATTGACGGTGCCGATCCACTATCGGCATGCCCCGGCGCGCAACATCTCGATCGCCCGCAATGCCTGCCTCGATGCGAGCACAGCGGATTTCGTCGCCTTCATTGATGACGACGAAACGGCCACGCCTCAATGGCTCGCCGAATTGGTCGCGATGGCGCAGCAAAGCGGTGTCGCCGTCGTGCTCGGCCCGGTCAGGGCGCGGTATCGCCCGGATGCGCCGGACTGGATGCGGCGCGGCGATTTCCATTCGACCTTGCCCGTCTGGGTACGCGGCGAGATCCGCACCGGCTACACCTGCAATGTTCTGCTGCGGATGGGCTCGGACAGCCTGCGCGGCCGCCGCTTCAGCCTGGCGCGTGGCCAGACCGGCGGCGAGGACACCGAATTCTTCGACCAGATGCACAAGGCCGGCGGCCGCATCGCCTTCGCGCCCGAGGCGTGGGTCGACGAGGTGGTGCCGCGCTCAAGGGCGGCATTCGAATGGCTCGGCCGCCGCCGCTTTCGCGTCGGCCAGACGCATGGCCATCTCCTGGGCAGTAGCGCCAGCAGCATCGGCCTGGTCAAGCAGGTCGGCCTGGCCTCGGCAAAGGCCATCTATTGCTTCGCCTCGGCACTTCCGGTCGTCGTCAGTCCAGTCCGCAGGAACCGCAGCGTGCTGCGCGGCATTATGCATGTTGGTGTCGTCAGCGGCCTCGTCGGCATCCGCGAAATTCGCCTCTATGGCCAGCCGTCGCCACAGGAGGGAGGCAAGCGTGCAGCCTGACGTCAGCTCTGTCCCGGATGTTTCCTTCGTTATTGCCGCCTACAACGCCGAGGCGACCCTTGATCGGGCGATTGCCAGCGCCATCGCCCAGAAGGGTGTCAGCGTCGAAATCATCGTCGTCGACGACAAGTCGCGCGATGCGACGCTCGACGTGGCGCGGGCCTACCCCGGGGATATCGTCCGTGTCGTCGCCCTGGCCAACAACCGCGGCCCCGGCGGCGCCAGGAATGCCGGCCTCGACGCCGCCCGAGGCAGATGGATCGCGGTTCTCGATTCCGACGACGCGGTCTTTCCCGGCCGGCTCGCGGCCATGATCGCTCGTGCCGAAAGCGCGGACGCCCAGATCGCCGTCGACAATCTGCAGGTCGTTCGCGAGGATGGCGTCATCGAGGACGCGATGTTTCCGCGGCAGTATCTGGAAGGCTTGCGCGAGATTTCGCTGGCCACCTACATCGCCGGCAACGTCGTCTTCGAATCCAAGTTCAACCTCGGCTATCTCAAGCCGATCTTCCAGCGCGAGTTCCTGAACGAAAACCGGCTTCGCTACGACGAAAAGCTGAGGATCGGCGAAGACTACATCCTGTTTGCCGGCGCCCTGGCCAAGGGCGGAAAATGCGTCGTCGAGCCCGATATCGGCTATGCCTATCATATCCGCAGCGGCTCCATCTCGCGCGTGCTCGAGCTTCACCACGTCGAAGCGATGCGCAGGGCGGATGCCGTGTTCGCTCAAACCCATCGGATGGATGAGGCCGCGCAGGCCGCGTTTGCACGGCGCGGCCGCAGCCTGCGCAAGGCGGCATCGTTTCTGTCACTGGTACAGCACATCAAGGCGCGGTCCCCGCTCAAGGCGATCCGGACTGCGCTCAGCGACCCGGCGGCGGTCAGGCATATGGGCATGCCGATCGCCGTGCGGTTGCGAAGAATGGCGGCACAATTTGCCGTTGGGGCGGGGAGGTGAAGATGCAGGCACATGGAGGGATTTTTCGTGGCCTGTGAATGGACTGAAGTCGATCTCCTCAGAAGGAATTTGCGATGAAGAAAATCAGGAAGGCCGTGATACCGGTGGCGGGGCTTGGAACAAGATTCCTGCCGGCGACCAAGTCGATGCCAAAGGAAATGCTTCCCGTGGTCGACAGGCCTGTCGTGCAATATGCGGTGGACGAGGCCTTCGAGGCGGGCATCGAGCACATCGTCTTCGTGACTGGCCGCAACAAGGCGGTGATCGAGGACTATTTCGACCTGCATCCGGAATTGATCGGCACCCTGGAGCAGACCGGCAAGAAGACCCAGTTGGAGGCGCTCGAAAGCATGCTGCCTGTGGCCGGTGCCACCAGCTTCATCCGCCAGCAATCGCCGCAAGGCCTCGGCCATGCCGTCTGGTGCGCGCGCGAGGTTATCGGCAACGAGCCCTTCGCCTTGCTGCTGCCGGACATGGTGTCCTTCGGAGGGCGCGGATGCCTCGCCGAAACCGTCGATCTTTATGAGCGCACGGGCGGCAACGTGATCGCCGTCGAGCGTTGCGAACCGAGCGAGACCAACAAATACGGCATCGTTGGCCGTGGCGCCGAGATCGGTGGCGGTTTCGAGGTGACGGCCATGGTCGAGAAGCCGGCGCCGGCCAATGCGCCGTCGAATTTCTACATCAATGGCCGCTACATCCTGCAGCCCGAGATTTTCGCGCTTCTGGGCAATCAGCAGCGCGGCGCCGGCAACGAGATTCAATTGACGGACGCCATGGTTCGTCTGTCGAAGGATCAGTCGTTCTTCGCCCAGCCTTTCAAGGGGCGCATGTTCGACTGCGGTTCCAAGGAAGGGTTCATCCAGGCCAACATCGCCTTCGCGCTGGCGCGCGACGACATGAAGGGTCCGGTTTTCGAGATGCTTCAGGAGTTCGTCCGGTCGCATGAACGCCAGGAAGAAGCCGCATAATGTCCATCTTTCGGGAGCATGGTCAGATGGCCGGCGAAGAGGGGCCGGCAGGTTCTCGCCGTCTGGCACGACGCTTGCTTCGCTTCTGGCGATGCTCCCGATCTTCGAGGCGCCTGCAAGCCAAGGCATGATCCCGGAAAGTGGGTCCCGGTTTCCGGAAAAGATCATGTTGAAACAGTGAGATAGAGCCCATTGCGATGGACCGGCTCTAGAATTGGACCGAAGATGAATTATGCCAACTTTCCTCTCGACAAGAGGATGCCATTGCCGAATTCGGACGCAGGAGACGGCGAAGACTTCATCGATATCGAGCGGCTGCTTGGCATGGCCGCACGGCAGGCCAAGGTGGTTGCCGTGTGTGCCGTCATCGGTCTCTTCCTGGGCTTGCTCTATTTGCAGACGACGCCGCCTAAATATCAGTCGGTCGCCAGCGTGCTGATCGATGAGGGCTTGAACAAAATCGTCGACGACATTTCGGCGACGTCGACAACCATGCAGACCGATTCGGCGATCCTGAGCCAGATCGAGATCCTGACCTCGACGCGGCTTGCCGCCGTGGTCGTCGACAAGCTGAAGCTCGACCAGAACGACACATTCATGAATCCGCCCCAGTCGGCGCTTGCCCAAGGCATAGGCCTCATCCGCGGCCTGATCCAGTATGTCCGCCCCAGCTCTTCCATGCCGGGTGGCACTGACTTCAGCAAGCTCGACCCGGCCGCCCGCGATGCGCTGATCGCCACGTCGCGCCGCGACTACGCGATCCTCAAGCTGCAGAGCGAGGTGCGGGCAACGCGCATCGGGCGAAGCTACGTCATCGCGCTCGGCTATCAGGCGACGGACCCGGCCTTGGCAAACGCCATCACCAAGGCCTACGCCGATGCCTATCTCGCCGATCAGCTCGATGCCAGCTTCGATGCCACCGAGCGGGCTGCGGTCTGGCTGCAGGGCCGGTTGACGGAGCTGCGCCAGAGTTCGCAGGCAGCTTCGCTTGCCGTTGAGAAATTCAGGGCCGAACATGGGCTGGCCGCCAACAGCGACGGCCAGCTGATGAGCGACAAGCAGCTTTCCGACCTCAACGCCCAGCTTATCGTGGCGCAGGCCGACACCGCGCGCGCCAGCGCCCGCTACCAGCAGTACAAAGCCATTGTCGACAGCGGCTCCGAAAACGCCTTCAAGGATGCCGCCATATCGAGCGACCAGCCGAGCAGCTCGGTCATATCGGCGCTCAAGACCCGCTATCTCACGGTGGCCAAGCGTCTGCAGGACGTCGAGGCGAATTTCGGCCCCGAGCACCCGCAGGCGGTGGCTCTCTCCAAGGAGAAGGCCGACATATCGACGCAGATTTTCGGCGAGTTGAAGCAGCTGACCGAAAGCTATCGCAACGAATATGAGGTGGCGCAGGCACGCGAAACCGCGCTCAGGGCCAACGTCGCGGCCGCACAGGGCAAGAGTTCCGTCGACAACCAGACGCAAGTCAAGCTGCGTGAACTCGATCAGCAGGCGACGGCGCTCACCACGCTCTATCAGACATTCCTCGGCCGCTATGAGGAAGCCGCGCAGCAGCAATCCTTCCCTGTCGGCAAGATCCGCATCATCTCCGACGCGTCGATGCCGATGGCGGCCTCGAGCCCGCGCACAATCGTCGTGCTCGGACTTTCGCTGGTGCTTGGCCTGCTGATGGGCGCCGGCTTTGGTGGCCTGAACGAGTTCAACGAACGCTTCTTCAGGACCGGCGAGGACGTGCGCGACCGCGTCAACCTGAAATTCCTCGGCTATCTCCCCACGATCGGCGGCAAGCTCGGCAAGGAAGAAAAGCCGGGCGAGACCCAGGTAGACGCCAAGACCACCCAATCGCTGTCGGCGGCCGAAAGGCGGGCGCGCATGCGGGTCAGCATCGATTCTCCAGCCTCGATGTTCTCCGAAACGCTGCGCAGCGCCAAGATCGCCTTCGACGTCGTGATGGAAGGGCAAGGCAGCCGCGTCATCGGCGTCATCTCGGTGCTTCCCGGCGAAGGCAAGTCGACGGTCGCGGCAAATCTCGCCGGCTTGCTCGCCGCCAATGGCTCCAAGACGCTGCTGATCGACGGCGACTTGCGCAATCCCGGCCTCAGCCGGGGCCTTGGCATGGAAACCGAGCAGGGCTTGATGGAAGCGGTGGTCAGTGGCCAGACCTGGCAGTCCGTCGGCAAGATCGACAGGCAGACGAAGCTGGCGATCATCCCGGCGGTGCTGCGCGGTCATTTCTCGCATACCAGCGAACTTCTCTCCTCGGCCGGCATGCGACGCTTCATCGAGAACGCCAAGGAGACATTCGAATACATCGTCGTCGATCTGCCGCCGCTCGGACCGGTGGTCGACGCCAAGGCCTTCGCGCCGTTGGTCGACGGTTTTGTACTGGTCACCGAGTGGGGGCGCACCCCGCGCGCGATGGTCAGGTCGATGCTGGAATCCGAACCCTATGTCGCCAACAAGATCATCGGCGCGGTGCTGAACAAGGTCGATTTGAAGAAACTGGCCAAATACGGATCGTTCGGCGGGTCGGAAAAATTCTTTGATAAATATTCGAGCTACTATCTGGAAAAGTCAGAAGTGCGCGGCAAGGCGCCGGTGTGACGTCGACCGTTGCGCGAGTGGACCCTCTCTGAGGTGTATCGATCTTCAGGTCAGCACACTTGGATATCGATGCGCGTCAGGAGAAGATCAGCCTGCCTTGCTTGTCGGCGATCCTGACGGCGGTCAGGCGTCCGCTCTGGAAGGCGGCTGTGTCGATGCCGAGCCGGCGCCCTTCGAGCTTCGGGACGTCCACCGGAGTATGCCCGTGCACCACCCAGCGGTCGAGCAGGTGCGTTGCCTCGAAGAAGTCCGAACGGATGTTGGCCAGGTCGTGGTCGGTTTGCGCCGCAAGGTCGACGCCGGGCCTGATGCCGGCGTGGACGAACACGAACTTCCGCGAACGGACCATGATCGGCAGCCCGCGCAGGAAGCTGACGTGATCGTCTGGAATGATCTCCCTTATGCGCCGGTCGATCTGCGCGCTGCTCCCGTAGAGGCTGGCGAGGCGCGCCGGATCGATGCCATAGGAAAACAGGGTTTGCAGGCCGCCCGTCGCCAGCCAGGGTTCGCGGGACAGATTTCCGTCGAGATAGTTCAGCATCGCCACTTCGTGGTTGCCGGCAAGACAAATGCGCTGGAACCCTTTCGGCGGCGGCGCCAGGAGGTGATCCAGCACCCGGGCCGACTGAAGCCCCCGGTCGATGTAGTCGCCAAGCATGACGATGATCTTGCGGCTCTGGAAGCGCAGCGAATCGAGCAGGATCTTCTGCTCCAGGGCACGGAGTTCCTTGTAGCAGCCATGCACGTCACCGATCGCATAGACGACGGCGTCCTGCATGTCGATATCGAGGCGCGGACGCGCGACGATGCGGGGTTTTCGCTGGAACAGGGTCACGTGCAGGGCGTCTCGAGGCAAGCTCTCATACGGAAGGCATAAGTGCCTGTTATCATGCCCGAAACGGAGAATTCCGCAATCGTGGAAAATGCAGCCCCGCCGGGTCGGGACCGCAAATGCATGTTGCTCAGAAATGAGCTCGGTTTTGGGAGAACGATCTGTGGAAACAAAGGCCTGAAGCGGGCCTGAATCCGCTCAGGCGCGACATGCTTTAGGTCGGCAGCCGGCCCGGTCTGCCGGATCGTCGTCAGGCTGCCTTGAGCCGATAGCGGAAAACGGTGTGGTCGAGCAGCAGCCGGATGCGTGGTTCGGCCTCGATCGCCACCAGCCAGCTTGCCGCGATCATCGTCGCGCCGACGACCGCCATCGAGAACAGATGTGGCAGACCGGCGCGAACCAGGATGCCGAGCAGGGCCGCGCCGACGACATCGTGCAGCAGGTAGAGCGGGTAGGTCATCAGCCCGATCCGGCGCCAGCCGCTCCAGGAGAGGTCGAGCCGCAGAGACCATGCCATCAGCGCGATGCCAATGAGGAAGATGAGGATCGGCGGCGCGAACGGCATATCCCGCCCGACCTTCAGGATATGAACGTCGACCGAACTGGCGATCTGCAGCACACCACCGGCCAGGAACAGGGCGCAGAAGGCAAGTCGGGCGCCTGTCACCGCCTTGAAGCGCATCAGCCACAGCATGACGCCGGTGGCGAAGAAAACGCCGTGATGCACCAGCAGCAGGTCGAGTGTGCGTGTTTCGGCAAGATCGGCCCAGCCGAGCGGGTAGTAGAGGCACCAGAACAACGTGCTGACCAAGCCGATGGCGACGGCCACAATCTCCATCAGATGGAAGCGGCCAAAGCTGAGCAGGATCCAGACGATGGCATAGAAGGCGATCTCGATGCCCAGCGTCCAGTAGACGCTGTCCACCCATGGCGCGTACGGAACGAACAGGCCGGTGCGTAGGAGCCTGATGACGGCATCGGTCGGCCAACTGAGCCCGACAAGCAGCAGCACCACCGCGGTGACCGGTGCGCAGATCCAGACCGCCGGCGCCAGCCGTTTCACCCTTGCTTCGAAAAACTGCAGGGGTGTCGACCTTTCGGCGCTGAAGGCGATGACGAAACCGCTGATGACGAAGAAGATCTGGACGCCGACCCAGCCGGATTCGACCCAGGCGCCTATTGCCGGCTGCGGGGGAACGCCGCCCGTCGCGCGCGCCGAAACACCGTCCGGATACGCCCACACCCAGAAGCCATAGTGGTAGACCATGACCATGACGGCGGCGAGAAAGCGCAGGATGTCGACGCCGCCAAATGTAATCTTCTGCTGAGCCATGCGACCTTTGTCGATGTCCCCCCGCGAACGACTTTAGGGTGCATTGCTGCATCGCACAATAAAAGTATTGCTTGCCGATCGAAAAGGTCGTCCGCGGCCCACCCTTCAGTGGCTCAAAGTCCGATTCCGCGTTCCTTCAGGGCCTTGGTGATCTCGTCGAGGATGACCGGATCGTCGATCGTCGCCGGCATGGTCCATTCTTCCTTGTCGGCGATCTTCTGCATGGTGCCGCGCAGGATCTTGCCCGAACGCGTCTTGGGCAGGCGCTTGATTGTCACCACCGTCTTGAAGGCGGCGACCGGGCCGATGCGTTCGCGCACCAGACCGACCACCTCGTTCTCGATAGAGCGGATATCGCGGGTCACACCCGCATTCAACACCACGAAGCCCAGCGGAACCTGGCCTTTCATGGCGTCGGCAATGCCGATCACCGCGCATTCGGCGACATCGGGATGGGCCGAAAGCACCTCTTCCATGGCGCCGGTCGACAGCCGGTGGCCGGCGACGTTGATGATGTCATCGGTGCGAGCCATGACGTAGAGATAGCCGTCCTCGTCGACCATGCCGGCATCCGCCGTCTTGTAGAAGCCGGGGAACTCGTCGAGATAGGCCTGGCGGAACCGTTGATCGGCATTCCAAAGCGTCGGCAGGCAGCCGGCCGGCAGCGGCAGTTTGATCACCACATTGCCCAGCGTGCCCCGCTGCACCTCATGGCCAGCATCGTCGAGCACGCGGATGTCGTAGCCGGGCATCGGCACGCCGGGCGAGCCGTATTTCACCGGCAGCAGGCCAAGGCCGGCGGGATTGATGGTCATCGGCGAGCCGGTCTCGGTCTGCCACCAATGGTCGACCACAGGCACATTCAGCTTCTGCTCCGCCCATTTGATGGTTTCCGGGTCGGCGCGCTCGCCGGCAAGAAACAGCGTGCGGAACCTCGAGAGGTCGTATTTAGCAATGAACTCGCCCTTCGGGTCCTGCCCCTTGATGGCGCGGAACGCGGTCGGTGCGGTGAAAAGGGCTACGACACCATGCTCCGCTATCACCCGCCAGTAGGTGCCGGCATCGGGCGTGCCGACAGGCTTGCCTTCGAACAGGATGCTGGTGCAGCCATGCAGCAGCGGTCCGTAGACGATGTAGGAATGGCCGACCACCCAGCCGACATCGGACGCCGCCCAGAACACCTCGCCCGGCTTGACGCCGAACTCGTTTTCCATCGTCCATTTCAGCGCGACCATATGGCCGCCATTGTCGCGCACGATGCCCTTGGGCTGGCCGGTCGTGCCCGATGTGTAGATGATGTAGAGCGGATCGGTGGCCAGCACCGGCACGCAATCGACATTGGCGCCCGCTGCCCGTTCGCGAGCGACGGCATCGGCGTAGTCGATGTCGAAATGCTCCTTCAACTCGCAGCGCAACTGGTCGCGCTGCAGGATCAGGCAGGCGTCCGGCTTGTGGCGGGAGATCTCGATCGCCTTGTCGAGCAACGGCTTGTAGGCAACGACGCGGCCCGGCTCCAGGCCGCAGGATGCCGAAATGATCAGCTTCGGCCTGGCATCGTCGATGCGGGTGGCAAGCTCATGCGAGGCAAAGCCGCCGAAGACCACCGAATGCACGGCGCCGATGCGGGCACAGGCGAGCATGGCGATGGCCGCCTCGGCCACCATGGGCATGTAGATGATGACGCGGTCACCCTTGCGAATACCACGGTTCTTCAGCACCGAGGTGAGTGCAACCACCTCGCGCTTCAACTCGGCATAGGTGAACTTCCTGATCGTTCCCGTGATCGCGCTGTCATGGATCAGTGCGATCTGGTCGGCGCGCCCGCCGGCGACATGGCGGTCGATGGCGTTGTAGCAGGTGTTGCAGGTGGCGCCGGTGAACCAGCGGCCATAGACGCCAGCCGTGGCGTCGAACACCTTGTCCCAGGGCGAATACCAGTCGATGGCGCCGGCTGCGTCCGCCCAGAAGCGTTCCGGGTCGCGTTTCCAGCCTTCATAGACCTCGTGATAGCGTGAAGCCATCCATACCTCCCCAGGAATGATTTTCTTCCCTCCAGATAGCGCGCTCTACCCTTGGCCGCAAATGCACGCCATTGTACGGCCGATATCGACCTGGCGCTTGGGGGCAAGCAGCTATGAAATTGCGATTCGAGATTGGAGTGGAGATGTTTGCTGCTGTGCGGATCATCGGGCGCCTTGCGCTCCCATTGGTCATGGGTGTCGTGCTCGCGATCTCCGCTGGAACCGCTCAGGCTGGCGATGCCGCGGCACGGCACATCATCGGCTTTTCGCCGGATGGCGCTTATTTCGCCTTCGAGCAATATGGAGCGCTCGACGCCGGCGCCTCGGACTCTGGCTGGTCGCAGATAGACATCATCGATACCCGCACGGATCAGTTCGTTGGCGGTAAGCCGATCCTCGTCGTCGACGAGACGGAGGAGGCGATACTGACGCTGGAGCAGGCGAGGGCGCAGGCCGCCGCTCAGGCGGCGCCCATTCTCGCCCAATATGCCATCACATCCCCAGCCGAGCAGTCGGCTTCCGACAAGTTCACCTTTCCGGGCGAAATGGTTGCCTACAACGACATTTCTCGCCTCGAGCAGGTGTCGCAGAAATGGCTGTCGCCGCTCCATGGCGAAACAGGCATTTCGACCATCCAGCTCGACGAAATCCTGGCGGCCAGCACGAGCGATTGTTCGGCGAGTTTCGATGTGACGCGGCAAGGAGGGGAAAAGCCACTTCAGGGTGAGAAGGCGGGCAAGGCACTCGGCTTCCGGCTGACGCTGCAAGGCCAGGATGGCAAGCCGTTCAAGATCCTGCACGAGGACAAGACCGTGCCGGGCTCAAGAAACTGCCCGACCTCCTACAGCCTGTCGGAATCCTACGAACTCACCCCGGCCGGCAAGCCGGCGGTGATCGTCGTGCTGGTGCAGCGTTTCAGCCAGGGGTTCGAGGGGCGCGATCGCCGCTTCCTCGCGGTGACCGGGCAGCCACGCTGAGAGGTCACGCCCAGGCGCCGGCAGCCGCTCTGTCTGAAAGGTTGTTCTAGATCGGCAGGGCCACAAGCATGAGGCCAATGCCGCCAGCGATCAAAATGGCTGTGGCCAGCGCTTTTCTGTGACGTTCGAAGCTCGTCGGAGCCCGCTCCCAATTGTAACGCATACGCTATCTCCCCAATACCCGGACAGGTTTTACCTTACTTAGGGGAAGAAATGCAACGTCCGCTGCCGGCAGGCCCACTGCTTGTCACATTTCATCGATGACTATTTCTGGGACGAATGCGGCCGGGAAGACGCAACCGAGCAGGTTCTAACGCGACTGGCGCGGAGAATCCGTCAGCAAAGCCGTTGGTCCCGTGCACTGGGCTCCCATGATCGGCTGATAGACAGCGCTCCACCTCCGCGCTATCTGATTTCCGGGATGAGCGTGGCTTGGAGGGGCGTGGTGGAAATAGTCTCTGGAACCGTTCTGCGGCTGGCCGAGGATGCCTCGGTGCAGCATGTGGGCGATGGCGCAGTCGTGCTTTTGGCGCGCAGCGGCCAGCTTTACACATGCAACGGCACGACCGAAGCCTTTCTCGACAAGGTGGACGGCGCGCGCAACCTCGACCAGATCGTCGACCTGCTTTGCGAGGAGTTCGAGGTCGACAAGGGGACGCTCGATCAGGACATGGCGGCACTGGCCACGGATCTGATCTCTGAAGGTATCCTCGCCGCGCCAGGTGCTTGATGACTGACGGCCCGCTCCTGCGCGCTCTGTTTCGCTGCCATCTCTGGGCAAGCGCGCGGCTGATGCCGGTCTTGGTCGTCAACCGGAGCTTCGAGGAGGTGCTCAAATGGGCGCCGCTCGCCTCGTCGACGCCTTATCGCGGTCTGCCGTCCGCCTACATCGTCGCCAGCGTCAACCGCGCCGTCCGCCGTCCTTGGCTGATGCGTGACCGCAGGTGCCTGAGGGAGGGTCTGCTAGGTCATCGTTTCCTGCGCCTGGCCGGCTTCGATCCGGACCTGCGCTTCGGCGTCGATCCGCAGTCGATGCAAGCGCAGCGCCTGGCAGCGCATTGCTGGGTCTGCCTCGATGGCAGGCCGGTGGTCAGCGACAAGCTTCCCGGCATGGTCGAAATCTATCGTCATCATGCCGATGCCGTCAAGGCGCGTCCCGCTTGACCAGACCTTCAGCCTGCTATGGCCTCAACGGCCTGATCCTTGGCATATCGGCCGAGCGCCCGGAGCTGTGGCAGGATTTCGACCGGATGCTGGGCAGCCTGCGTATCGCGGAACCCGTCGAGCCGGACTTTCGTCTCGAAATCGCCGAGACAGACACCTTGGACGAGGCACCCAACGGATCCCTCGTCTTCGATGGCGAGGTGCCGGAGGATGGTCCCTGCCGGATGTTCGAGGATAGTGGTATCATCCATCTGGTCTTTCCCGAGCGTCAGACCGTTGCCATCAACGGCGTGGCGGGCTGGGCCGAACTCCGGATCCGCCCTGGCGCGAAAGCCGCGTGGACACCGGCAATGCTGGTGCTCGACGCCGCGCTCGACGCCGGTGGCCAGCATATGCTGCACACTGCCGGCTTGACGTTGCCGGACAGCGATGCGGTGGTGCTGATCCATGCTCCGAGCGGCACCGGCAAGACCACGACGTCCCTCGCGCTGGCAATACAGGGCTTTGGCCTCTGCTCCGACGACGCCATGATCGTGCATGCCACTTCGGGCAAGGTCGTAGCCTGGGGTCTGCCGCGCGCCGTCAAAATCCATCGGAAGACCGCGGAGATGATCCCGCAGGTGGCGCCCTGCCTTGGCCAGACCTGGGATCGCAATGGCGAACAGCCCATCTCGCTAGGCCGGCTGGAGGATATCATCCGGGTGGAAAACGCGTCCGCCCGGCCGGTGGCGGCCCTTCTGCACCTGGCGCGTTCCGCCGGAAGCCAGAGCCGGCTCGTCGCCATGGCCGGCACCGACGCAATGGTGGCACTGGCGGTGGACAACGTCCGCACCGGCATGACCGGGCTGCTGCCGATGCAGAAACGCCGGCTGGCGACCATCGCCGGGGTGGTCAATGCGGTGCCGACCTTCCGGTTGGAGGTGGGCGCGCGCCCGGCTGACGCTGCGGCACTGATCAGCGCCGCTCTGACGACTCGGGACTGAACAGCCGATCAAGCAGCGTGCGGTCTGGCCCTGGCCAGCCGTTGGATCCAGCGGAAGGCGTCGCGGCGTAGGCGCGAACCAAGCTTATCCCTGGAATTGACGCCGAGCAGCGTATCTGTGGTGATCAACCGTCTGGCCAGCCGTATCGAGAGATCTGGCTTGATGCGGCCGGCGAGTTCGAGCGCGCGGCTTTCGTCGAACAACTGGCCGGTCACATCGAGCACGATTGCCAACTCGAGCTCGATGCCGGTCATGCGGGCAGCGTCGAAGAGGCGTGCTTCCGCTTCGGGTGATTGCAGCGCCCGCACGCCTTGCAGCACGTCGACGCAAAGCTGCAGCCGGTGGAATTTGTGGCCGCCGGCGGCATGCACGATGGCGATCGTCAGAAGAGCCGCCGGCGTGTCCGTCGCGTCGCCGTCGATAGCGCGCAATTCAGGGAAACCCAGCGACAGGCGCCGCCGCATGCCGGTGTCATGCACGAGGTCGCCATGCAGTTCGACCAGCAGGCTGGAATTCTCCTTTTCGAGCCATTTGAATTCCTGCAATTCGTAGGACTCGGCCTCGTTGCTGCCAAGCTCGAAGCCGCATGCCGCGATCACCCGGTTTGCCCTGGCCAGATTGGCGGGTTCGACCAGGATGTCGATGTCGGTGAACGGCCTGTCGGCGACGTTGCGGTAGAGCTTTCGCGCGAAGACCGGTCCCTTGACGATCCGCGCCGGAATATTGTCCGCCGCCAGTCCCTTCATGATGCGGTCGCCATGATACTTCAACAGCATCGACTGGCCGGTGGCGATCGTCGCTTTCTGGCGCAGGTCCTCCAGTTTGTCTCGCAGATCCTGATCCGATGGCAGTTGCGCGTCGCCGCTGAGCTTGCGCAGCATGATCGGCAGGACGCCATGGAATTCGGCGTTGTCGAGCAGCGCCATCAGCGTCTTTGCCGGCAAATTATCGACGTCGACAGTCGGCGCCTCCGGATCTGCGCAGCGCAGCAGCAGCTTTTCTTCGGCAGGGGTAAGCGGTGGCAGCATCAACCTGGACAATGTTGCGATTGAAGGGAAAGATGTCGCAGAAAAGCAGGGTGGAAGCCAGCTTTACATGCCCCAGCGCAGCGCTGCTGTGTGCACCGGCGCGTCCCAGAATGCGGTCGTCTCGTCGTCGAGCATGGTCAGCGTGATCGAGCAGCCGGCCATGTCGAGCGAGGTGACGTAGGAGCCGACCAGCGAACGAGCCACCGTCACGCCATGCTTCTCGAAGATCAGCCGTGCGCTGTTGTACATCAGATAGAGTTCCATCAGCGGCGTGCCGCCGAAGCCGTTGACGAACAGCAGCGCCGAACCCTTCGCCCTGTCCCCGAGATCGCCCAGGATCGCGGCACAAATCTCCTGCGCGATCGCATCGGCGCTTTTCAACATGTCGCGCCGGCGTCCGGGTTCGCCATGGATGCCGACGCCAAATTCCATCTCTCCGTCGCCGATGTCGAAAGTCGGCCTGCCCGCCGCCGGTACGGTGCAACTGGTCAGCGCCACGCCCATCGAGCGGGTAGCAGCGTTGACGCCGTCGCCCAGCGCCTTCAGCGGCGCCAGCGCCAGGCCATGTTCGGCAGCGGCTCCGACGATCTTTTCCACCACCAGCGTGCCGGCGACGCCGCGCCGGCCCGTCGTATAGGAAGAATTCTCGACGGCGACATCGTCATTGGTCACGATCTGCAGGATGCCTTCCGACATTTCGGCCGCCATGTCGAAGTTCATGACGTCGCCTTCATAGTTCTTGACGATGAACAGGCAGCCGGCGCCCGTGTCGACGGCTTGCGCCGCCGCCAGCATCTGGTCCGGCGTCGGCGAGGTGAACACCTGGCCGGGGCAGGCGGCGTCGAGCATGCCGTGCCCGACAAAGCCGCCATGCAGCGGCTCGTGGCCGGAGCCTCCGCCGGAGATCAACGCCACCTTGCCCGGCCGCAAGGTCTTGCGGCGGATGAATTTGTGCTCGTCGCCAAGCACCAGGATGTCGGCATGGGCGGCCACGAAACCGTCGAGGCTCTCGGTCAGCACCGTGTCCACCGAGTTCATGAACTTCTTCACGATCGTCTCCTCCCGAAATAGGCCTTCCAAACAATTCCAGGAAAAATGTGTCGCGGTTTTTCCGGAATTGCGTAAAACAAAGAGTTCGATCAGCTACCCTTGCCGGTGATGCTGGTGATCTTCTGGATAAAGTCGTTCACCGCTTTGTCGAGTGCGGCGTTCTGCTTGTCGTCGCCGAAATCCGGCACCACAAGCGAGACATGCCGCGTCTTGCGCATGCCTGCCGCGACCGAAATTTTCCCCGGATGCGCCTGATGGTAGGCGGCGAGAAACTGATCGCGCTCAACCGGACTGAAATGGCAGACCGAAAATATAGCCGGCAAATGTTTAGACGGGATCGGAATTGAATAGGCAGGACTGGAAATCTGCGTGACGAAGCTTCGGTGTTTGCCGAGCGCATCGGCCAGGCGCTGGCGCATGCCGGATGGGCGCTGGTCGATGACGTGCGACAGGATCGTCTTGTAGGCGCGGATCGCGTCCTCGGAGCCAGGTTCGGGTTTGATGTCGACCATGCCGGCCGCGCCTAGACAGAAACGTCCGCGATGGCCGCCTTGGCCATGGCGAGTTGCGCCGGAGCGACGGAAAGATCGCGCAGGCCGGCCTCGAGCAGTGACGGGATCGAGGCGGGATCGCCGCCTGCATCGCCGCACAGGCTGACCGGGATTCCTTCCCGCTGGCCAAACGCGGTCACGGCAGCGATCAGCCGCAGCACGGCCGGATGACGGACCGAATTGAGATGTGCCACGGCAGCGTTATCGCGGGCAGCCGCCATGACATACTGGGTGAGGTCGTTGGAGCCGATCGAGAAGAAGGCGGCATCAGCAAAGGCTTCCGGCAGGATCGCCACCGACGGCACCTCGACCATGATGCCGAGCGGCGGCATCTTGCTCGCGATGCCGCGCGCGGCAAGTGCGGTCTGCTCCTCGGCGAACATCGCCGCTGCCTGTCGGTATTCCTCCACAATGGCGATCATCGGAAACATCACTTTCAGATTGCCGTGCACCGCGGCGCGCAGCAGTGCCCGGATCTGTACACGAAACACCTCCGGCCTTGCCAGCGACAGCCTGATTCCGCGCAGGCCGAGGAACGGATTGCTCTCCTCGATGGTGAAACCGGGCACCGGCTTGTCGCCGCCGGCATCGACGGTGCGGATCGTCACCGGTTTTTCACCAGCCCATTCCAGCACCTTGCGATAGGCGCGATACTGTGTCCCCTCGTCCGGCAGCGTCTTGCCGAACAGGAATTCGGTGCGCATCAGCCCGACCCCGTCGCAGGTGGCGATATCGATGCCGTCGACCTCGGACGGGTCGGCGATGTTGACCTGCATCCGCACCGCCGTGCCGGCCTTGGTCACCGCCGGTCGCGCCAGGAAGGTCCCGGCCCGATCGCGGCGCGCCCGGAATGATGAGGAGGATAGCCGAAAAGCGGCGATTTCGGTCCTGGAGGGCGACACCACGATGCCGCCATGTTCGGCGTCGAGCAGGGCGATGCCGGCGAGATGAGCCGGCGAAGCACCGAGACCGACGATCATGGGTACGCCGCGCGAGCGCGCCAGCATGGCGACATGGCTGGCCGTGCTGCCCGCCCTCAGCGCGATGCCGCCGCCGCTGCTCCAGTCGGTTTCGAGAAAACGCGTCGGCGCGATATCCTCGCCATAGAGGATGGCGCCGGCGGGCGGCTCGACGTTGCCAACCTCCGACAGAGCCCGCAGCACCTGGTCCCTGATATCGCGGATGTCGGCGGCGCGCGCGCGGAAATAATCCTGGTCCGAAGCATCGTAGCCGGCGATTTCAGCGTTAAGCGCCTGCCGCCACGCCGTGTCGGCCGGCAGGCCGGTGCGGATCGCGGCATAGGCCGGGCTGCTCAGCGCATCGTCTTGCAGCATGGCGATCTGAAACTCGAGAATGTCGGCGGCATCGCCCTCGGCCATCCCGATCATTGCAGTGAGACGGCCCGTGGCGATGCCGATTGCGGCATCGAGCGCGGCCTTCTCATCGTCGGCTGTTTCTTTGCCGACATAGGAGCCGACAGTCTGGTCGAGGTCGAACAGCGGCCCTTCGGCATAACCGGCCGAGGCCGAAATGCCTTTAATCCTAAGCGGTTCGGGCATGGTCCGCGCCTTCGTCGAAATCGCGCCGCACCAGTTCGACCAGCGCGTCGACGGCATCATTGGCGCCGTCTCCGCTGGCCCTGATGTGCAACAGCGTACCCTTCGGCGCCTTGGTCGCCATCACCTTGACGATGCTCTTGGCGTCGAACCAGGGGCCGTTGGCGGCAAGCGCGATTTCCACCTCGGCGGCAAAGCTCTTGGCCAGCTTGGTGAACTTCACCGAAGGACGCGCGTGCAGGCCCACCTCGTGGGTGATCACAACGGTCGCTTCGGCGGATGCGGACATGTCTTCAAACTTCCCGTTCACTCACGACGGCGACAATTCATGTGCCGTCGCCACCACTTCCCGGAGCGAGGCGCCGCCGGAGGCCTCGGTCGCCGCCATCACCGCGCCTTCGACGATCGGCGCGTTGCAGACGATGATCTTGTGCGAGCGTGGCTCGCCGATCATCTCCACCGCCATTTCCGAGTTGGTCTCGGCACCGCCGAGATCGACCAGAATGGCGACACCGGCTTCCGACCAGGCCTTGTCGATGGCGCCCATGATCGCCTCGACATTGGTGCCGAGCCCGCCATGGCCGTTTCCGCCGCACCATGCAAGCGGCACTTCGTCGCCCACCATCTGCCGCACCATGTCGGCCGTGCCCTCGGCAACCAGCGGCGAATGCGAAACGATGACGATGCCGACATTGCTCATGGCTGACCTTCCAGCGTTTCGACGATCGTGCGCACCAGAAGCGCGGTCGAGCGTGCACCGGCATCCATGTGGCCGATCGACCGGTCGCCAAGGAACGACGCACGGCCGCGCCGGGCCTTCATCGGCACGGTCGCCTCGGCGGCCGCATCGGCGATACCTGCGATTTCCGGCGCCGTCTTTCCCTGCAGCAACGCGTCATGCACCGGCTGCAGCACGTCGAGCATGGTTTTTTGTCCAACCTGCGACTTGCCCCGTGCTGCCACCGCTTCGATCGCCTTGCCGAACGCCGCCGTCAGATTGGCGCGATCAGGCGCCGCTGAAATCTCCTTGCCGAGTGCCAGGAAAAGGGTGCCGAATAGCGGGCCGGAGGCGCCGCCGACCGTCATCACCAGCTTGGTGCCGATTGCCTTCAAGGCATCGGGCAGCGGTTTGGCCGAAAATGCTTCGGCTTCCGCGCGCACGGCCTCGAAGCCGCGCTTCATGTTCAGCCCGTGGTCGCCGTCGCCGATCGCCTGGTCGAGCGCCGTCAACTCCTCGGCGTGAGCGGCAATGGTATCCGCAGCGGCCGCGATCAGCCTGGCAAGGTTCAACGCCGCCATGTCACCCGCATTTCCGGTTTCTATCTTGCCGGCAGTATCGAAAGAACGATCATTCGACAACTGGAGCATGAATCAGGCCGCTTCGTGCAGTGCGGCGGCGGCCGCGAAGACTTCGGCCACCGCGTGAGCGCCGGGGTCGACCACACCCTGCAATTTGCTGCCGACATAGGCGGACCGTCCGGCCTTAGCTTTGTCCATGGCGGAGGTGGCTTCGGCACCGCGTCGGGCCGCCACAGCCGCTTCGTCCACGCTCTTGGCATCGAGCGCTCTGAGGGCTGGCTCGAGGGCATCGACCATGGTGCGATCCCCCATCCTGGCCCCGCCATAGAAAGTCATTCGGTCGAGGCCGGCAAGCAGCGCCTTGGCTAAGCTCGCGCCGCTCTCCAGAGCTTGCGCTGCGGCGGTGAAGAAGATCGACAGCAGCACGCCGCTGGAGCCGCCCATCGACGCGCTCAGAATGTCACCTATCGCGCCAAGGGTCGCCGCCGGCTCGGCAAGCGGCAGCGCATCAAGCCGCTCGAGAACACTGCGCGCGCCGGTCGCCACCGTCGAGCCGGTGTCGCCGTCGCCTGTCTTGGCGTCGAGCCCGTTCAACGTGGTTTCCAGCGCGATCAGCCGTTCGCAGATGGTGACGAGAAGAGAGCGGGTCCGCGCATCCTGGCTGGGCTTGCGTGCCGCGCTCTGTCCGGCCGCTTTCGCCATCGGCACGACGGCAGGTGAAACAACCGGCTTTGCCGGCATCCAGGCGTGCGGACCGACCGGCGCCTGCAAGGCGGTTTCGCGCGCCGCATCCAGCCGGATCAGCGACAGCGAGAAGCCGTTCATGTTGAGCGCCGTCATCAGCGGGCCCGGGCCGATCGTCAGCTTGATGGTTTTGGCCAGCGGCGATGCAAGCACCGCATTGGCGACGACAGACATTTCGAGCGGCGGCACGGAGCCGAGATTGTTGATCAGCAAGGCGTAGGTGGCCTCGGGATCAAGCCGTGCCGCGAGGCGCTCCACCATGATCGCCACCAGTCTGTCGGCACTCTGCACCGCAATCCTTTCGACGCCCGGCTCGCCATGAATGCCGAGGCCGAGTTCACCGTCATTCTCGCCAAACCTGTCTTCGTGCGGCTGGCCGGGGATCGAGCAGGACGACAGCGACATGCCGAGCGAAACGATATCCTTCGCCGCCGCGCGAGCGGCCGTTGCGACGAATGCCAGATCATGGCCGGCCTCCGACAGATGGCCTGCGATCTTGTGCACGAACAAGGTGCCGGCAACTCCGCGCGGCTGGTTGATGTCCGGCAGCGCGATGTCGTCGGCGACGATCACCATCTCTACATGAAATCCTTCGGCGCGCGCCTTCTCGGCGGCCAGGCCGAAATTGAGGCGGTCGCCGGTGTAGTTCTTGACGATCAGCAGGCAGCCGGCCGGACCGCTGACCGCCCGGATGGCCGCCAGCACGGCTTCGACGCTTGGCGAGGCAAAGATCTCGCCTGAGACCGCCGCCGTCAGCATGCCCTTGCCGACGAAGCCGGCATGTGACGGTTCGTGCCCGGCCCCGCCGCCCGAGACGACGCTGACTTTCGTCTTGTCCCAGTCGGCGCGCAGGATGACCTTGATCTCGGGATAGCCGTCGAGGCGCGCGAGATCGCCTGATCCGATGGTCCGCAACAGGCCGTCCAGCGCCTCGGTGACGATCGTTTCCCTGCGATTGAAAAAGTGCTTCATCGAATTCGTCCCGTACTGGCAAAGTCAAAACCGGTGCTGAATCACCGAAAACCGCTCACATCAATCGCTGTCCATCGGCGCCGAAATACAGCGGCGCCCGGTAGCGGATCACCACTTTGTCGCCCTGCGCCAGATCCGTGTCGGGATCGGTCAGCGTCACCAGTTTCTTGGTCCCCACCGTCACATGCAAATGGTTCTGATCACCGAGATGCTCGACCCAGTCGACGATGCCGTCGGCATGACCATTCGCGGCCTTCGCGATCGTCAGATGTTCGGTGCGCGCGCCGATCGTCTTGGTCCCGGCCGGTGCGCCGCCGTCAGGCAGCAGTCCGGTCGGCAGAAGATTGATCGCCGGTTGGCCGAGCCTTGCCGCGACATGAAGGTTTGCCGGCTCGGAATAGATGGTGCGCGGCGAACCGATCTGCACCAGCACGCCCTCAGTGAGGATGCCGATACGGTCGGCCATGGTCATCGCCTCGATCTGATCATGCGTGACATAAAGCATGGTGGCGCCGAGTTCGGTCTGGATGCGCTTCAGCTCGAGCCTGAGATCGCCGCGCAGCTTGGCATCGAGCGACGACAGCGGCTCGTCCATCAGATAGATCGAAGGCTTGCGCACCAGCGCGCGGCCGATGGCGACGCGCTGCATTTCGCCGCCCGAAAGCTTGGTCGAGCGGTTGGCGAGCTTGTGATGGATGCGCACCATCTTCGCCACCTCCTCGACTCGGCGGCGGATCTGGTCCTCCGGCATTTTCCGCGCCGGCGAGCGCAGCGGGAAGGCGAGATTGTCGAACACCGAGAGGTGGGGATAGAGCGAATATTGCTGGAAAACGAAGGCCGTGTCGCGCTCGGCCGGCGACAGTGTCGTGGCATTGTGGCCCCCAATCTCGATCATGCCGGAATCCGGCCGTTCCAAACCGGCGATGAGCCGCAGCGTCGTCGTCTTGCCTGCCCCCGTCGGCCCGAGCAGCACGACGAACTCGCCATCTGCTATGTGCAGGTTGAGGCCGTCGACGGCGACATGGTCGCCGAAACTCTTGGTCACGTTCTTGATGTGCACCTCAGCCATGCTGGGCCCTCCGCTCCGAGGCGACATCGTGGATCGCGGTTCTCACCGCGCGGCCCGATCCCTTCTCGAACAGCGACAGCCGCGCGCTGCTCAGCGTCAGGCCGACATGGTCGCCGGTGGAGAGCCGGATTTCGGCCGGCACGCGTGCCTTGATGATACCGTCCGCCGTTTCGACCGCGACAATCTGCGTGGTGCCGAGATATTCGGTGCCGTAGATGGCGCCGCGCAGCTTGGAGGCGTCGTCGAAGCGTATGTGCTCCGGGCGGATGCCAAGGGCCATGTCGCTGGGTGCGATGTCCTCTCGTACCTCCGGCACCGCGACCTTCGCACCTTGCACGATGATCTCCCTGGCGCCTTTGGCCAGCCCGCCGCCAAATCCCAAAAAGTTCATCGGCGGCGAGCCGATGAAGTCGGCGACGAACATGGTCGCCGGGCGGTCGTAGATTTCGCGTGGACTTCCGAACTGTTCGATGACGCCATGGTTCATCACCGCGATCTTGTCGGCCATCGACATCGCTTCCATCTGGTCGTGCGTGACATAGACCGTCGTGGCACGGATGCGGTTGTGCAGTTCGCGCAGTTCATGGACCATCAAATCGCGGAATTCGGTGTCGAGCGTGCCGAGCGGCTCATCCATCAGGAAGCATTTTGGCCGCCGCACGATGGCGCGGCCGAGCGCGACCCGCTGGCGGTCACCACCGGCAAGTCCGGAGACGGATTTGTTGAGCAGATGATCGATGCGCAGCAGTTTTGCTGTTTCCTCGACACGGGTGCGGATCTCGGCCGAAGGCATGCCTTGCGCCAACAGCGGGAAGCCGATGTTCTTGCGCACGTTCATGTGCGGATAGAGCGCGAACAGCTGGAAGACGAAGGCGATGTCGCGCTCGCGGGCCCGCAGCATGGTGACGTCGTCGCCGCCGAGCAGGATTTGGCCACCAGTCGGCAGCTCGAGCCCGGCGATCATGCGCAAGGTCGTCGTCTTGCCGCAGCCCGACGGCCCGAGCATGACGAAGAACTCGCCATCCTCGACGACGAAGTTGGAATCCTGCACGGCGACGAAATCGCCGAAGGCCTTTCTCAGGTGCTGGACGCGGATTTCGGCCATGATTATTCCGGGAATTTCGAGACGATGATGAACATCACGGTGCCGGCGAGCATGGTGATGAAGGAGTAGGTGTAGAGCGACAGCGCGAAGGGCTGGAACAGCATCAGGAAGCCGATGGCGATCAGCGCCGTGGCGATGTTTTCCATCAGCCCGCGCCTGGCCCAGACCGGCCAGCGCGACTTGCGTTTCTGAGGCTTGGTCATGCTCATTTGCGCACCGCGCCGAAGGTGATGCCGCGCAGCAATTGCTTGCGGAGCAGAATGGTGAAGACCAGGATCGGCACCAGGAAGATCGTCGTGCCGGCCGCGACCGCCGGCCAGTCCTGGCCGCCTTCGCCGATGATGGTTGGGATGAAGGGCGGCGCGGTCTGCGCGGTGCCCGAGGTCAGGAGTGCCGCGAACGCATACTCGTTCCAGGCGAAGATCAGGCAGAAGATCGCGGTCGCTGCAATGCCGGTCGTCGCTTGCGGCAGCACGGTGCGCCAGAAGGCCTGCAGCCGCGTATAGCCGTCGATCATCGCCGCCTCTTCGTACTCGCGCGGGATTTCGTCGATGAAGCCTTTCAGCAGCCACACCGCCAGCGAAACATTGACCGCCGTGTAGAGCAGGATCATGCCGAGCGCCGTGTCCGACAGGCCAAGCTCGCGGTACATCAGATAGATCGGAATGGCGACGGCGATCGGCGGCATGAAGCGCGTCGACAGGATGAAGAACAAAAGGTCGTCGGCGAGCGGCACCTTGAAGCGCGAGAAGCCATAGGCCGAGAGCGTGCCGAGGAACACGGCGCAAAAGGTCGAGCCGAAGGCGATGATCAGCGAATTGACGAAGCGCGGCAGGAAGTTGGATGGACCGGCGATCACCATGTTGCGCTTGCGCGTGGTCTCGTCGCAGAAGCCTGTCGCCGGCCCCAGCGAGTTGATGTATTCCGGCGTCTGACGGGTCCGCGTCGTGAACAGATTGCAGTAGCCTTCGAGGCTGGGCTGGAACAGGATCTTGGGCGGATAGGCGATCGAATCCGGCGGCGTCTTGAAGCTGGTGGCGAAGATCCACAGCAGCGGCACGATCGAGATCAGCGCGTAAAGCACGATGATCGTGCCGGCGATCCGTTTCGAGTTGCTGCTCGGTGCGACGACCGAATGGGCTGTGGTCAGGCTCATCTCTGCTTCACCTTGTTCAGCGCCTTGACGTAGATGTTGGCGAGGCCGAACACCGCCACGAAAAGAATGATTGCGAAGGCCGAGGAATAGCCGGTGCGCCAGCTCTCGAAAGCCTGCCTTTTCAGCGTGATCGAGGCGACCTCGGTGGTCGAGCCCGGCCCGCCGCCGGTCAACAGATTGACCATGTCGAACATCTTGAAGTTCTCGATACCGCGAAACAGCACAGCCAGCATAATGAAGGGCAGCGCCATCGGCAGCGTGATCGACCAGAATTGCCGCCAGTTGGAGGCGCGGTCGACCTCGGCCGCCTCGTAGATGTATTCGGGGATGGAGCGCAGGCCCGCCAGGCAGATCAGCATCACGTAGGGTGTCCACATCCAGGTGTCGACGATGATGATCGACCAGGGCGCCAGCGACACGTTGGAGAGCATCTGGATATCGGTCGGCGGAATCCTCGTGACGAAGGAAATCGCGTAGGCGAATAGGCCGATCTGCGGCTCATAGAGGAAGCGCCAGAAATTACCGACCACCGCCGGCGACAGCATCATGGGCACCAGGATCAGCGTCGTCCAGAAGGCGTGGCCGCGGAACTTCCTGTCGATCAGCCAGGCCAGGGTGAAGCCGATCAGCGTCTGCAACAGGATGGTCCAGAAGACGAAATGCGCCGTCGTCTGCATGGCGATCCAGATATCCTTGTCGCCGAGGATGCGCTGGTAGTTGGCTAAGCCGAGGTTCTTCACCACCTCGTTCGGCCGGTTGGCGCGGTAGTTGGTGAACGACAGATAGATCGCCCAGAACAGCGGGAAGATGTTGATGGCGAGCAGCAACAGGATCGTCGGCGAGATGAACAGCCAGGCGAGGCCCTTGTCGCTGATGCCCCGGACTTTGCGGGCCAACGGTTCCGGGGTCGCCCGGGCAACGTTCTCCGCGGTCCGATTAAGCATGGTGAGTCCTGCTTCGGTCACTTGGTCGTCTCTATCATGGAATTTATCTGAACTGCGTCCCGTGCCAAGGGCGGCACGTGACCTAGAGCATGATGCCGAAAAGTGTGAAGCGGTTTTCGGACGACATCATGCTCTCTCTCTTTATTCCTGGAGCTGGATGGTTTCTGGTCGATTCGACCTGAAATCATCCAGCTCAGGGGTCGGGCTCGGGAGGAGCCGGGTTACATCTTACCGTCGTCCTGGAAGACCTGCGTCCAGTCCTTGACCAGGCCGTCGAGCGCATCCTTGGCCGAACCCTGGCCGGCGACGACATAGTCATGGAAGCGTTTCTGCGAAGCCTGCAGCAGCGGAGCGTAGCTCGGCTCGGCCCAGAAGTCCTTCACGATGGCCATCGAGTCGAGGAAGGTCTGCGCATAGGGCTGGCTGGCCGGGAACTTTGGATCCTTGACGACCGCGTTGAGGCAGGAATAGCCACCGAGCGACCACCATTTGGCCTGCACGTCCTTGTTGGCGAACCATTTGATGTATTTCAGCGCCGCCTCCTGCTTGTCGGAATAGGACACCACCGAGATGCCCTGACCGCCGAGCTGGGCGAACTGCTCGCCGTCAGGCCCCTTCGGGTTGACGAAGTAGCCGATCTTGTCGCCGCCGACATTCTCGTCCTTCTGCAGGCCGGGCCATGTGAAGGCAAAGTTCATGTGCATCGCCACCTGGCCGGATTTGAAGGCGTCGACGCCTTCGCCCATGTAGCTGTTCGACGCGCCGGGCGGGGTGCAGCAATCATAGAGCGCCTTGTAGAACTCCAGGCCCTTCACCGACTTGTCGGAGTTGACGAAGCCTTCCATTTCGTAGGGCTTCTTGGGGTTTTCGTACTGGAAGCCATAGCTGTAAAGCACGTCCATGGCGCCCATGGTGATGCCTTCCGAGCCGCGCTCGGTGTAGATCGAGGCGCCGTAGACGGTCTTGCCGTCGATCTCACGCTTCTGGAAGAACTCGGCGACCTGCTTCAACTGGTCGAAAGTGGTCGGCGGGCCGAGATCCCAACCGTACTTCTCCTTGAATTCCTTCTGCAGTTCCGGCTTGGAGAACCAGTCCTTGCGATAGGTCCAGCCGACGACGTCGCCCATGGCCGGCAGCGCCCAGTAGTTCGGCGTGTTCTTCGGCCATTCCGAATAGCCGACGACGGTTGCCGGCACGAAATCGTCCATGCTGATCTTCTCCTTGTCGAAGAAGTCGTTCAGCTTGACGTAATGGCCGTTCTCGGCCGCGCCGCCGATCCACTGGCTGTCGCCGATGATCAGGTCGCACAATTTGCCGTGCGAATTCAGCTCGTTGAGGAAACGGTCGGCATAGTTGGTCCATGGCACGAACTCGAATTTCATGCCGATGCCCGTTTCCTTGGTAAAATCCTTGGACAGTTCGACAAGCGCGTTGGCCGGGTCCCAGGCGGCCCAGCACAGCGTCAGGTCTTCAGCGTGCGCGACGTTCGAGACGGCTGTCGACGCTGTGATCGCCGAGGTCAGTCCCAACGCCAGTTTCAAGCTCGATTTCATGACTTCCTCCCATTTGCGAAACGCGCCCGGATGACGGTTTCAAAAAGCCCTCAACCCCTCTCCTCAGGGGCCCAAACATGGCTGCGCGGTACGCTGCGGATGTTTAGTAATTTGTTTAGTGATGCAATTTTTACTAAACAAAGCAAGCGAATTCGTTGCTGCGCCGCAGCATGCTTATCGCGATGTCTGAAAACGTTGGAGAAGCGCGGCTCGCTGGTCGGCTTACCGAAGCTGTTCAGGCCGATTGTGACCAGGACGTGGGGTCGCCTCGGCTTCTCAATCGACCCTTCTGGTGCTCACCATCACCTTCCGGATCGGCGGCGCCGGCGGCAGCAGCGCGCGGATATCGGCGAACGGGAACGACGGTTCGAAGCGGAAGGCTTCGGCCGATGAGCCTTGCGCGCCGTTGCACTGGCCGGCGCGAAAGGCGTTCTGTGTCCGCGCGATGTCGACGAAGCGGTCGGGATCCTGCGACTGATGCATTCGGATCGCCTCGGCCTTGACGTCGGCATGGGCGGAAATGTCGACATAGTGCGTCGGCGAAAAACCGGTGCCGGCCATCGTGTCGGCATGCAGCACCGGGACGGCGAAAGACGCCGCGATGCGCACGCCGTCCGACAGTGCGCGATGGTCGGCGTGATAGTCGTTGGGCGCATGCGTGATCACCAGATCCGGGCCGGTTTGACCGATCAGTGCTTTCAAAACTCCGATCAGCGCTGCATCGGCCACCAACTCGCCGTCCGGAAAGTCGAGGAAGCGTGGCATTGCGCCTACCAGCGCAGCCGCGGCCGTTGCTTCATCGCGACGGACATGAGCGAGAACAGCGGGATCACTCGTGCCGCCCCTGGCACCATCCGTGGCCATGGCAAAAGTGAGCTCTGCGCCTTGCGCGGCATAGGCGGCCATCGTACCGAACATGAAGATCTCGATGTCGTCCGGATGGGCACCGAGCGCCAGGATTTTCAAATCACTCTCTCCCCGGAACTGGAACAACGTGACGAACGGAATCCTGCTCGCCCTGATCGCCTACGCAAGCTATTCGGGCAGCGATGCCGTTGTCAAAAGCCTGGGCGGTCAGCTCACGATCTTCGAGATCGGCTTTTTCATAACCTTGTTCGCGGGCTTCTTCCTGTTCTTCACGCGACCTGCGGGCGAACGCTGGCGCGATTTCTGGCGCACCAAAAGGCCATGGGCGGTGCAGGCGCGTGCCTGGGCGGGTATCGCTTCCGGCGTGCTCAGCGTCTACGCCTTCACCACCATTCCTCTGGCCGAGTCCTATGCGCTGATCTTCCTGGCGCCGCTCTGCGTCACCATTCTCTCCACGGTGATCCTCAAGGAGAAGGTCGGCCCCTGGCGCTGGCTGGCGGTGGTCGCCGGTTTCGCCGGCGTCATGCTGGTGGTGCGGCCTGGCTTTCGCGAGCTCAATCTCGGCCATTTTGCCGCCTTCGGCGTTGCCTTCCTCGCGGCCACCAGCGTCATCCTGATGCGCTCGCTGGCGCAGCAGGAAAAGCGCACCACCATGCTCGGCGTGCTGGTCGGTTGCGGCCTGCTGTTCAACGGCATCGGTGCCGCCGCCACCGCCTTTACTGTTCCCAGCGGAAAGCAGTTGCTGTGGCTGGCAATGGCCGGTGCCTTCACCGCGGGTGGACAATTCCTGCAGCTGCTGGCCATGAAATACGCGCCCGCCAACCGCGTCGCGCCGACGCATTATTCGCAGATCGCCTGGGCGGTGATCCTCGGCGCGTTGTTCTTCCAGGAATATCCGGACGGGCTGTCGCTGGTTGGCCTGGCGGTCGTTGGCGGTGCCGGCCTGTTGACCATGGTTCGTGAGGAAGCGCGGCTGGGCACCGTGCGCTGGAACCCGTTTTCGCGCACCCGGCTTTGAACCGACTCTGGTTGCGCCTTGGCCGTAACCGCTGATATGCGGGCGCCATGACCACAAAACCCCTGCCGGAGCTTCCTGTATCCGCCGTGCTGCCGGCGCTGACGGAAGCGCTCGGCCATGGCAACAGCGCCGTGCTGGTGGCGCCGCCGGGCGCCGGCAAGACGACGCTGGTGCCGCTGGCGCTGCTTGACACGCCTTGGCTCGGCGCCGGCAAGATCATCCTGCTTGAACCGCGCCGCCTCGCCGCCCGCGCCGCCGCCCGCCGGATGGCTGAATTGCTTGGTGAGGAACCCGGCGCCACCGTCGGCTATGCCATGCGCATGGAAAACCGCATTTCGGCAAAGACCAGGATCGTGGTCGTCACCGAAGGCGTGCTGGCGCGCATGATCCTCGACGATCCCGAACTGCCCGGTGTTTCGGCTGTCATTTTCGACGAATTCCACGAGCGCTCGCTCGACGGCGATTTTGGTCTCGCTCTGGCGCTCGACGTCCAAGGGGCGCTCAGGCCGGATCTGCGCTTGGCAGTGATGTCGGCGACGCTCGACGGCGCGCGTGTCGCCAAACTCATGTCGGGCGCGCCGGTCGTCGAAAGCGAGGGTCGCGCCTTCCCCGTAGACATCCGGTATGACGAACGCCCCGCCGGCATCGCCATCGAGGACGCGATGGCCAAGGCGATCCGCGCTGCCCTTGCCGACGAGAGCGGCAGCGTGCTTGCCTTCCTGCCCGGCCAGCGCGAGATCGAGCGAACGGCCGAGCGGCTGGCCGGCAAGGTCGGCACTGAAACCGACATCGTGCCGCTCTACGGCATGCTCGACGGCAAGGCGCAGGATGCCGCGATCAAACCGGCACCATCAGGCCGCCGCAAGGTGGTGCTGGCCACCTCGATCGCCGAAACCTCGATCACCATCGACGGCGTGCGCGTCGTCATCGATTCGGGCCTGTCGCGGCTGCCGCGCTATGAGCCGGCCAGCGGCCTCACCCGGTTGGAGACCGTGCGCGTCAGCAAGGCTTCCGCCGACCAGCGCGCCGGCCGTGCCGGGCGCACGCAGCCAGGCGTCGCCATCCGGTTGTGGCGGGCCGAGCAGACGGCTGCACTCCCCGCCTTCACGCCGCCGGAAATCCTCGAGGCCGATCTGTCCGGACTGCTGCTCGATTGCGCTGCCTTCGGCGTTGCCAATCCGGCAGGGCTCGCTTTTCTCGATCCGCCGCCTGTTCCGGCCCTTAATGAGGCAAGGGGGCTACTACGCGCGCTGGATGCCATCGACGACATGGGGCGCCTGACGGACGCGGGTGCAGCGATGCGCAAGCTCGCCCTGCCGGTGCGGTTGGCGCACATGGTTGCCGAGGCAGCCGGCAGCGGCCATGCCTTCGAGGCGGCGATGCTTGCCGTGCTGCTCACCGAACGCGGCCTTGGTGGCGACGGCGCCGATCTGGAGCGGCGGCTGGTGCGTTTTCGCGGGGAAAAATCGCCACGCGCTACAGCCGCCAAGCAGCTCGCCGAACGGCTGGCGAGGCAGGCTGGCGAGGCGAAGGGCAGCGAAGCTGCGGCAGCCGGTCCCCTGCTCGTCCACGCCTGGCCGGATCGGGTGGCGAAGGCGCGCGGCGAGCGTGGCCGTTTCGTGCTGGCCAACGGCTCCGGCGCCATGCTCGACGCCGCCGTGATGCGCGCATTCTGTGCCTTGCCCTGCAGGTCGGCGACGACCAGA
>NZ_RZTE01000015.1:127205-137082 GCF_003997415.1 Mesorhizobium sp. M7A.F.Ca.MR.245.00.0.0 | reverse complement strand
CTCCCCTACTCCCTGCGAGCATCATGCCTTACCAATCCCCA
The DNA here is from genome assembly GCF_003997415.1 of Mesorhizobium sp. M7A.F.Ca.MR.245.00.0.0. Lineage (NCBI taxonomy): Bacteria > Pseudomonadati > Pseudomonadota > Alphaproteobacteria > Hyphomicrobiales > Phyllobacteriaceae > Mesorhizobium > Mesorhizobium sp. M7A.F.Ca.MR.245.00.0.0. The sequence continues at coordinate 137,041 of NZ_RZTE01000015.1, read as the reverse complement.
ATTTCCCCCGGCCGTTCCTGGTACGAGGACACGGCGGGACCGAGGCCCGAATATCCCGGACTGGATGGCGACCGGACATGCGATGTCGTCATCATTGGTGGCGGCTTCACCGGGCTGTCGGCGGCGGCGCATCTGGCCAAGGCAGGCACCAATGTCGTGCTGATCGACGCGTACCGCTTCGGCGATGGCGCCTCCGGGCGCAATGGCGGGCAGCTCGGCACCGGCCAGCGCGCCTGGGCCGAGGACCTGGAATCCGAGTATGGCTTGGCCCGCGCCAAGGCGCTGTTTGATCTTGCCGAAGAGGCCAAGGCGCATCTCCTCGAATTCACTGCCGCCAACCAGATCGATATCGACTATATGCCGGGCCAGCTCTCGGTGGCGCACAAGCCCCGCTATGTCGACGACTACAAGGCGCATGCCGAGATCATGGCGAGCCGTTTTGCCTACCCGCATATCTCGTTCATGGATGCCAGGGAGACGGCGGAGCGGTTGGGCTCGACCGCCTATTTCGGCGGCACGCGCGACACCGGCACCGGCCACATCCATCCGATGAAGCTGGTGATCGGCACGGCGCGGGTGGCAGCGCTTGCAGGCGCGCAGCTGTTCGAGGGGACGCCGTCGACCGGCATCATGTCCAGTGGCGGCAAGGTCAAGGTTTCGACACCGAGAGGGACGGTGACGGCCCAGAAATGCCTGATAGCGGTCAACGCCTATGGCGGCACGCTCGAGCCGGTGAGTGCCGCGCACATCATGCCCATCGGTTCCTTCATCGGCGCGACGGTGCCTCTGTGGGCAGAGTCAGATGTGCTGCCGGGCGGCGAGGCGGTCGACGACTCCCGCTTCGTCGTGCGCTATTTCCGCAGATCGAAGGACGGGCGGCTGCTGTTTGGCGGACGCGAGGTTTATGGCGTCAACGATCCGAAGGATATCCACATTCACATCCGCCGCCAGATCGCGGAACTCTACCCCGCACTCAGGGATGTCGAGATCACGCATGGGTGGGGCGGCTATGTCGGCATCACTGTGCCGAGAAAGCCTTTCGTGCGCGAAGTGATGCCCAATGTGATCTCGGCCGGCGGCTATTCCGGCCACGGCGTCATGCTGTCGAACTATTTCGGTAAACTCTATGCTGAAACCGTTGCCGGCAACCGCGACCGGCTGAAGCTGATCGAGGATCTGAAAATCCCGCCGTTCCCCGGCGGTCGGCGCTTCCGCGCGCCGCTGCTGTTCCTGGCGCTCAACTGGTTTGCGTTGCGGGACAGGATCTAGTCGACCCACCTGATGTAATATTGTAATATTCATTGTAACATTTGTTGCCCGTGCGACGCATTGCGCAATTTCCCGCAAAGGCGCAGAATCCCCTATAATGGCGTACTGATGCCACAATCGCAGGCGAAAGCTGCCGGTTCTGGGCGATTGTTCGGGGATTGTTGCGGGACTGCCCGCGTTGTTTTTGGGACCTATGCGGATCAGACGCCGGACTTCCGGCACCGACCGAAAGAACGTCGGCCCGCTTATGGAGGTGGCAAGAGTGAGAGAGCCCTTCAGTTTCGGTACGCCGGAACGTCGGCGCTTTGCCATGCAGTTCGGATACGACATGCGGCCGTCCTTCTGGCAGGAAGTCCGTTCGAACTCGCATCTGGTCATCGCCGCGATCGGCACCGCCGCGCTGCTTGGCGTCGCCGCCGTGGCGCTGTGGCTGGCATTGCCGGCCAGCGACAGGCAAGCGGCAGCGAGCCCCGAGCAGACAATTCCAACGGTTCCGGTGAAGACGACGAAAATAACCCCGGTTGGGGCCGCGGTCGCCGCGGCAGCCGTGCCGCAGGCGCGCAAGTCCGACGCAATTCCAACTACCGTGGCGGCCGCGCAAACCAACCTCCCCGCACTTGCCGCTAATGACCCGCGCTGGACCGGTTCGCAGCCGAAGGACGCAACCACCTCCGATTCGACCGCTCCCAAGGCAGCGGACAAGCAAGCTGCGGCATTCGCACAGCCGGCAGCCGCTACCGATGCCGCCACCGAACTTGCCAAGGTAGCCGCGCCCAGCGCAGCCACGGGCAACCACCCCGACGGCGCACAAACCGCCGCCATCCCCGCGGTGCAGCCGCAAGTGCCAGCGGCGGAAGGCGATGACAGCCAGGCCAAGGCGAAGCCAAGGAAAGCCGCAGCCACCGGAACAGGGCGCATCCTGAGGGCCGTGACCATGCGAAGCGGCCCGAAGAAAAATGCCGCCGCCATCGGTACGGTGCCAGCCAAAACCTCGGTGCAGGTGAAGAGCTGCAAGCAATGGTGCCAGATCACCTACAACGGCAAGACCGGCTGGATCTACAAGAGTTACATCAAGACCGGCGCGTGACGCCTGGCACTTTCAGATGCAGCGGCCGCCATCGACCTCCAGCGCCACGCCGGTGATGAAGGCGGCTTCGTCCGAGGCCAGCCAGAGTGCGGCGTTGGCGATGTCGAGCGGCGTCGAAAGCCGGCCGAGCGGGATCGATGCGCGGAACTTCTCGCGGATCTCGGGCGTGTCGACGCCCATGAATTTCTCCAGCATGCCGGTTTCGCCTGCAACCGGGCAGAGGCAGTTGACGCGGATGTTCTTCGGCGCCAGTTCCACCGCCATCGATTTGGTGGCGGTGATCGCCCAGCCTTTCGACGCGTTGTACCAGGTGAGGCCGGGGCGCGGCCGCAGACCCGCGGTGGAGGCCGTGGTCAGGATGACGCCGCCGCCCTGCCGCTCCATGATCGGCACCACGGCGAGTGCCGCGTGATAGATCGCCTTCATGTTGACGGCGGTTATCAGGTCGAAGGTGTCCTCGTCGACATTGAGCATGTCGCCGTTGCGATGGGTATAGCCGGCATTGTTGACCATGATGTCGATGCGGCCGAAGGCGCTTTTGGCGGCATAGACCATCTCGTCGAATTCGGAGCGCAGCGAGACATCGGTCTGGGTCCAGATCGCCGCTTCTCCGATCTCACCGGCGACGCGTTCCGCGCCCCTGGCGTTGAGGTCGGCGACAACGACCTTGGCGCCCTCCTGCGCAAAGCGCCTGGCGATGCCCTCGCCAAAACCCGACGCAGCACCGGTGATAATCGCAACCTTGTTTTCCAGACGCATGTTTTTTCCGCTCATGATTGGTGACGATCAACGGGCACGTCATTGGCGCTCATCCGCGCAAAGCCACGGCTTCTGACTGGATTGGCCGAAAGATGTGGAGCCATCGCCGATTTCTCCTTTGGCTTTCGCGTCGATCCCGCTCTATGCTGCAACTGCGAAGGCTTCCGGAGCCGCGCCTTTCGACAAGCCTCCGGGTCATCGGACTGTCAAGGGGCAGGCGCATACACCCAGATGTGACACCATGGCACTGGAAAATTTAAATCGATTAGATTATATCAGCCGCGTCACAGCGACCGGCGTCAAAGCGGACAGACCATGACCAGCCAGATCATCCCCGTCGAGCCTTTCGACTTCATCATTTTCGGCGGCACCGGCGATCTGTCGGAACGCAAGCTTCTGCCGTCGCTCTATTATCGCCAGCGCGACCATCAGTTTTCGGAGCCGACACGCATCATCGGCACATCGCGCTCGAAAATGAGCGACGAAGAATTCCAGGCCTTCGCCAAACAGGCGATCTCCGAGCACGTCAAACCGGCCGACATCGACGCCAAGGAACTGAAGACTTTTCTGGCGCGACTATCCTACGTCTCGGCCGATGCGACGAGCGGCGCCGGCTTCGACAAGCTCAAGAAAGCGATCGGCGACAGCGACCGCATTCGAGCCTTCTACCTGGCGGTGGCGCCGGCGCTGTTCGGCGACATCTCGCACAAGCTGAAAGAGCACAATCTGATCACGCCGAACTCGCGCATCGTGCTGGAAAAGCCGATCGGCCGCGACCTCGATTCGGCACGTAAGCTCAACGACCTGGTCGGCGACGACTTCCACGAAAGCCAGATCTTCCGCATCGACCATTATCTCGGCAAGGAGACGGTGCAGAATCTGATGGCGCTGCGCTTCGCCAACGCGCTCTACGAGCCGTTGTGGAATTCAGCCCACATCGACCATGTGCAGATCACCGTGGCCGAGACCGTCGGTCTGGAAGACCGCGTCACCTATTACGACAAGGCCGGCGCGCTACGCGACATGGTGCAGAACCATATGCTGCAGCTGCTGTGCCTCGTCGCCATGGAAGCGCCATCGTCGATGGATGCCGACGCCGTGCGCGACGAAAAGCTGAAGGTGCTGCGGGCACTGAAGCGCATCAACGGCAACGAGGCGCCAAAGCACACCGTGCGCGGGCAGTATCGCGCCGGGGCTTCGGCCGGCGGACCGGTGAAAGGCTATGTCGAGGAACTCGGCAAGGATAGCAACACCGAAACCTTCGTCGCCATCAAGGCCGAGATCGGCAATTGGCGCTGGTCGGGCGTTCCGTTCTATCTCCGCACCGGCAAACGGCTGGCGACGCGGGTTTCGGAAATCGTCATCGAATTCAAGCCGATCCCGCATTCGATCTTCGGCGACAGCGCCGGACCGATCTTCGCCAACCAGCTTGTCATCCGGCTGCAGCCGGACGAAGGCGTCAAGCAGTTCATCATGATCAAGGATCCGGGTCCGGGCGGCATGCGGCTGCGCCAGATCTCGCTCGACATGAGTTTCGCACAGTCCTTCGACGGCCGCGCACCGGACGCCTATGAGCGGCTGATCATGGACGTCATCCGTGGCAACCAGACCCTGTTCATGCGCCGTGACGAAGTCGAGGCGGCGTGGAAATGGATCGACCCGATCCAGAATGCCTGGGAAAGTGCCAGGCAGGAGGCGCAGGGCTACACGGCGGGCACCTGGGGGCCATCGGCCTCGATAGCACTGATCGAGCGTGACGGGCGGACATGGCACGAGAGCAATTGAACAGCGCCGCCTATGACTGGAACGGCTTCGCCGGGCGCCAGGAACTGGCGGCCGCCCTTGCCGGTCATGCTGCAGGCAGACTGACCAAGGCGATCGCCGAGCGCGGCACGGGGTTGCTCGCCGTCTCCGGCGGCACCACGCCGGCAAAATTCCTCGCCGCCCTTTCAGCGATACCCATCGCCTGGGACAAGGTGATCGTGACGCTGGTCGACGAGCGTTTCGTGCCGGCCTCCTCGCCACGCTCCAATGCCGGACTGGTGACCGCCAATCTGTTGCAGAACGCGGCCAAGGCGGCTCGTTTCGTGCCGCTCTATCACGAAGCCACCAGCATCGAGGATGCGGCCTCGTCCGACGATGCAGCGCTCCGCTCCTTGCCCTGGCCGCTCGATGTCGTCGTGCTCGGCATGGGGCCGGACGGCCACACCGCCTCGTTCTTTCCCGATGCCGACGATCTGGCAACGCTGCTCGACCCGTCTTGCGACAGGATCGTGCTGCCCGTTCATGCGGCAAGTGCGGGCGAGCCGCGGCTGACCCTGTCGCTGGCGCGCATCGTCGAAGCCGGCTTCATCGCGCTGCACATAGAGGGTGAGGACAAGCGTATCGCCTTCGACGGCGCGGTGGCGCCCGGGCCGCGAAAGCCAATCCGTGCCGTGCTCGACGCAGCGCATAAGCCCGTAGAGGTTTTCTGGGCCCCCTGAATCTCGATTTACTCTGGTCCCGGCAAACGGCGGGAGGATGTTTCCGGGACCTCGCCTGAAAGGACCGACCGCCATGACCGCCAGACGCGACATCGAAGCCATCACCGAACGCATCCGCCAGCGCTCAAAGCCGGGCCGCGAGCGTTATCTCGGCCGCATCGCCGAGGCATCGAACCGCACCGCCAACCGGGCTGTGCTGTCGTGCGGCAATCTCGCCCACGGCTTTGCGGTGTGCAGCCCCTCGGAAAAGCTCGCGCTGGGCGCCGACAAGGTGCCGAACCTCGGCATCATCACCTCCTACAACGACATGCTGTCGGCGCATCAGCCGTTCGAGACCTTCCCCGCGCTGATCAAGGACGCGGCCCGCGAAGCCGGTGGCATTGCGCAGGTGGCCGGCGGCGTGCCGGCGATGTGCGACGGCGTCACCCAGGGCCAGCCCGGCATGGAGTTGTCGCTGTTTTCGCGCGATGTCATCGCCATGGCCGCAGCGATCGGCCTGTCGCACAACATGTTCGACGCCGCCGTCTATCTCGGCGTCTGCGACAAGATCGTGCCGGGGCTGGTCATCGCGGCACTCACCTTCGGCCATCTGCCGGCAGTGTTCATTCCGGCCGGACCGATGACGACCGGCCTGCCCAATGACGAGAAGGCCAAGGTCCGCCAGCTCTACGCCGAGGGCAAGGCCGGGCGCGCCGAACTGCTGGAAGCCGAGTCCAAATCCTATCATGGGCCGGGCACCTGCACCTTCTACGGCACGGCGAATTCCAACCAGATGCTCATGGAGATCATGGGCCTGCACACGCCGGGCGCTTCCTTCGTCAACCCCGGCACGCCGCTGCGCGAGGCGCTGACCCGCGAGGCGACGAAGCGGGCGCTGGCGATCACCGCGCTCGGCAACGCCTATACGCCTGTCGGCCGGATGATCGACGAGCGGTCGATCGTCAACGGCATCGTCGGTCTGCACGCCACTGGCGGCTCGACCAATCACACCATCCACCTGATCGCCATGGCGGCGGCGGCCGGCATAGCCATCACCTGGCAGGATATTTCCGACCTTTCGGAAGCCGTCCCGCTGCTGGCGCGGGTCTATCCGAACGGCCTCGCCGACGTGAACCATTTCCACGCCGCCGGCGGGCTCGGCTTCCTGATCCGCGAACTGCTCGACGAAGGCATCCTGCATGAGGATGTGCAGACGGTGTGGGGCGAAGGGCTGCGGCCCTATGCGGTCGAGGCAAAGCTCGGCGCCGACGGAGGCGTGGTGCGCGAGGCCTCGCCGAAGGCAAGCGGCGACGAAAAGGTGCTGGCGCCGTTCAACAAGGCATTCCAGGCGACCGGCGGTCTGAAGGTGCTGTCAGGCAATCTCGGCCATGCCGTCATCAAGACTTCCGCGGTGAAGCCGGAGCGGCGTATCATCGAGGCGCCGGCCAGGGTCTTCGACAGCCAACAAGGGCTGAACGATGCGTTCAAGGCAGGCACGCTGACCGGTGATTTCATCGCCGTCATCCGCTTCCAGGGGCCGAAGGCCAATGGCATGCCGGAACTGCACAAGCTGACCACCGTGCTCGGCATCCTGCAGGATCGCGGCCAGCGCGTCGCGCTGGTCACCGACGGGCGCATGTCTGGCGCCTCCGGCAAGGTGCCGGCGGCGATCCATGTGACGCCGGAGGCGGTCGAGGAGGGTCCTATCGCCAGGATCCACGAAGGCGACATCATCCGGCTCGACGCCGAAGCCGGCACACTCGAAGTCCTGGTGCCGGCCGGGGAGTTCGCCTTGCGCCGGACGGCGGATGCCGATCTTATCGGCAACGAGTTCGGCTTCGGCCGCGAACTGTTTGCCGGCTTCCGGCAATTGGTCGGCCGCGCCGACCATGGCGCCAGCGCCTTCGGCACCGCTTGACGGCAGTTCTGCGTCGTTCATGAAAAAGGGCGGCACATGGCCGCCCTCTTGCGGTTGTGCATACGATTCTATTGCACGGTTAGCTCGGCTCGCTCGCCGGCCTTGACCGTCACGTTGCCTTCTTTCGAACTGTTGTCGGATTTCTCCGAAACGACGGCGTAGTCGCCCGCCGGGATCGCTGCCTGATACTTCTGCTCGAATGCATAGCCAAGCGACTTGCGGTTGCCGTTGATGTCCTTCTTGGCCTCGAAAATCTCGATCTTCGAGGCTCCGGGCGCGGTGATCGCCAGCACGCCGGCATTCATTGCGACCTTCAGATCCTGAAATTCGCCCACCTTGACAGTGAACGGCTGCTCGACGACGGCGAGATCAACCGTCGCAATCAACACATAGTCATCGGGCGGCAGATCGAATTTGCTGTCGGGTCCGTAGGCATAGGTCACCTCGTCCCTGGTTCCATCGATCTTCTTTTTTGCCTTGAGCACCTTGAAGCCGATGCCTGAACCGTCCGCCTTGTCGCCGCCCGCAGCATAGTAAGCATTGGCAACGACATGGCCAACACCGGCAACCATGTCCTTTTCCACGGTCTTGCCGGCAGCCAGCGGAATCGTCTCGGTAGCCACGCCCTGCCCGATCGTGACAGTCACCTTCTGGTCGCCGGCCGGCAACACGGCTTTCGTCGTCCCATAAAAGGTGGCGGGCATGTCAGCACCAGGATAGTCGATGACGACAGCCGCGCCATCGACGACATCCGCCGCCGCGCTCGGTCGTGGGTGGATGATGAGCGTGCCGGCATTCAAGTTGAAAAGCGGCTTGTAGACCTGGCCGGCCTCGATCTTGACCTTCTGCTCGGTCTTGGCCTGGCCGTCACTGGCCACGACGATATAGTCGCCCGGTTCCAGATTGGCCTTGTAGGCGCCGTATTCGGTGCTGACGTAGTCGCCGCGCGTACCGTCGGGTTTGGCCTTGTAGATTTCCCAGGCGTTGCCGTCGGTGACGGGATCGCCGCCCTCGGCAAGCACCGCTGTCGGCAGGAAATTGAATTCCGGTTTGGCCGGCTCCGGCGCGGGCGCTGGCGCAGGTGCCGGAGCCGGTTCAGGAGCAGGCGCCGGCGCCGCCACTGTCTCGGCAAGCGCCTCCTGCAACGCCTTCTCGTCGGAGGCCTGGATGTACTTGCCGCCGGTGTTGTCGGCGAGGCAGGCGATCTGCCGGCCCTCATCGGCGGTCAGGCCGAAGCCGACGACATCGGCAGTGAAGTCGACGCCGGATGCCTCGAGCTCCTTGCCAAGCGCGCAAGGGTCGCCCCCGCATGTTTCGAGCCCGTCGGTGATGAGCACGACGGTCGCCTTGTCCTCGGTGTATTTCAACGCCTCGGCCGCCTGCTTGACGGCAGCGGTCAGCGGCGTCTTGCCGAGGAATTTCAGGCTGTCGGCAGCGGCCGAAATGGCGCTGCCCGAACCTGCCTGCGGCGGCACGATCAGCTGGATGTCGTCGCAGCTGCCCTTTTCACGGTGGCCATAGGCCATAAAGCCGATGTCGTCGTCGGTGGGGACCGATTGAAGCACGGTTCGAAGCGACTCTCGGGCGATTTCGAGCTTGGGCTTGCCGTCGATCTGCGCCCACATCGAGCCGGACGCATCGAGAATGATGATGACCTTGTTTGCGGCGAAGCCGAACGTCGTCATCGACAAAAGGAGGATCGCCGCAGCGACACCCCGTGCAAGTCCCGCCATCGAAATCTCCTAAATCCGCCCCTGATCCGGGCGGCAAGCTATTTGACGCGGCGCCGGGACACAAGTCCGGGCGCTTGACAGCCAGTTCGGCGACTTCGGCAGTTCCGGCAGCTTTCCATGATAGGAATTTTTTCTTGACTCGGTGACCTCAGCTATGGTACATTTTTGCCTATGGTGCTGATTTGCGCCGGTGACCCGCCGCTCAGGCGGGTTTTTCGTTTGATGCACCCGTCAGCCAACGCGGCGCGAAGGCTCCGAAAGAACCCGTTACCCGAATTCGCTACCCTGGCTCGATGCGCCGGGCCGAATGCCGAACTTTTCAGCGGAAGCGGAATTCAGTAAGTCGTGCGGCGCTCTTCCGAGGGCGGCCTGCCGAATTGCAGCCGGTAGCTTTGGGCGAAGTAGGAATGCGAGGTGAAGCCGGTCGCTATCGCCACATCGAGGATCGGCATGTTGGTCTGGCGCAGCAGTTCGCGCGCCCGCTCCAGCCGCAGCCGCATGTAATAACGGCCAGGCGTGACGCTGAGGTGGCGCAGGAACAGGCGCTCGACCTGGCGCACCGAAAGGCCGGCGGATTTGGCCAGCTGCACTGCCGACAGCGGCTCGGC